>NZ_VIKA01000011.1 GCF_006704265.1 Elioraea sp. Yellowstone | reverse complement strand
CCGCCTGGTCGCGCGCGGCCGCCGAGCCGGCGCCGCGGGCGTAGAGCTCCTGGGCGCGGCGCGCGGTCGCCTGGGCGAGCGCGAGCTCGGCCTCGGCCTGGGCGAGCTCGGCCCGCGGGATCTGATCGTCGAGCCGCACCAGCACCGTGCCCGCGGTGACGACGCTGCCCTCCGCGAAGGCGATCTCGGCCACCCGGCCGGCCACCTCCGGGCGCAAGGCCACGCTCTCGTTGGCGCGCAGCGTGCCGATCGCCGTCACCTCCTCGGCGATGCGCTCGACCGAGACGGGCTCGGCGAGGACGGGGACGGCGAGCCCGGCCGGCGGGCCGCCGCCGGCGCGCGAGGCGTTCGCCGCCTGGTGGAGCTGCTGGCGGAACTGCCACAGCCCGAACCCGCCGCCCGCGAGGATCGCGGCCGCCAGCACGGCGACGATGAAGCGACGCATGGTGATGTCTCCGGTCACGCAAGGCGGGTCGGGTCACGAAAGGCGGGCCGGGATGACCCCGACCCGCCCCCGCTGAACTATACGGTTCAGTTTAGGCGTGCGGTCTCGCCACCGCAACCCCGGCGTGGCGACGGGGCGGCCTGTGGCGGCTACAGGGGTGCTGCCAGCCCGACCAGCGCCGCCGCCTCGTTCACCTGCGCCACGGTGCGCGGGTCGAGCGGCACGCCCTCGACGGCGCGGCGGCGGCGGGTCGCGGCCTCCGGCTCGCCCGGCAGCATCACCGGCCGGGCCGGATCGACCGGCGGGGCGGAGGTCACCCAGGCGGCATAATCGGCGATCGCGCGCGCAAGCCAGGCCGGCTCGGCCGCCTGCTCGACCGCCACGGCGACGATCATCAGGTTGTTGCCGCCCTGCTCGTCCGAGCCCGGCGGGGGGTAGTCGGCGCCGCCGCCCGAGAGCATGCCGGCGAGCAGGTCGGTGAACACATTGAGCGCATAGCCCTTGTGGCCGCCGAACGGGATCATCGCCCCCTCGGGCGGGCCGAAATAGGCGTTCGGGTCCCGCGTCGGCGTTCCGTCGGCAGCGATCACCGCCGGGTCGGGCAGCAGTTCGCCCCTGTTGCGCGCCACCCGCAGCTTGCCGACCGCGTAGTAGGAGGTGGAGAAGTCGAGCACCACCGGGGGCGCGGGCGGACGCGGCATGCCCATCGCGATCGGGCTCGCGCCGAGGCGGCGACCGATGCCGCCCCAGGGCGCGATCACGCCGCCGCCCGGGCGGGGCGCGTTGCAGAAGATCACGGTCGCCATGCCGCGCGCGGCGGCGCGCTCGGCATAGGCGCCGAGCCGGCCGACATGGCCCGCGCGGCGCAGCAGCACGGTCGCCGAGCCGGCGGCCGCAGCCATCGCACAGGCGCGGTCGGTCGCGGCGTTGGCGAGCGGCTGGCCGAGCCCCATCGCCCCGTCCAGCACCGCGAGCGCCGGCGCCTCGCGCACCACCTCGGGCGTGCGTCCGGCGTGGAAGTAGCCGCGCCGCAGCGCCTTCACGTAGGGCAGCACGCGGATCACGCCATGGCTGTCGTGGCCGCAGAGATTGGCCTCGGCCAGATGCTCGGCGACGGCAGCGGCCTCGTCGGCCGGGCAGCCGACGGCGCGAAACACCGCCTCGGCCGCCGCGCGCAGCCGCGCCACGTCGTACAGCTGCGCCTCCGCGAGGATCTCGGTCATCGGCTCAGCCCTGCGCGGGCGCCCAGGCGGGGCGGCGTTTCTCGCGGAAGGCGGCAAGCCCCTCCTTCCCCTCGGCCGAGGCGCGCTGCATCGCGCTGTCATGCGCGAGCCAGGACATCGTCGCCTCGTCGAGCGCCCAGCCGGTAGCGCCGAGCATGGACGCCTTCGCGCGCGCGACCGCGCCGGGAGCCGCCATCAGCGCCTCCGCCACGATCTCGTCCACGCGCGCATCGAGCCGGTCGGCCGGCACCACCTCGTGCACGAGGCCGATGCGCAGCGCCTCGGCCGCGCCGAAGCGCTCGCCGGTGAGCGCATAGCGGCGCGCCTGCCTGAGGCCGAGCGCATGCACCATGTGCGTGCTGATCGGCGTCGGCGCCACACCCACGCGCACCTCGGTCAGGCCGAAGATCGCTCCCTCCTCGGCGATCGCGATGTCGCAGCAGCAGACCACGCCCGCGCCGCCGCCGAAGCAGCCGCCGCGCACCTTGGCGACGGTGATCTTGGGCAGCTCGTTCAGCATCCGCATCGTGCGCGTGGTCGCCATCGAGGCGCGATAGGCACGCTCCGGCGGATACTCGGCCGCGCGCGCGAGCCAGGCGAGATCCGCCCCCGCCTGGAAGTGCCTCCCCTGCCCCGCGATCACGACGACGCGCACGGCGGCGTCGGCGGCGAGCCGCGCGAGCCCCTCCTGCAGCGCGGCGAGCATCTCCTCGTCGTAGGCGTTGTTGACCTTCGGCCGGTTCAGCGTGACCCACGCCACGCCGTTCCCCCCGATCTCCGTCAGCACCGGTGCCGTCGCGTCCATGCGTCCTCCCCTCTCCGCCACCATCCTGCGCCGGCGGGACGGTCCGCGGAACCCGCGCCGATGCAGCCCGACTATTCGGCGGGCTGGGGCGAAGCCGCACCCCGTTCGATCGCGGCGAGCCGGCGCGCGATCTCGCCCGAGGGGCGGGTCAGCGGGGCGAGCAGCAGGTAGAGGGCCGGGATCGCGAACAGCGTGATCAGCGTCGAGAGCCCCATGCCGCCGATCACCACCACCCCGAGCGCCTGCCGGCTCTCCGCTCCCGCGCCGGTCGCGGCGGCGAGCGGCCAAGCGCCCAGGATGGTGGCGATCGTCGTCATCAGGATCGGCCGGAGCCGCGCCACCGAGGCCTCGAGCACCGCCTCGCGCACGGCGCGGCCCTGGTCGCGGAGCTGGTTGGCGAACTCGACGACCAGGATGCCGTTCTTCGCCATCAGCCCGATCAGCAGGATCAGCCCGATCTGGCTGAAGATGTTGAGCGAGAGGCCGAGCACGTAGAGGGCGGCGAGACCGCCCGTCACCGCGAGCGGCGTCGAGAGCAGGATGATGAAGGGATGGACGAAGCTCTCGAACTGCGCGGCGAGCACCAGGAAGACGATCAGCAGGGCGAGGCCGAAGGTGACGTAGAGCGCCGAGGAGCTCTCCTTGAACTCGCGGCTCTGGCCGCGCCAGGTGAAGCGCGCCTCGGGCGGCAGCACGTCGATCGCCGCCGCCTCCACCGCCTCGAGCGCCTCGCCAAGGCTGGCGCCCGGCGCGAGGCTCGCGGTCACCGTGATCGAGCGCAGACGGTCCTCGCGGTTGAGCGACTGCGGGCGGGCGCGTTCGGCGAGCGTGATCAGGTTCGCAAGCGGCACGAGCTCGCCCGACCGGGTGCGCACGAAGATGTTCTGCAGGTCGTGCGGCGTCGCCCGGTCGGCCGGCTCCGCCTGCAGGATCACCTTGTATTCGTTGCCGCGCTCGACATAGGTGCCCACCTCGCGCGCCCCCAGCATGGTCTCGATCGTGCGCCCGATGGTCTCGATCGAGATGCCGAGATCGGCCGCGCGCCGGCGATCGATGCCGACGCGCATCTCGGGCTTGGTCTCCTTGAAGTTGCTGTCGATGTTCACCAGCAGGGGGCTCTCGCGCAGCCGCTCCATCACCGCATCGCGCCACTGCACCAGCGTATCGTAGTCGGGGCCCTGCAGGACGAACTGGATCGGCGCCTGGAAGCCGCGGCTTCCGAGCGAGCCGGGATTGACGGCGAAGGCGCGAACGCCCGGGATGGCCGCGACCTTGGGGAAGATCTCGGCGGTCAGGTCCTGCTGCTTGACGGTGCGGCTCTGCCACGGCGCGAGGCGCAGGAACACGTTGGCGGTGTTCGAGATCGCCGGCCGGCCGAAGCCGCCGATCGAGGCGAACACGATCACGCCGTCCCCACGCTCGACATAGGGAAGGAGGATGTCCTCGACCTTCGCCACGTGCTCGCGGGTGTAGGCGAAGGAGGCGCCCTCGGGCGCCGTGATCGGCACGACGACGACGCCGCGATCCTCGACCGGGGCGAACTCCTTGGGCAGTGCCACGAACAGCGCCACCGCCACCAGCGACACGCCGACCGACCCGGCCAGCACCAGGATCGGCGCCCGCAGGCTGCGCTCGAGCGCCCAGCGGAAGCCGCGGTTCAGCCCGACGAAGGCGGGCTCGGTCCAGCGCACGAGCCGCCCGTCGGCCGCGTGCGGGCGCAGGAGCTTCGAGCACATCATCGGCGTCAGGCTGAGCGCGACGAAGCCCGAGACCAGAACCGAGGCGGCGAGCGCGAAGCCGAACTCGCTGAACAGCCGCCCCGTCTGGCCCTCCAGGTAGGAGATCGGCAGGAACACCGAGACCAGCACCAGCGTGGTCGCGACCACCGCGAAGGCGATCTGCCGCGCGCCACGGAAGGCGGCGACCAGCGGCTGTTCGCCCTCCTCGATGCGGCGGTGGATGTTCTCGAGCACGACGATCGCGTCGTCGACGACGATGCCGATCGCCAGCACCATGCCGAGCAGCGTCAGCACGTTGAGCGAGAAGCCGAGCGCCGCGAGCGCGATGAACGAGCCGATGATCGAGACCGGGATCGCGACCGCCGGGATGATCGTGGCGCGCCAGGACCGGAGGAACAGGAAGATCACGCCGATCACCAGCGAGAGCGCGATCATCAGCGCGTGGAACACCTCGTAGATCGACTGGGCGATGAACAGGCTCTCGTCGTAGCCGTAGACGATCCTGATGCCCTCGGGCAGGGCGGGCCTGAGCCGTTCGACCTCCGCCTTCACCCCGTTCGCGACCGAGAGCGTGTTCGCGGTGGACTGGCGCTGGATGCCCAGTCCGACGCCGGTCTGGCGCATCACGCGGAGTTCGCCGCGGTCGTCCTCCGGCGCGATCTCGACCCGTGCGACGTCGCCGAGCAGCACCTGCGTGCCTCCCCGCTGCGCGACGACGATCGAGCGGAACTGCTGCGGCGTGGCAAGCCGCGTGTCCGTGCGCACGCTGAACTCGCGCGCGCTGCTCTCGAGCCGTCCCCCGGGCAGCTCGACATTCTCGCGCCGGATCGCGTTCTCGACGTCCTCGACCGTCAGCCCGCGCGCGGCAAGCGTGCGGCGGTCGAGCCAGATGCGCATGGCGAAGCGCCGTTCGCCGCTGATGACGACGTTCGCCACCCCGTCCACGGTGGAGAGCCGATCGACCATCAGCGTGCGCGCGATGTCGGTCAGCTCCATGCCGGTGTGGCGGTCGGAGACCAGCGTGACCCACAGGATGGCGCGCGCATCGGCGTCCTGCTTGGCGACCACCGGCGCATCGGCCGTGTCGGGCAGCCTGGTCAGCGCGCGCGCGACACGGTCGCGCACATCGTTCGCTGCGGCGTCGATGTCGCGCGTCAGGCGGAACTCGATCACCACCCGGCTGCGCTCGTCGCGCGACTCCGAGGAAATGATGTTGATCCCCTCGATGCCCGCGATCGCGCCCTCGATGATCTCGGTCACCTGGGTCTCGACCACGGGGGCGGCGGCGCCGCGGTACTGGGTGGTGATCGAGACGATCGGCGGATCGATCTGCGGCAGCTCGCGCACCGGCAGCTTGGTGAAGGCGGCGAGCCCCAGCACCACCACGAGCAGGCTCATGACGGTGGCGAAGACCGGCCGCTTGATCGAAACGTCGGAGAGGACCATCGCCCCGTCCCGTGCCTGCCCGCGCGAAGGATCAGCTCATCGGCCGGCGCAACACCTCGGTGACGTGCACCGGCATACCGTTGCGCAGCCGCTGCAGACCGCGGACCACCACCTGGTCGTCGGCGGCGATGCCGCTCAGCACCTCGACCTCTCCCTGCGTGCGCATGCCGAGCCGCACCTCCTGGCGCACCGCGCGGCCGTCGCGCACGGCGAAGACGAAGGTGCGGTCACCCACCGGGTCGATCGCCTCCTCCGGCACCAGCAGCGCCACCGGGCGCTCGGCAAGGGTGAGGGCGATGTTGAGGAACAGGCCGGGCTTCAGGGTCTCGTCCGGATTGGGGAACTCGGCGACCGCGCGCACCGTCCGCGTCGCGGGATCGATGCGCGTATCGACCACGGTCACCTCGCCCTCGAAGCGCCGGTCGTCGTACGCGCTCGAGGTCGCGACCACGCGCTGGCCGACCGCGAGGCGGGCGACATGCACCTCGGGCACCGCGAACTCGACGCGCAGCCGCGCGAGGTCGTCGAGCGTGGTCACCGCCGTGCCCGGCTGGATCAGCGCGCCGAGGCTCACCTGGCGCAGCCCGACGCGGCCCGAGAAGGGGGCGATGATCTTCATCTCCTCGACCCTTGCCGCGGCCTCGCGCACCTGGGCCTCGGCCTGGCGCAGCGCCGCCTCGAGCTGGTCGATCTGCGCCTCCGCCACCGCCTGGGTGGCGCGCAGCCTGCGGGCCCGGTCGAGCTTGGTGCGCGCATCGTCGGCGGCCGCGCGCGCCCGATCGAGCGCGGCGACCTGCTGGCTGCGGTCGAGCTCCACCAGGATGTCGCCGGCAGCGACCTTCTGGCCCTCCTCGAAGCGGATGGCGGCGACGATGCCCGAGACGCGGCTGGTGACGGTCACGGCCTCGCGCGCGCGCGCGGTGCCGATGCTCTCGATCCGCTCGACCACGGCGGCTTGGCGCACCGGCGCGGTGACCACCTGCACGCGCGCGCCCCCCGCCGGGCGGTTCGCGTTCGCCTCCGCGACCGGCCGAAGCCCGACCAGCACCAGCGGGTCGGGCAGCCCCAGACGGGCGCCGTAGAGGTACCAGCCGGCGCCCAGGCCGGCCACCACCGCGACGACCGCGATCTGCGATGCGCTTCGCATCGACGCCAGACTCCCCTGGATCCGCGGGGAAGATGGCACCGCGGCCGGTTGGGAACAATCTCCTTTCCGGTCACGAAGCCGCGGCGGGGTGTGACGAAGTGTTGCCGCACCGGAGCGCCCGCCACACGCGTTCGGGCGTGGCGGGCATCGGCAGTGGCAGCGCCGCCTCCGGCACGCCGGCGGAACGGAGCGCGTCCGCGACCGCGTTCATCGCTGCCGGCAGGCTGCCGGCGCAGCCCGCCTCGCCGCACCCCTTCACGCCCAGGGGATTGGTCCGGCAGGGAATCTCCACCGTCTCCCAGTCGATCGCGGGCAGGTCGTCGGCGCGCGGGACGGCGTAGTCCATGAAGGAGGCGGTCGCGGTCTGGCCGGTCTCGGGGTCGTAGCGCATGTCCTCGAGCAGCGCCTGGCCGACACCCTGGGCGATCCCGCCCGTCACCTGGCCGCGCAGGGTCAGCGGGTTCACCACGACGCCGAAATCGTTCACCGCCGTGTAGCGCTCGAGCCGGACCACCCCGGTCGCCGGATCGATCTCCACCTCGGCGACGTGGCAGCCGTTCGGGTAGTTCGGCACGCGCTGGACCGGGTGGGCGGAGGCCTCCAGCCCGAGGCTCTCGTCCTCGGGCACCATGGCGGGGTTCCACGCGGCGGCCGCGACCTCGGCGATGCCGACCGCGCGGTCGGTGCCGGCGATGCGGAAGACGCCGCGCTCGGCGACGATGTCCTCGGCCGCCGCCTCGAGCAGGTTGGCCGCGATCCGGCGTCCCTTCGCCTCGATCGCCTCGGCGCAGCGATAGAGCCCCACCCCCGTGACCGTCAGCGTGCGCGACCCGGCCGTGCCCGAGGCATAGCCGGTGACGTCCGAATCGCCCTGAACCACGCGGATGCGCTCGAAGGGCACGCCGAGCCGGTCGTGCAGGATCTGCGCGAATACCGTCTCGTGCGGCTGGCCGTTCGAGACCGCGCTCAGCGTCACGGTCACGCCGCCCTGACGGTCGAACGCCACCTGCACGCGGTTGTCGCGGAAGCCGGAGGGCTCGACATAGACGCCGAAGCCGAGGCCGCGCAGGAGCCCGCGCGCCTCCGCCGCGCGGCGACGGGCGGCGAAGCCCGCGCGGTCGGCGAGCGCGAGCGCACGCTCCATCACGGCCGCGAAATCGCCGCTGTCGTAGGTCTGCCCCGTCGCCGTGCGCCAGGGCATGGCCGAGGCGGGCACGAGGTTGCGCCGGCGCAGTTCGGCCGGGTCCAGGCCGATCGCCGCGGCCGCCGCGTCCATCGCCACCTCCAGCGCACAGGCCGCCTCCGGCTTGCCGGCGCCGCGATAGGCATCGACCGGCGCGGTGGTGGTCAGGAACCCCTCGCTCAGCACGTGGAAGGCCGGGATCGCGTAGGGCCCGACGGCGATGCGCGGGCCGCCGATCGTGCCCACACCGGGGCCGAAGCCGACGCAGTAGGCGCCGAGATCGGCGGCCCAGGTCCAGCGCACGGCGGTGATGCGCGCCTCGGCATCGAGCGCGAGCGCGACCGTGATCTCGTGGTCGCGCCCGGCGCTGTCGCTGACGAAGGCCTCCGTGCGCTCGGCCTGCCAGCGCACCGGACGGCCGAGCGCCTGCGCCGCGTGCAGGAGCGCGACATGCTCGGGATAGGCATGGTTCTTCATGCCGAACCCGCCGCCGACATCGGGAGTGACGATCCTGAGCGCCTGCGGTGCGACACCGAGCGCGCCGCGCGTCAGTTCGCCGTGCGCCTCGGTGGTGCCCTGGGTGGCGGCGAGCAGGGTCCAGCGGCCGAGCGCGGCATCCCAGGAGGCCACCGCGCCGCGCGTCTCGAGCGGGGCGACCGCGACGCGGTTGATCCGCACCGGCACCGAGACGGCATGCGCCGCCGTCGCGAAGGCGCGCTCGACGGCGGCGGCGTCGCCGGCCTGCCAGCGATAGGCGCGGTTGCCCGGCACCTCGTCGTGGATCGCGGGCGCCGTCCGTGCCTGCCCGATGCCGATCACGGGATCGAGCGGCCCCCATTCCACCGTCACGGCCTCGGCGCCGTCGCGCGCCGCCGCGAGCGTCTCGGCCACCACCATCGCCACCGCCTCGCCGACGAAACGCGCACGATCGTGCGGCAGGGCGAGGCGCGGCGGATAGCGCGCGGGACGGCCATCGTCGCCGGTGAGAGGCAGGTCGCACGGCAGGGCGCCGCGCCCGGCGGCGCGCAGGTCAGCGCCGGTGACGACGGCGACGACACCGGGCACGGCACGCGCCGCCGCCGCGTCGATCGCGACGATCCGGGCATGGGCGTGCGGCGAGCGGACGAACACCGCATGCAGCGCATCGGGCGGGGCGAGGTCGTCCACGTACCGGCCCCGGCCGCGCAGGAGGCGCGGGTCCTCGGTGCGGCGCACCGGCTGGCCGATGCCGAAACGACGCGGAACCCCCTCGTGCATGTCAGGCGGCGATGCGGATGCAGCGCGCCATGTGCTCCGGTACCGGCCGCTTCTCGGCAGGCACGGCGGCGCGGCAGGCATCCTCGGCGTGGGGACAGCGCGGGGCGAAGGCGCAGCCGGGGGGCAGCCGCGCGAGATCGGGCGGCGCGCCCGGGATCGCGGCGAGCCGCACCCCGCGCAGACCGGCGTGCACGGTGCTGCCCATCAGCCCCTGGGTATAGGGATGCAGAGGACGCTTCATCACCTCCTCGACCATGCCGGACTCGACGAAGCGGCCGGCATACATCACCGCCACCCGGTCGGCGATCTCGCCGGCCACGCCGAGATCGTGGGTGACGAGGATCACGCCCATGCCGAGCTCGCGCTGCAGCCTGCGCAGGAGCAGCAGGATCTGGATCTGCACGGTGGCATCAAGCGCGGTGGTGGGCTCGTCGGCGAGCAGCAGCCGCGGCCGGCAGGCGAGCGCGATCGCGATCATCGCCCGCTGGCGCAGCCCCCCCGAGAGCTCGTGCGGGTAGTTGCCGAGCCGCCGCTTCGCCGACGGGATCTGCACCAGTTCGAGCAGTTCGAGCGCGCGCCGGTCGGCCTCGGCGCGGGATGTGCCCTCGTGGCGGATGATGGTCTCGGCGATCTGGGTGCCGATGGTGAACACCGGATCGAGCGCGGTCATCGGCTCCTGGAAGATCATCGACGCCACGCCGCCGCGGAAATCCTCGAGCGCGCGCGGGGGAAGCGCGAGCACGTCGTGGCCGGCGATGCGGATCGCGCCCTCGATCACCGCCTTGCGCGGCGGCAGCAGCCGCATCAGCGCGCGCAGCGTTACCGACTTGCCTGAGCCGGACTCGCCCAGGATCACCAGCACCTCGCCGGCGGCGAGGTCGAAGGAGACGCCGTTCACCGCATGCACCGTCGCCTCCTTCGAGACGAAGCGCACGGAGAGGTCGCGCACCGCGACCAGCGTGTCGGTCACGGCCGGGCGGTCGAGCGCCGTCGCCTGCATCGCGACCTCCGTCACGCGGCGCACGCCGCGGCGCGGCTGTGGCCCGAGCCCGGCACGGTCATGTGGCAGGCGGCGAGATGCGTCTCGCCCGCCGCGTTCGCCGCAAGCGTCGGCGTCACCGCGGCGCACACCGGCTCGGCCCATGCGCAGCGCGTGCGGAAGCGGCAGCCGGAGGGCGGGTTGATCGGGTTCGGCGGATCGCCGGTGAGCGGCGGCTCGGTCATGCGCCGCGCGGGGTCCATCGACGGGCGCGAGGCGAGCAGCGCCCGGGTGTAGGGGTGGCGCGGCGCGCCGTAGATGCTCTCGACCGGCCCGATCTCCACCACCTGGCCGAGATACATCACCAGCACGCGGTCGGAGATGAACTGCACCACGTTCAGGTCGTGGCTGATGAAGACGTAGGTGAGGCCGAACTCGCGCTTGAGGTCGACCAGCAGGTTCAGCACCTGCGCCTCGACCGACTTGTCGAGCGCGCTCACGGGCTCGTCGAGCACGATCACGCGCGGCTCGAGCGCGAGCGCGCGGGCGATGTTCACCCGCTGACGCTGCCCGCCCGAGAGCTCGTGCGGATAGCGCCGGGCGAACTGGTCCGGCGCCAGCCCCACCGCGGCGAGCAGCTCGCGCGCCCGGGCCCGCGCCTTCGCCTTCGGCACGCCGTGCACGGTGGGAGCGAAGGCGATCGTGTCCTCGATCGGCAGGCGCGGGTTCAGCGAGGCGTAGCTGTCCTGGAACACCATCTGGATCTGCCGGCGCATCTCGCGCAGCGACATCCCGCCCGGCCCCACCGGCTCGCCATCGAAGATCACCTCGCCGGCATCCGGCTCCATCAGCCGCATCAGCAAGCGCGCCGTGGTGGACTTGCCGCAGCCCGACTCGCCGACGATGCCGAGGGTCTCGCCCTTCATCACCGCGAAGCCGATCCCGTCCACCGCCTGCACCGTGCCGACGGCGCGACCGAACAGCCCGCCCTTGAGCGGGAAGTAGCGCCTGAGCCCGCGCACGATCAGCAGAGGCTGGGCTGGGCCGCCGCGATCGCGCGCGTCGGCGGAGGCGGTGTCGGTGGCCATGGAACAAGTCTCTCCGGTCCCGCGCAGCGAGGCAAGCGACGTGCCAAGGATCGGGTTGTCTGGTGCCCCGCCTCCACCTAGCATCCGCCCGGCGAAGGAGTGCCCGATGCGACCGCTGTTCGTCCTCATCAAATGCGAGATGGGCCGCGCCTACGAGACCGCGCGCGAGGCCGTGGACCGGATCGAGGAGGTGAGCGAGATCTACTCGATCTCCGGCCAGTACGACCTGCTCGGGAAGTTCTACCTCGCCCCCGACCAGGACCCCGGGCTGTTCGTCACCGAGACCGTGCAGCGCCTGCCGGGGGTGAAGGACACCTTCACCCTGATCACCTTCAACGCCTTCTCGGGGGCCGGCGCGGCACGCTGAGCGTGCCTGTTCCGTCGGCACGCCTGGTCGCGATCCAGGCACGCACGCTCGCGGTCGCGATCGCCGGGGGGTATGTCGCGCATCTGCTGCACGTGCCGCTGGCCTGGATGATCGGCGCGATGGTGGCGGTGGCGGCGGTCGCCTTCGCCGGGCGCGAGGTCGCGGCGGCCACGCTCGCCAGGCCCGTGGCGATGCTGGTGCTCGGCACGGGGCTCGGCCAGACCTACACGCCGCCCGTGCTGCGGGCACTCGCAAGCAGCCTGCCGGCGCTGATCCTCGCCGGCGTGGGCTCGATCCTCGCCGGCGCGGCGGCGAGCCGCATGACCGCACGAATCGCGCGGATCGACACCAAGACCGCCTATTACGCCTCCGTCCCGGGCGGGATCATCCTGATGGTGATGCTGGCCGCACGCGCCGGGCTCTCGGTGCCGACGGTGACGCTGATCCAGACGCTGCGCATGGTCCTCGTGGTGCTGACCTTCCCGCCGCTGCTGGTCGCCTTCGTCGAGCCGGGGGTGGACGTGTTCAGCCTGGTGCCCGTGCCGGTGGCATGGCCGATGCTGCCGCTGCTGTTCGCGCTCACCACCGCCGGCGCCTTCGTGCTGCGGCGTTTCGGCATCGCCAATGCGTGGATGTTCGGCCCCGTCTGCGTGTCGCTCGTGCTCGCGCTGCTGGAGCGGCCGCTCTCAGGCGTGCCCGGCGTGCTGATCGACGCCGCACAGGTGCTGATGGGCTGGTCGCTGGGCACGCGCATGAACCGCGACATCATCCTGCGCTCGCGTCATCTGGCGCTCGCCTCGATCGCGGCGACCGGGCTGCTCGCGCTGCTCTGCCTGCTGGTGGCGGTCGCCGTGGCGTTCACCTTCGGCCTTCCCGTGGCGGCGGCGATCCTCGGCACCGCGCCGGGCGGACTGCCGGAGATGGCGATCACGGCGAAGGTGCTCAATCTCGGCGTGCCGCTGGTGCTCGGCTTCCACCTGGTGCGGATCTTCCTCTGCAACCTGTTCGTCGAGCAGCTCTACCGCCTCTATGCGTGGGTGGAACGGAAGCTCGGCCTTCCCACCTAGCGTGCGTGCAGGAGCCCCCAGGCGGCGGCGAACAGCGCCCCGTCCGGCTCGGCCCAGGCGTCCTGCGCGGTGAAGTGGTTGCGGCCGGGCAGCTCGAGGGCCGCCACCGCCGCGCCCTGCTGCGCCCAGCGGCGCGCGAAGCCGTGGGTCTGGCGCAGGAACTCGGCACTCTCCGCCCCGCCCACCGCCGCGATCACGCGCAGCCCCCTGGGCGGGACGAGATAGAGCGCCGAGAGCCGCGTCGCCTCGGCGAGGTCGAGCCGCAACGCGACGTTCAGCGAGGTCGCGAGCAGCGGCGGCAGCTCGAACACCCCCGACGAGGGCAGCACGCCGACGAAGCGGAGATCCGCAAGCCCGCGGGTCGCCCAGTCGGTCGCCGCCAGCGTCGCGGCGAGATGCCCGCCAGCGGAGTGCCCTCCCACCAGCCAGCGCCGCGAGAGCCCGAGCGAAGGCGCCTCCCGCCAGAGCGCGGCGATCGCGGTCCGCACGTCCTCGATCAGCGCGGCGAGGCTGACCTCGGGGCAGAGCGGATAGCCGGGCATCGCCACCGCGACACCGCGCGCAAGCCACGGTGTCGCGATCCAGGCGACATCGCGCCGGTGCCGGAGCTGCCAGTAGCCGCCGTGGATGAACACCAGCACGGGCGGATCGCTGACGCCCGGCGGCAGATAGACGTCGATCGCGCGCCGCTCGCCCTCGCCATAGGGCAGGACGCGCGGCGGATGCGCGGCGAGCGCTGCCGCCATGGCATCGGCCCAGCGCGCGTCGATCGCCGGGAAGTCGGGCACCGCCGTGACGGTCGCGTACTGCTTCTCGAGCCAGCCGTATCCGGGATCGCCCATCGTCATACTCCCAGCATGCCGTGGAGCAGCGCCTCGTCCGAGAGCAGTGCGGCACCCGTACCCTGCCAGGCCACACTGCCCTTCTGCAGCACGACGAAACGATCCGCCAGCCGCGCGAGCGCGCGCACATCCTTGTCCACCACCAGGATGGAGAGCCCCTCCGCCTTCAGCCGCGCGAGCACCGCCCAGATCTCGGCGCGCACCAGCGGCGCGAGACCCTCGGTCGCCTCGTCGAGGATCAGCAGGCGCGGGTTGGTCATCAGGGCGCGCCCGATCGCCAGCATCTGCTGCTCGCCGCCCGAAAGCGTGCGCGCGGGCTGCGCCGCGCGTTCCTCGAGGCGCGGAAAGAGGGCGAAGACGCGCCGCTCGTCCCAGCCCCTGCCGCGCGCGGTGGCGACAAGGTTCTCGCGCACGGAGAGCGTGGGGAACACCTGCCTTCCCTCGGGCACCAGCCCGATGCCGCGGCGCGCGATGCGGTGCGGCGGGTCGGTCGAGACGTCGCGCCCGTCGAAGACGATCCGCCCGCCGCGCGCGACCAGGCCGAGGATCGCGCGGATCGTCGTCGTCTTGCCCATGCCGTTGCGGCCGGCCAGCGCCACCACCTCGCCCGCGCCGAGACGGAGATCGATCCCGAACAGCACCTGGCCCGGACCGTAGGCGGCGGTCACGCCGGCGAGCTCAAGCATCGGCGATCTCGCCGAGATAGGCCTCGCGCACGGCGGCATCCGCGCGGATCGTGTCGGGCGCGCCGGAAGCGATCACGCGCCCCTCGGCCATCACGGTGATGCGGTCGGCGAGGCGGAACACGGTGTCCATGTCGTGCTCCACCAGCAGCATCGCCACCCTGCCCTTCAGCGCCGCGAGCCGTGCGGCCATCTCGGCGGTCTCGGCCGGGCCGAGCCCGGCGGCGGGTTCGTCGAGCAGCAGCGCGCGCGGGCGCGCCGCCATCGCCACCGCGAGCTCGAGCTGGCGCTGCTCGCCGTGGCTCAGCAGGCCCGCCGGGACATGCGCGCGCTCGGCCAACCCCGCCATCACCAGCGCGGCGTCGGCGCGCGCGGCCAGGGTCGCGAGGCTGTCGGCGCGGCGGAGGAAGTGGAACGGCGTGCCGACGCGCGCCTCCACCGCCAGCATCACGTTGCGCCGCGCCGAGAACTCGGCGCAGAGCTGGGTGAGCTGGAAGGTGCGGCCGAGGCCCCGCAGGGCGCGGCGCGACACCTTGAGCCGCGTCACATCCTCGCCGGCGAAGGCGACGCGGCCCGCATCGGGCAGGATCTCGCCCGCGATCAGCGCGAGCAGCGTCGTCTTGCCGGCGCCGTTCGGCCCGATCACCGCGTGGCACTCTCCGGAGACGAGATCGAGCGAGACGTCGGCGACCGCAGCGAGCGCGCCGAAACGCTTGCTCAGCCGCTCGACCTGCAGCAGCGGCTCAGCCATGCGCGGGCGCCCGCACGACCTGGCCCCAGAGGCCGCGCCGGAAGAACAGCACGCAGGCGAGCAGCAGCGGCCCGAGCACCAGCATCCAGTGCTCGGTGACGGCGGAGAGCTCCTCCTCGAGCAGAAGGAGCGCGAAGGCGCCGAGCACCGGGCCGAACAGCGTCCCCTGCCCGCCCAGGATCACCATGATGATCAGCTCGCCCGAACGCTGCCACGACAGGAGATCGGGCGAGACGAAGCCGGCCTGGTTGGCGAGCACCGCGCCGGCGAGCCCCGCCACAGCACCCGAGATGGTGAAGGCGACGAGGCGGATGCGGAACACGGGATAGCCCAGCGCACGCATGCGCCGCTCGTTCTGCCGCGCGCCGCGGAGCGCGAGCCCGAACCGCGCCTCCATGCTGCGCTGCGCGATCGTGAGGAAACCCACCAGCAGCACGAGGGCGACCCAGTAGAGCGGCTGGTCGCCGTCCAGCGGGAGATCGAACAGGCGATGCCGCGCGGGCAGCATCAGCCCGTCCGTGCCGCCGTATTCCGGGATCGCGAGGACGAGGAAATAGACCATCTGCGCGAAGGCGAGCGTGATCATGATGAAGTGCACGCCGCGCGTGCGCAGGCTCACCGCGCCGATCAGGAAGGCGAGCGCGCCGGCGGCTAGCGCGGCCGCCGGGAAGGCGATCAGGGCGTCGAGACTGCCGTCGATCTCCACCGGCCAGCGTAGGAGCGGCGTGGCCGCGCCGGCATGATGGATCAGCGCCCCGGCGACATACGCGCCAGTGCCGAGGAACGCGCCATGGCCGAAGCTCACGAGCCCGCCATAGCCCAGCACGACATCGAGCGCCGCCGCGCCGAGCCCGTAGGCGAGCATGCGCGTCAGCGTCGGCAGGAGCCAGGCGCGGTCGAGGGCGGTCAGGACGAACGGGGCGGCCACCAGGACGGCAAGTCCCGCCTGCGCCGCGATCCAGCCGCGGCGCACATGCGGCGGCGCCGGCTCACGCATGGCGCGGCACCAGTCCCTGGGGCCGGATCGCCAGCACCACGGCCATCAGCAGATAGACCGCGACCGCCCCGAGATTCGCCGCCACCTGGTCGGCCGCCGAGGGCGGCAGCACCTCGCGCACCGCCACCGGCAGCACGGCGCGCGAGAGCGTATCGACCAGCCCCACCAGCACGGCGCCCGCCATCGCCCCGCGCACCGAGCCGAGCCCGCCGACCACCACGACGACGAAGGTCAGGATCAGGATCTGCTCGCCCATGCCCACCTGAACCGCCAGCAGCGGCCCCGCCATCATGCCGGCGAGCCCCGCGAGCGCGCCGCCGATCGCGAACACCAGCGCGAACAGCGCCTGGATGTTCACGCCGAGCGCCTGGACGATCGCGCGATGCGTGGTGCCTGCGCGGATCAGCATGCCGAGCCGCGTGCGCGCGATCAGCCACCAGAGGAACGCCGCCGCCGCGAGGCCGGTGCCGATGATCGCGAGCCGGTAGGCGGGGTACGGAACGCCGGGGATGATCTCGACGCTGCCGCCGAATGCCTCGGGCGTGCCGAGGAAGATCGGCTGCGGCCCCCAGACGATCTTCACCGATTCGTTGGCGATCAGGATCAGCGCGTAGGTGGCGAGCACCTGATCGAGATGGTCGCGCGCGTAGAGGCGGCGGATCAGGGTCAATTCGAGCGCGAGTGCAACGAGCGCGCTCGCGGCCATGCCGGCCAGCATGCCGAGCGCGAAGGAGCCCGTGCGTGCCGTGACGGTCGCGCCCGCGAAGGCGCCGATCATGTAGAGCGAGCCGTGCGCCAGGTTGATCACACCCATCACGCCGAAGATCAGCGTGAGGCCGGCCGCCATCAGGAACAGCATCACCCCGAGGGTGAGGCCGTTGAGCGCCTGTTCGAGGAGGAGAAGGGAATCCATGAAGAAACCGGTAGGACTACGCTAGTCCCCCCGCTCCCCCCTGCACGGAGCGCCGCTCCCCTTGGCCGCGACCCGCGGCTCCCGGCCAACGGGAGATGGCCCCTCCGCAGGGAGGCCGGGGGACCGGCGCGGTCCCCCGGGCTCTCACGTCAGCTTGCACTGCGCCGCATACGCGTCCTGGTGGTCCTCGAACGCCGTGCCGATCGTCCTGTTCACGATCCGGCCCTTCTCGTCCTTCACCACCTCCCGCATGTAGATGGTCTGGATCGGGTGGTTGTTGTTGCCGAACCGGAACCTGCCGCGCACCGACTGGAAATCGGCCCTCTTCAGCGCCGCCGCGAACGCCGCCCGGTCGCCCACGCGCCCGCGCGTGGCCGCGATCGCCGAGCCGATCAGCAGCGCCGCGTCGTAGCCCTGGCTGGCGTAGAGGCTCGGCAGCCGGCCGTACTCGCGCTCGAAGGTATCGACGAACTGGCGGTTCGCCGGCACCGGCAGGTCGAGCGCCCATTGCGAGGAGTTGAAGCAGCCGAGCGCATCCTCGCCCACCGCCGGGAACACGTCCTGGTCGAAGCTGAAGCCCGGCCCGTAGAGCGGCACCCGCTCGCGCAAGCCTGCGGCTGCGTATTGCTTGATGAAGTTGATGCCCAGGCCCCCGGGCAGGAAGATGTAGACGGCCTCGGGACCCGCAGTGCGGATCGCCGCGAGTTCGGCCGCGTAGTCGAGCTGATCGAGCCGCGTGTACTGCTCGGCGACCACCTCGCCCCTGAAGAAGCGCTTGAATCCGGTCAGCGCATCCCGTCCGGCGGGGTAGTTCGGCGCCACGAGATAGGCGCGCCGCTTGCCCTGCTGCGTGACGTACTGGCCCACCGCCTCGTGCAGGTTGTCGTTCTGCCAGGCGACGTTGAAGTAGTTCGCGTGGCATGCCTCGCCGGCGAGCTGGCTCGGCCCGGCATTGGCGCTGATGTAGGTGGCGGCCGGCAGAACCACCGGCGCGACCGCCAGCATCACGTTCGAGAACACGATTCCCGTCAGCACCTGGATGCGCTCGCGCCGCACCATGCGTTCCGCGATCGCGCGGCCGTTCTCGGGACGCAGCGCGTCGTCCGCGATCACCACCTCGACCGGCAGCCCGCCCAGCCGCCCGCCGGCGTTCTTGACCACCAGGTTGAACCCGTCGCGGATGTCGTTGCCGAGCGCTGCCCCAGGGCCTGACAACGTGGTGATCATGCCGATCCGGATCGGTCCGGACTGCGCGAGCGCCGGTGTCGCAAGCGCCAATGGCACGGCGGCCGAAGCGCCGAGCAGATCCCGTCGGGTGCATGACATGGTGAACCTCCCCCTCTCGTCGATCGGCGTCTCAGGCCGACGGAACGGCCGTGCCGATCATGCAGTCGCGCGTGACCAGTCCGGCCAGCCGCGCCTCGTCCCATCCCTCGGTCCCCTCCGGACGGCGCGGCAGCACGAGATAGCGCAGATCGGCCGTGCTGTCGTGCACGCGCACCGCCACGCCGTCCGGCAGGCGCACGCCGAACTCGGCGAGCACCGCGCGCGGCTCGCGCACGGCGCGCGAGCGGTACTCGAAGCTCTTGTACCAGTCGGGCGGGATGCCGAGCAGCGGCTTCGGGTAGCAGCTGCACAGCGTGCAGACGATCATGTTGTGCACGGACTCGGTGTTCTCGACGACGTAGAGCGGGGTCGTCCCCATCTCCACGCCGAACTCGCGCACCGCGGCGCTGCCGTCGGCGAGCAGCCGCGCCTTGAAGTCCGGATCGGTCCAGGCGCGCGCCACCACCTTGGCGCCGAGCGCAGGCGTGATCGTGTCCATCCGTTCGACCTGGCGCGCGACCTCGCCCGGCGCGAGCACGCCCGCCTCCTCCAGCAGCTCGCGCAGCGCCCGCGCGCCCAGGGCGGCCCGCGACCCGAAGGACGGATCGTCGGGCGCGTGGTCGTGCCCGTGATGGTGCGGCCCGTCATGCGGCATGGGCCGGCTCCAGCCAGTGCTCGTACAGCTCGACATCGACGGTGTCCGAGGGATCGCCGTCGTACTGGTCCCAGACCGAACGGAGCGGGAAGCGCACGCGATAGAGCACCTGCTCCGGCAGCCCGTCCTCGCCGACCGCGAGCCCCTCGGGGTTGCGGAACGGCCCCATCACCTCGGCGACCGTGCCGGCGAGCCCGCGCACGTAGTGCGGCGTGCGGATGTGCTGCCGGCCGAGGCTGATCGCGGGGCGGTCGCGCGCGACGCGCACCGTCGCGCCGGGCGCGTAGCGCGCGCTCACCGCTTCGCCTCGAGGGCCGCGACGCGCGCGGCGAAGGAACCGGGCGGGATCACCCCGTCCTTCTCCATGGTCCAGGCGATGCTGGCGAGCCAGCGCTCGTAGTAGCTCAGGCGGCGGTAGTCCTCGGCCGGCAGCTGCTCGATGCCGAGCCGCAGCTTGTCCGCCGACATCAGCCCCTTCTGGCCGAGCACGGTGCGGATCGCGTCCACCTCCTTCTCCCACGGCGCGAGCACGTGCTCCGCGCGCGGCACCGGGCCGGCGGGATCGCCGCCGATGTCGTGATGGCCTCGATCGGTCTCGCTCATGGCACGACTCTAGGGGGTGGCGTGCGGTCCGGGCAATGTCAGGCCGCCCGCCCGACATGCGCCAGCATGTCCGCCCCGGGAAGGGTGTGGATCGGCGGCGCCTTGGCGAGCGCCTCGAGATCGGGGATCGGCCGGCCGCAGCGCTCGATCCGCGCCGTCGCCCGCTCGATCGCGGCTGCCGCGGCGAGCAGGAACGCATCTCCCCGGCGCGGCCCGACGATCTGCAGGCCGAAGGGCAGGCCGTTCGCATCCACCCCGCAGGGCAGGATGATCGCCGGATGGCCGGCGAGGGTGACGGCGTAGGGCAGGGCCAGCCAGTGGTAGTAGGAGCGGAGCTTCACTCCGTCGATCTCCATCGGCGCGAGCTCGGTCCAGGGCCTGGGCTGGACCGTCATGCCGGGGGTGATGATCAGGTCGAAGTCCTTGAAGAAGGCGTGGAAGCGCCGCGCGATCGCGGTCTGCGCGGCATGGGCGCGGGCGTGATCCTCGAGCGTGTATCTGAGCCCCTCCTCGACATTGGCGATGACATTGGGGCCGAGCACATGCCGCCTGCTGCGATAGGCCGGCAGATGCCTGGCGAGCACGCCTTCCGCGCGCAGCACGGCGAAGGCGTCATCGGCGCCGGTCATGTCGGGGCTCGCCTCGGCCACGGTGCCGAACACGTGGCGGATGCGGCCGATCCGATCCCGGAACAGGCCGCGCACCTCCTGCGAGGTCGGGCAGAAGCCGAAATCCTCCGTCACCGCGACGCGCAGTGTGCCCGGGTCGATCTCCCTGAGAGGATGGAACGATGTCGGGTCGACTGGGCCGGAGAGCGGATCGCGCGGATCGTCCGCCGCCATCGCCGAGAGCATCAGCGCGAGATCGGGCACGGTGCGCGCCATCGGCCCGAGCACCGAGAGCGGCGTCCAGCCGAGCCCGCGCTTCTCCGAGGGCACGAGCCCGGGCGTCGGGCGGTAGCCGACGATGCCGCAATAGGCGGCCGGGTTGCGCAAGCTGCCGCCCGTGTCGGAGCCGGTAGCGATCGGTACCATGCCGGTGGCGAGTGCTGCGGCCGAACCGCCCGAGGAGCCGGCGGCGTTGTGCGTCGGGCGGAACGGATTGCCGGTCGGCCCGTAGACCGGGTTCACCGAGTTCGCGCCGAGACCGAACTCCGGCACATTGGTCTTGCCGAGCACCACCGCGCCGGCGGCGCGCAGATTGGCGACCATGCCGCAATCGGCCTCGGGGACGAAGGTCTCGAACTGGCGGCTGCCATAGGTGGTGCGCAGTCCCTTCGTCTCGTCGAGATCCTTCACGCCGAGCGGCAGGCCGTGCAGCGGGCCGAGCGTCGCCCCGGCCATCACCGCCTTCTCCGCCGCCTGTGCGGCTTCGCGCGCGGCCTTCTCGTCCATCGCCACGATCGCGTTGATGGCAGGGTTCACCGCCTCGATCCGCTTCAGGCAGGCATCGAGCAGATCGACCGGGCTGATCGCCTTGCGCCCGATCAGGCGGCGGAGCTCGATCGCGGTGAGGTCGCAGAGCGCGGTATCCGTCATGGCGTTTCCCCGAGTTCGGTCCGGTAGAGATCGTACGTCGTGCGGTCGAAGCAGGCGAAGGTGACGTCGACCTCGCCCTGCGCGGCGAGGTCCTCGCGCACGGCGCGCACGGCGACGCGCACCGCCTGGTCGGGTGGATAGCCGTAGATGCCGGTGGAGATCGCGGGGAAGGCGATCGAGCGGAGCCCCGCCGCGCGCAGCCGCGCGAGGCTCGCGCGGTAGCAGGAGGCGAGGAGCCCGGGTTCCCCTGCCCCGCCGCCGTGCCACACCGGGCCGACCGCATGGATCACGTGCCGCGCCTTGAGCCGGAATCCGGGCGTGATCACGGCCTGCCCTGTGCGCACCGGCGCAAGGGGGCGGCAGGCCTCCCAGAGCTCCGGCCCGGCGGCGCGGTGGATCGCGCCGCACACTCCGCCGCCCGGCAGCAGGTGCTCGTTCGCCGCGTTGACGATCGCGTCGAGGTCGAGCGTGGTGATGTCGCCCTGCCAGGCGCGCAGCGGCATTCAGAACCCCATCGCGCAGCCATCCTTGCGCGGATCGGACGCGCCCACGAGCGAGCCGTTCCTGTGGTCGATCCAGATCGCCTGGCCGCCGCCATGCGGCTTCTCGGCGAGCCTCGGCGTGTGGCCCAGGCGCGCGAGCCGATCCACGGTCGCCGGCGGGATGCCGCGCTCCACCTCCACCGCGCCCGAGCGCGGGAACAGGCGCGGCGCATCGAGGGCCTCCTGCACGTCCATGCCGTGGTCGAACAGGTTGGCGAGCACGCTCGCATGGCCGAAGGGCTGGTAGTGCCCGCCCATCACGCCATAGGGCATCACCGCGCGGCCGTCCTGCATCACCATGCCAGGAATGATCGTGTGCATCGGCCGCTTGCCGGGCGCGATGCAGTTCGGATGGCCGCGCTCGAGCCGGAAGCCGAAGCCGCGGTTGTGCAGCATCACGCCGGACTTCGGCGCCAGGATGCCCGAGCCGAACCCCTCGAACAGCGAGTTGATGAAGCTGCACGCGTTGCCTTCGCCATCGACCACGCAGAGATACACGGTGTCCGCGTGGGCGGGCAGGATCTCCGCCATGCCGGCGGGGGGGAGCTCGCGCATCGCCCGCTCGGGGTCGATCGTGCGCGCGAGTGCCGCGAGATAGTCGGGCGACAGCAGCCGCTCGACCTCGACCTTCTCCTGCGCCGGATCGGCGAGGAACGCATCGCGGTCGCGGTAGACCAGCCGCCCGGCCTCGATCGCGGCGTGCCAGCGCTCGGCCGACATCGCCTCCGCGGCCGGCTCCAGCCGGTCGAGCACGCCCATGAGCATCAGCGCGATCAGGCCGGAGCCGTTGGGCGGGCACTGCACCACCTCGTAGCCGCGGAACGTGCCTCGGATCGGGGTGACGAACTCGGCGGTGGCGTCGGCGAAGTCCTCCTCGGTGTGCAGCCCGCCGAGGCTGCGCAGCTTCGCCACCATGTCCGCGGCGATCGCACCCTCGTAGAACGCCTTCGCCCCGTCCTTGGCGATCGCGCGCAAGGTTGCGGCGAGCTCCGGCTGGCGGAACACCTCGCCCGGCTTCGGCGCCGCGCCGTCGTGCAGGAACCGCGCGCGGCTGTCGGGGTCGGCCGCGAGCTTGTCGCGTGCCGCCGCCCAGTCCCACGCCACGCGGTCATGCACCGGGTGGCCCTCCTCGGCGAGCCGGATCGCCGGTTGCAGCACGGCGTCGAGGCCCTTGCGGCCGTGCCTCGCGAGCAGCGCCTCCCAGGCCCGCACCGCGCCGGGGATCGTCACCGCATGGGCGCTGCGGGGATCGAGCGCGGTGATGCCCTGCGCCTCGAACCAGTCGATCGTCGCCGCGGCCGGCGCCTTGCCCGAGCCGTTCATGGCGATCACCTCGTTCGAGCCCGCGGGCGCGTAGAGGCAGAAGCAGTCGCCGCCGATGCCGGTGGATTGCGGTTCGACCACGCAGAGCACCGCGCAGGCAGCGACCGCGGCGTCGAGCGCATTGCCGCCCGAGCGCAGGATGTCGAGCGCGGCGAGCGTCGCTACCGGCATCGAGGTCGCGGCCATGCCGTTCACCCCCCGCGCGGGGCTGCGGCCGGGAAGGTGGAAGTCGCGCATCGTCCTCTCCTTCGCGGCCGCGTTCAGAGGCAGGTCATCCCGCCGTCGATCAGCAGGCTGGCGCCGTTGATCAGCGCCGCCGCCGGCGAGGCGAGGAACACGGCGGCGCCCATCACGTCCTCCACCTGGCCGATCCGGCCGAGCGGGATCGCACGCACCATCCGGGTCAGGAACGCCTCATCGCCGAGCAGCCCGGCGGTCAGCGGCGTCTCGATGAAGGTGGGACAGATCGCGTTGACGCGGATGCCGTGCGGGCCGAGCTCCACCGCCATCGCCTTGGTCAGCCCCTCGATCGCGTGCTTGGTGGCGGTGTAGACGGATCGGTTCACACCCGCAACATGACCGTTCACGGAGGAGAGGTTGATGATCGCACCTGCCTTGCCGGCCGCGACCATGCCCTGCGCCACCGCCTGCGCCACCGTCACGGCGGCGCGCACGTTCAGGTCGAGCAGCGCATCGATGGAGGCGTCCTGGGCTTCGAGGAAGGGCTCGCGGATATTCGTGCCGGCGTTGTTGAGCAGGATGTCGAAGGGTCCCGCCCCGGCGACGACGCGGCGCACCGCGGCGCGATCCGTCACGTCCAGCGCGACCGCGACCGCCCTCGGCAGCCCGCGGCCGGCGATCGCCGCGACCGTCGCGTCCATCTCGTCCTTCGCGCGCGCCGCCAGCACCACCTCGGCCCCGGCCTCGGCGAAGGCGATCGCGATCGCCCGGCCGAGCCCGCGCGAGGCCCCGGTCACGAGCGCCCGCTTGCCGTCCAGCCGGAAGCTGGGCGTGGTCGGAACCCGGGTCTCGGACGAGGCAACGGCCATGGCTGGACTTGCTCCCCTGCGGTGATGGGATCGTGATGCCACGGGGCTGCCGGGTGGTCCAGCCACCGTCCACCCTGAAGCGGGTGGGGCTGATCGTGCCCGCCGCCGGCGAACGGGGCTGTACCGCCGCGGCCGCCGCCAGGAGGGCCGGGGCGGCCGCACGCGGCGGCGGGAGATGCGGGACGGCTCCCCGCCGGGACCCGGCGACCGCCATCCTCCCCTGCGCCGGCTCCGTCCGCGGCGCACGCGAACGCCACGCGCGTCGAGACGTGACATGCGGCGCGCGCTGTGGATGATCGACGCGAACCGGGAGGAGCACATGGCCGAGACGATCGCCTGGGAGGATTTCGAGCGGGTGGAGATCCGCGTCGGCACGGTCATCGACGCGCAGCCCTTCCCGGAGGCGCGCAAGCCCTCGCTCAAGCTCTGGGTCGATTTCGGCCCGGAGATCGGCACGCGCCAGACCTCGGCGCAGCTCACGGTGCACTACAAGCCCGACGCGCTGATCGGCCGCCAGGTCGCCGGCGTGGTGAACTTCCCGCCCAAGCGCATCGCCGGGTTCGAGAGCCAGTTCCTGGTGCTGGGCTTCCCCGACGAGAACGGCGGTGTGGTGCTGGTGCGCCCCGACTTCCCGGTGCCGGACGGCGGACGGCTGTTCTGAGGGGTCATACCAGCCCGCCGAAGGTTTGACCTTCGGCGGGCTGGTACGGGGTCATGTTCGCGCGCGGCCGCCCCACCAGCCCCGCGCGCGATACCCTCCGCACAAAGGTCGAGCCTTTGTGCGGAGGGTATCAGCCGCGCGCGGCGACCAGATCGGCCCTCAACGTCTCCTCGTCGAGCGTCACACCGAGGCCGGGCCCGTCCGGCACGCGCACCGCCCCCCCCTCGTAGGGGAACGGTTCGGCCGTGACGTCGCGCGCCAGCACGTAGCGCGGCATGTAGAACTCGCAGCCGAGCCGGATGTTGGGCGAGGCCGCGATCAGGTGCGCGGCGGCGGCAAGAGCGATCCCGCCCTCCCACAGCGTGCCGCCATAGGTCGGGATGCCGGCGGCGGTCGCCACCGCGTCGGCCTCGCGCGCGCGCAGGATCCCTCCCGCCTTCATCAGCTTGATCGAGACGCAGTCCGCCCAGCCCGCCTGCGCGCAGTCCAGCATCTCGCGCGCGGAGTAGACGCTCTCATCCGCCATCACCGGCGTGTCCAGCGCAGCGGCGATCAGCGCCAGCACCCGCTCCTGGCCGCGGCGGACCGGCTGCTCGATGAAGCCGAGGCCGAGGGGATCGAGATCGCGGCAGAGGCGCAGCGCCTCCTCGGGTGCCAAGCCCTGGTTGTAGTCCGCACGGATGTCGGCGGCCGGGCAGGTCTCGCGCAGCGCCGAGAGCCGGTCGAGATCGTCGGCATGGGTGAGGAAGCCGGTCTTGACCTTGAAGATGCCGATCCCCTGCCCGGCCATCGCGCGCGCCCGGTCGAGATCTGCGGCGAAATCGGGGTCGGCGATCGAGAACGAGAGCGGGATCGTCTCGCGCACCGCGCCCCCGAGCAGCGCGTGCACCGGCACGCCGAGCCGCTTCCCGGCGATGTCCCAGAGCGCCATCTCGACCGCGGCCTTCGCCTCCGGATGGCCGATCAGCGCATGGTCCATCGCCTCGACGAGCGCGGCGATGCGGGTCGCGTCCGCGCCCTCCACGACCGCGCGCAGGGGCCCGTCGATCGCGGCCGCCGTGGTGTCGGCGGTGTTGCCGAACGGGGCCCAGGGCGCGGCTTCGCCGAGCCCCTCGATGCCGTCGGCGGTCAGCAGGCGCAGGATCACCCGCCCCACGCGGCGCGCGATCGCGCCGGAACCGTGCGCCCGGCGCATCGCGATCTCGCTGTCGATCCGGAGCACCTCCATCCGTTCAACCAGGTCCGGCATGGCGCACCTCCCGCGCGGAGAACGGTCCCGGCATCAGCCAGAAGACCGCGAGCACAACCAGCACGAAGCCGAGCCGCGCATGGTCGGAGACCATGTGGCCGAAGGCCGCGCCCAGGCCGCAGGCAAGCGCGACCGCACGCGCCCATGTCGACAGTCGGGCACGGAAGAAACCGCCGAACGCGGCGCCGGCGAGCGTGAGCGCGGCGATCAGCGTCACCGTGTCCTCGACGATCGTGACGAGGCCTCCGCGCAGCAGGATTCCCTGGTCGTAGATGAAGGCGTAGCCGACCACGAAGCCAGCGAGCGCGAAGCGCAGCGCCTGCACGCCCGTCGCCATCGGGTTCGCCCCCGCGATTGCCGCCGCGGCGTAGGACGCCACTGCCACGGGCGGCGTCGCGTCCGCCAGCACCGCGAAATAGAACATGAAGAGGTGCGCGGCGAGCAGATCGACGCCATATTCCTGCAGCACCGGGCTGCCGAGGGCCGCGGTGATGATGTAGGCCGGCGTCGTCGGCACGCCCATGCCCAGGATCAGCGCGGTCAGCATCAGCAATACGCAGAGCAGGGCAAGGCTGCCGCCAGCCAATCCCTTGACGATGCCGCCGAAGGCGACGACCAAGCCGGTCACCGTCAGCGCCGAGGTGATGATTCCGGCCCCCGCCACGGCGGCGGCGAGCACGGCCATGGTCTGCGTGGCGCTTGCGAAGGCGTCGCCGATCGCGCGCGGCCCCATGCGCGTGTGCGGACGCAGCGCGGCGCAGACCATCATCAGCACGGTCGCGGCGAAGGCGGCGAAGTTGCCGGACCAGCGCGCCACCAGCAGCCACACCAGCACCGCGATCGGCACGACCAGATGCGCATCGCGCGCGACCACCCGCCAGCCGGGGATCGTTTCCGGCTCCATCGCCGCGAGGCCGAGCCGCCTCGCCTCGAAATGCACCGAGACGAAGATCGCGAAGAAGTAGAGCACCGCGCCGATCGCCGCGGCGAGGATGATGTCGCCATAGGGGATCGAGGTGATCTCGGCCATCACGAACGCGGCCGCGCCCATCACCGGCGGCATGATCGCGCCTCCGGTGCTCGCCGCCGCCTCGATCCCGCCCGCGACCGCGGCCGGGTAGCCGAGACGTTTCATCATCGGGATAGTGATCGAGCCCGTGGTCGCGACGTTCGAGACGGTCGAGCCGCTCATCGTGCCGAACAGGCCCGAGGTGATCACCGCGACCTTGGCCGGCCCGCCGGCGAAGCGTCCGGCGACGGCCGCACCGAAATTGGAGAACAGCCGTCCCGTGCCCGAGCCCTGCACGAAGGCGCCGAAGAGGATGAACATCGCGATCGTGCCGGCGACGATGCCGGTGAGCGGGCCGAAGATACCGCCGACGATCGGCACGATGTAGGCGGTCTCGATGATCATCGCGACATCGAACGGCCGCGTGTTGAGCACGCCCGGCATCCAGTGGCCGACATACATGTAGATCAGCGACACGACGACGATGCCGGCCAGGATCGGTGCGACCGCGCGGCGGATCGCCTCGAGCAGCGTCAGGATCGCGGCGAGGCCGAGCCACCACTCGACCGGCGTCAGCGGATCGATGAACTCCATCCGCGCGTTGATCTGCTGCGCATGGACGAGGAAGGAGAGGCTCGGCGCGGCCGAGAGCGCGGCCAGCACGAGATCGGGCAGGCTCGGCCGACCCTGCGGGCTGCGCCCCGGCAGCGCCGGATAGAGGAGGAAGATCAGCGGCAGGAGCGCGGTCAGATGGAAGCCGCGCAGCTGCAGCGGCTCGAGCACCGGGAAGACGTCCTGCGTCCAGCGGCCGGCGCCGAAGCCCTCGCGCGCGACCAGCTCCATCAGCCCCGCGCCGCCGAGCCAGAAATGCCCCAGCCCGACCAGCGCGGCATAGAACCAGACGATCGCACGCCACGGACCGGCAAGCTCGCGCATGCGCGGGCCGTTACGAATACGGGCGGGCCGGGAAGGATCCCGGCCCGGCGAGCAGGGCGACGAGCGTCAGGGCGTGCAGCCGGCTTCGGCGTAGGCGCGCCTTGCGCCTGGGTGGAGCGGCGCGCCGGGATACTTGCATGCCACCGCCGGGTCGAACGCGGCCATCGAGGGATGGATGTCCTTCAGCCGCGCGCGGTTGGCGATCACGGCCTTGAGCATCCGGTAGACGACGTCCTCGGGCATCGCCGTCGGCACGACCAGCACGGTGTCCATGGTGGTGACCGGCACCTCGCCGGTCTGCATCGGCGCGGGATAGGTACCGGCCGGGATCACACCCTGGCTGAATCCGTAGGTGCGCGAGAGGTGGTCGCGGATGTCCTGCGGGAAGGCGACCAGCGTGGCGGGTCGACGGCCGCGCACGATCTCGTTCACCATCGCCGCGGGGCGGGCGAGCGCCACGTACAGGTAGTCCACCTGTCCGTCCATGAAGGCGTTGGCGATGTCGGTGTAGCTGCCCTGCACCACGCGACCGCCATCCGCCCGGATCTTGTCGAAGCTCGAACCGAGATGCTTGAGGATATGGATCAGCGTCAGCGTGTCGGACGAGGTCGATTGCGGCGTGCCGATGCGCAGTCCGCGCATGGTCAGGATCGCCTTCATGTCGGCCGGCCCCTCGTCGGTGCGGCGGAGCATGTGATGCTCGGTCGGGCTCCAGCCCACGCCGATATGGCTGATCTTGTCGTGCGGCGCGCGATACGGCTCCTCGCCCTTGATCGCCGAGGAGACGAGGAAGTCGAGGCCGAAGCCGATCTGGCTGACACCGTTCTGCACCCGCGTCGGATTGCCGAGCCCACCGCCCGGCACGACGCGGATGGTCAGCCCGGGCACGTTCTCCTGCAGGATCTGCGACAGCCCCGTCGCCATGGTATACCAGCCGCCGCCGAGCGCGCCGGCCACCATCTCATAGGTCTGCGCCTGCGCCGGGCCGGCCGCCGCCAGCGCCGCCGCGGCCGCGAGAATCATCCGTCGTGTCGTCACGATCGTCTCCCTGTCGTGGCCTCACCGGAACGCGATCATGCGGCGGCCGGGCGCCCGGGGCAACCGGGGTCGCCCGGGGCTGCGCACCTCGGCTGGCATGCGCGCGTCCGATGGACGAACGGCCGCGGCGTGCGCGCGAACGGAGGAGGCAGGACGTTGCGATGCCAAACCACTCCGCGTCGTCCCCCAAGCCGGCAAAGACAGCCGCACGGAGTGCACACCCGCGTCGGGGCCGATGCAGAAGCCCGACCACCGGAGAGGCACGCCCCTGCGCGGAAACGAACGGCAGGGCGAGCGCAAGCGGCACACGCGCCAAGCCGAGAGCGACCAGCGAGCGGCGACTGACCCAGTGGGCGAGAACGACGCGAACGAGGGCAAGGCCAGCGCGGGCCGCGAGCCGGCAGGGCGGTCACGCCTGTCGGCGGCGCTGATCGCCGCCTACCGCGCGGCCTGGTACCGGGTGGAGCTGCCGGAAGGCGCCGAGACGCTCAGGATCGGCGCGCCGGCACCGCGCACCCAGGCCTGGCTGGGCGCCCGGGGCTGCGCCGGCGCGGCGTTCGTCACGGCCTGCAACCCGCGCGGGCAGCGCCAGGACGAGGCCGCGAACGCGGCGGCGATGGCGCGGCTGCGCGCGCACATCGAGGCGCAGGGCTGGCCGTTCCTGGCCGGCGCGGGCGGAGACGATGCCGGCGGGTGGGCGCCGGAACCCTCGTTCCTGGTCGCCCTCGACGGAGTGGCGCGGGCGGCCGAACTCGGCCGGATGTTCGAGCAGAACGCCGTGGTCTGGGTGCCGGCAGAGGGCCCGGCGCAGCTGGTGCTGCTCAGGTAGAGGCCGGCGCCTCGTGCGGCTGCCAGTGGCGCAGCACCACCGCGCGCGCCTTCTCGAAGGTGGTGTTCTCGCGGATCGGCATCGACGCGCCGCTCTTCGCCCAGCGCAGCGCGAAGGCGCGGAGCTCGGCATCGGCGAGCGTTTCGGCCAGGAGTTCGTTCAGCAGCGCGGTCAGTGCCTCGGGGGGCGCGTCCTCGTCCTCGCCGCCGGTCACCTGCGCCGTCACGGCACGGGCGAAGGCGATCGCGTCCAGGATCGCCTGCGCCTCCTCGGCCGAATAGTCGTGCAGGTCGCGGCAGGGCGGGGCCGGAACGACCCGCAGCTCCATCAGCGCCTCGACCTGCTCGTCGGTCGCGCTGCCCGGCTTGCCGATCCGGGGCATCTCGGGCCAGTCCTCCTCGGCCTGCGCGCCGGCGGGCGCGGGCACCGCAGCCGGCTGGCGGCGGCGGAACCAGCGCCAGGGCGTCAGCAGCCGGAGCGCCAGCGCGCCAAGCCAGCGCACCAGCCCCAGGATCGTGCCGATGATCGCGCGCATCAGGCCCATCGTGGCTGCATCACCGATCGGCGATTCGCCTGCCCTGGAAAACCGAACCGCGGCTCCGGGCGGGCCCGAACCGCGGTCTGATCGCCTCGACGGGGCGCAGGCGCGCCCCCGGACATCGGGTCAGAACCCCTCGCGCTCCAGCCGCTTGCGCTCCAGCTTGCGGGCGCGGCGCACGGCCTCGGCCTCCTCGCGCGCGCGGCGCTCGGACGGCTTCTCGTAGTGGCGGCGGAGCTTCATCTCGCGGAAGATCCCCTCCCGCTGCATCTTCTTCTTCAGCGCCTTCAGCGCCTGGTCGACGTTGTTGTCGCGAACCAGAACCTGCACGTGCAGACACCCTCCATCGTCTCTCACGCCCTCCCCGGGATCGGGGTCACCTGCGGGCGCAAAAACAGGCCCGAGACGGAGGCCGGCTCGGGAGGGGCGTGGATAGCACACGGGCGCGCGGCGCGGAAGGCCGGCCCCCGGCTTTGCCGGCGCGGCGATCCGTCCTATCTCTCGGCAAACAGCGCGGATCCCGCATGGCCATCCTCAAGATCGCCCGCATGGGCAACCCTGTTCTGCTGGCGCGCGCCAGCCCCGTCGATGATCCGGGCGCGGCCGAGATCCGGCGGCTCGTCGCCGACATGGTCGAGACGCTGCTCGATGCCGACGGCGCCGGCCTCGCCGCGCCGCAGGTGCACGTGCCGCTGCGGCTCTTCGTCTTCCGCTGCCGCCCCGAGCGGCTGACCGGCGCGCCGGACGACATCCCGACCGGCCCCGGCGTGCAGGTGCTGATCAACCCGGAGGTCGAGCCCGCCGGCGAGGAGGTGGACGTGGCCTGGGAGGGCTGCCTGTCGATCCCCGGCCTGCGCGGCGCGGTGCCGCGGCCGGCGCGCGTGCGCTACCGCGGCGTCGACCTCGAGGGGACCCCGATCGAGCGCACGGTCGCGGGGTTCCATGCGCGGGTGGTGCAGCACGAATACGACCATCTCGACGGCATCCTCTACCCGATGCGGATGGACGACTTCGCGCTGTTCGGCTTCACCGACGAGATCGCGCGCGCCGCCCAGGCAGCGGCGCAGGCGCCCAGGGCGGGCGGACGCGACGGCTGAACGAGGAGCAGCCATGGGCGGAATCGAACGGAGCGAGGAGCGCGACAGGGCCGTCGAGGCCGCCTTGCCGCACGTGCCGCTGGACGGCTGGACGCGCAAGGCGCTGCGCGCAGGGCTGGCGGATGCCGGCTTCGATCCGGCCGACCTCCCCCTGCTCTTCCCCGGCGGCCCGGTCGAGGCGATCGAGGTCTGGTGCGACCTGGCCGACCGCCGCATGGCCGAAGCGGTGGGCGGACTCGATCTCGCCGCCATGCGGGTGCGCGACCGCGTGGCGGCGGCGATCCGCATCCGACTCGAGCAGAACGCCGGGGCCCGCGAGGCCGCGGCGCGCGCGACCGCGCTGCTCGCCCTGCCGCACAACGCGCCGGCCGCGGCGCGGATCACCGCGCGCACGGTCGATGCGATCTGGCGTGCGATCGGCGACCGCTCGGCCGACTTCTCCTGGTACACGAAGCGCGCGAGCCTGGCGGCGATCTACGGCGCGACCATGCTCTACTGGCTGCGCGACGACAGCGAGGGCGCGGAGGAGACGCTGCGCTTCCTCGACCGCCGGATCGAGGCGCTGATGCTGATCCCGAAGGCGCAGCGGCGCCTGGGAGAGATCGCCGCCCGCCTGCCCGACCCGTTCGGCCTGCTCGCACGGCTGCGCCGCGCCTGAGGAACCAGCCGCTCGGGCCGGCGTTCACGCCGCAGCGAGGCCGGAACGGAGGACATGATGCGCGGCGTGCTGCTCTGGCTTCTGGGCGTACCCCTGCCGGTGATCCTGCTGCTCTACCTGCTGGGCGTGCTGTAGGTGCGATGTGGAGCTGCATCGCCATGGCGGCCGCGCCCTCGTGGCGCCCCCGGTCGGCGATGCCGCGGCGGGACGCTGCCGCGAAGGCGCCGTCTTCCCGCCACAGCTTCGGGTAGAGTGTAGCCATGTCCGATTCGCAGCGGAGACCCCCGATGACTCGCTTCGTGGCCCTGACCCTTGCGGCCCTGGCGCTTGCCGGCTGCGGCAACACCGTCGGCGACCGTGCCCTCTCCGGCGGTGCGATCGGCGCCGGTGCCGGCCTTGCGATCGGCGCGGTCACCGGCGCGACGCTGCTGGAGGGCGCGCTGATCGGCGGTGCCGTCGGCGCGGCGGCCGGCGCGCTCACCCGCAGCGACCAGGTGAACCTGGGCCGGCCCGCCTGGCGCTGAGGCCGGCCCTGCTGCTCAGGCGGCCTTGATCCGGCCGAGGAAGGCGTCGATCTCGCTCCTGAGGCCACCGGCCGAGGCGGCAACCGCCGCGGCGGCCTCCCCCACGGTCGCCGCCTGAGCCTCGGCCTCCCGCCCTGCCTGCCCGACATCGGAGACCCGCGCCGACACCAGGGCCGTGCCGGAGGCGGCCTGCTGGACGTTGCGTGCGATCTCGCGCGTCGCCGCGCCCTGCTCCTCGACCGCGGCGGCGATCGCGGCGGCGATCCGGTCGACCTCCTCGATCACCGCGCCGATCCCCTTGATCGCCACCACGGCCTGATCGGTCGCCCCCTGGATCCCCTCGATCTGCGCGCCGATCTCCTCGGTCGCCTTGGCGGTCTGGCTGGCGAGGTTCTTCACCTCGGACGCGACCACGGCGAAGCCCTTGCCCGCCTCGCCCGCGCGCGCCGCCTCGATCGTCGCGTTCAGCGCGAGCAGGTTGGTCTGCCCGGCGATGTCGTTGATCAGCCGCACCACCTCGCCGATCTTGCGCGCGCCCTCGGCCAGGCTCTGGACGGTGGCATCGGTGCTGCGCGCCTCGGTGACGGCACGGCCGGCGATTCGCGCCGCCTCGCTCACCTGGCGGGTGATCTCGGCGATCGAGGCGGCGAGCTCCTCGGCCGCGGCGGCGACCGTCTGGACGTTCGCCGAGGCCTCTTCCGCCGCACCGGCCGCCGCGGTCGAGCCCTGGGCCGAGACCTCCGCGATATGGCGCATCGCCACGACCGCCGCATCCAGCCGCGCGGCGGACTCCGAGAGCCGGGCGAGCAGGCCGGAGGCGGAGCCGTCGAAGCGGGTGACCTCCTCGGCCATGGCCGCCGCGCGCGCCTCCTTCGCCTTCGCCTCGGCGAGCCGCGCCTGCTCCATCGCCGCCCGTTCGACCAGCGCGGCGCGGAACCGCTCGGCGGTCTGCGCAAGCCGGCCGAGCTCGTCGCGCCGCTCCGCCCCCGGCACGGCGACGTCGGTGCGGCCCTCGGACAGGCTCCCGAGCGCGCCCGTCACCGCCTCCAGCGGGCGCACCACGGTGCGGCTGACGAGCAGCCAGGCAAGCAGGCCGACGACGCCGAGCCCGGCCGCGGTGCCGAGCGTGAGCCAGAGCGCGAGCCGCTCGAAGAGCCCGGCGACTTCGGCTGCGCGCGCCTCGACCTCCGCGGCAGTGGCGTCGGCGATCGCCTTCAGCGCGTCGTTGAAGGCCTTGCGGTTGCGCCGGTTCTCCTCGTTGTTGCCCTGGGCATTGGCGGCCGCCGGACTCTCCTCGGTGCCGAGCCGCGCCGTCTCGGCGCGGAACCGCACGAACTCGGCGGCCGAGGCCTTCACGGCCGCGAAGGCTGGGCGCTGATCCTCGGGGATCAGCGTCTCCCAGCGCGCCACGTCGCGTTCGATCACAGGCAGGAAGCGGCGGATGCCGTCTGCGAACTGTTTCGCCTTCGCGGTGTCGGGGGACATGTAGATGCCCCGGCTGTCCATCACCACGGCATAGACGAGGCCATTGATTCGTTCGGCGATCTGGGTGCGCTCGGCCGCGTTCTGCAGAGCCTGCACCGTACGGTCGTAGGTGGCGAGCGCCGTCAGGCTGGCGGCGAGGCCGCCCACGGCGACGAGGCCCAGGAACGCGAGCGCGAGGTAGAGGCGCGGCCCGATGCGCAGGCCGATCAGGAACGACATCGTGGCTCTCCGGAAGGTTCAACCCAGGGCTGTACCATCGCCGAAGCCACTTAACAGACCGTTGCGTTCACCGCGCCGGTCCGGCGCGCGGCGGGCCGGGCCGGGCAGTGCGGCCACAGAGATGCCGGTCAGCGGAAGAGGCGCTGGAGGAGGCCCGGCTTCTTCGGCCTCGGCCGCCCGACGAACTGGTAGCGCGCCTCGCTCGCCCGGCCGTACTCCACCTGCTGCATCCTGCCGTCGACGACCTTCTTCACCCGCACGTATTTGTGCCGGCCTTCGGAACCATCCTTCACGAAGCTGTCGATCGCGCCCCAGTAGCCGAAAACGGTGCAGTTCCGGACGCCGCGCGCATAGAGCTCATCGGCGACGAGCTGCGCGAACGGCGTGCCGACCTGCTCGCGATCCATGCTGCCGGCCGTATCGCCGAACTCGGCGCTGTGGCAGCTGTAGCACTTGATCTTGCCGGCGAAGGTCTTGCGCAGGCCGCTCTGGAGCAGCCGGTCCACGACCTCGTCGTAGTCCACCCGCTCGCCCCCGCGCCCCCCCTCGATGGACTTGTAGCCGGGCATGCCATGGCCGCGAATGTAGATCTGGCCGTCCGACAGGCCCGCGAGGAACGGGTTCTTCTTGCCAGGCTGCCACCAGACCGAAATCGCGCGGTGTCCCTTGGCCAGTTCGTGGTCGATCTGGATCTGGTTCTTGTCTATACCTCCTTTCGTCGCGCCATACTCGAACTGTGCATACACGAATTCCGGGCGGCGCGGATCGAACGGCATGAAGAACACCTTGTCGGTCATCGGTTTCATTCTCTCCCCGACTGCTATGCTTACTATGTCAAAATTTATAAAATAAATCAATCTACGATGTTTTCATACCAGCCCGCTGAAGGCTTGACCTTCGGCGGGCTGGTACGGGGTCATGTTCGCGCGCGGCCGCCCCACCAGCCCCGCGCGCGATGCGTCGCCGCCGCGTGCCAGCGCGGTGGCCGCGGCATGGTGCCGCGGTCGGCGTTCCGCTATCGTCCGCCCATGAACATGCTGGCCCGGCCGCCGGAGCGGCTCGCCGTCGAGATGGTGTTCGACGTGGTCTGCCCATGGTGCTGGATCGGGCTGCGACGGCTGACGCGCACGCTCGCGCTGCGCCCGGATCTCGCGGTCGATCTCGTCTTCCAGCCCTTCCTGCTGAACCCCGACATGCCGGCCCGCGGCATGGCGCATGCCGACTACATCCAGCGCAAGTTCGGCGGCGAAGACCGCGCGCGCCGGCTGCACGCCGCGATCGCCGAGGTGGGGCGGGCCGAGGGGCTCACCTTCCGGTTCGAGCGCATCCTGCGCACCCCGCCGACCGTGGATGCGCACCGCCTGGTGCGCTTCGCCGCGCGCGACGATCGGGCGGCGCAGGTGGTGGAGGCCCTCTTCACGGCCCACTTCGCCGAGGCGCGCGACATCGGCGACCGCGTGACCCTGGTGCAGATCGCGGTCGAGACCGGGCTCGATGCGCACGGCGCGGCGGCGTTTCTCGCCTCGGGCGAGGACACCGAGGCGGTGCTGGTGGAGAACCTGCGCTCGCACCGTCTGGGCATCAACGGCGTGCCCTGTTTCGTCGTCGCCGGCCGGCACGCGATCGCCGGAGCGCAGGAGCCCGAGGTGCTGGAGCGGCTGCTCGACGTGGCGGCGATGGAACAGGCCGGCGCACTGTAGATCCGCCGCCGGGGTTAGACCTGCGACGTCGGCATCGCCCCGTCTCGGGGCGCGGCGGTCACGTCCAAGGGACGCTCCGCCGAAGCGGCGTCATCCCGGGATCACGCGCCGACCCGATGTCGCAGCGCCTCCGCGTGGGCGGCCAGGGAGGCCCGGCCGCGTCGCGCCCCCCCTTCGCCCAGGCGAGCGCCGCTCATACCCGGAGCACAAGGGTTTGACCTTTGTGCGGAGGGTATGGCGCGCGGGGCTCAAGGGGCGGCCGCGCGCAAAACCAAGGCCTGATGCCCGGCCGGCAAAGGTCGAACCTTTGTCGGCCGGGTATCAGACCCTGACGAGCGGCTTGTACCTGATCCGGTGGGGGTCGGTGGCGTGCTCGCCGAGGCGGCGCCGCTTGTCCTCCTCGTAGGCCTGGAAGTTCCCCTCGAACCACTCGACGTGGCTGTCGCCCTCGAAGGCGAGGATGTGGGTGCAGAGCCGGTCGAGGAACCAGCGGTCGTGGCTGATCACCACCGCGCAGCCGGCGAAGTCCATCAGCGCCTCCTCCAGCGCGCGCAGCGTATCGACGTCGAGATCGTTGGTCGGCTCGTCGAGCAGGATCACGTTCGCGCCCGACTTCAGCATCTTGGCGAGATGCACCCGGTTGCGCTCGCCGCCCGAGAGGACGCCGACCCTCTTCTGCTGGTCCGGCCCCTTGAAGTTGAACGCGCCGACATACGCGCGCGAAGGCACGGCGCGCTTGCCGAGCATGATCACGTCCTCGCCGCCGGCGATCTCCTCCCAGACGGTCTTGTTCGCGTCCAGGCTGTCGCGCGACTGGTCCACATAGCCGAGCTTCACGGTCTCGCCGATGCGCAGGGTGCCGCTGTCCGGCTGCTCCTGGCCGGTGATCATGCGGAACAGCGTGGTCTTGCCGGCGCCGTTCGGGCCGATCACGCCGACGATGCCGCCCGGCGGCAGCTTGAAGGAGAGGTCGTCGATCAGCAGCCGATCGCCGTAGCCCTTGCTCAGATGCTCGGCCTCGATGACGACGCTGCCCAGCCGCGGACCCGGCGGGATGACGATCTCGGCCACCCCGGCGGCCTTCTCGTTCGCCGCAGCCAGCATCTCCTCGTAGCGCTGGATGCGCGCCTTGTTCTTCGCCTGGCGGGCGCGCGGGCTGGCCGCGATCCACTCGCGCTCGGCGGCGAGGGCGCGCATGCGTGCGGTCTCCTCCTTCTCCTCCTGCTCGAGCCGCTTGCGCTTCTGCTCCAGCCACGCGGAGTAGTTGCCCTCGTACGGATAGCCACGGCCGCGCTCGATCTCGAGGATCCAGCCGGTGACGTTGTCGAGAAAGTAGCGGTCGTGGGTGACGACCATCACCGTGCCGGGATAGGTGCGCAGCGTCGTCTCGAGCCAGGCCACGCTCTCGGCATCGAGATGGTTGGTCGGCTCGTCGAGCAGCAGCAGGTCGGGCTTCTCGAGCAGCAGCTTGCACAGCGCCACACGCCGCTTCTCGCCGCCCGAGAGGTGCGTGACCGGACTGTCCGCCGGCGGACAGCGCAGCGCATCGAGCGCGATCTCGATCTGCCGGTCGATCTCCCAGCCGTTCGCGGCGTCGATCTTCTCCTGGAGCGCGGCCTGCTCGGCGAGCAGCGCGTTCATCCGCTCGTCGTCCATCGGCTCGGCAAAGGCGTTGGAGATCTCGTTGAACCGGTCGAGCGCCGCGACAACGTCGCCCAGCGCCTCGCGCACGTTCTCGCCGACCGTCTTCGTCGGGTCGAGTTCGGGCTCCTGCGGCAGGTAGCCGACGCGCACGCCTTCGGCCGCCCAGGCCTCGCCGCCGAAATCCTTCTCGATCCCGGCCATGATCTTGAGCAGCGTCGACTTGCCGGCGCCGTTCACGCCCAGCACGCCGATCTTGGCGCCGGGCAGGAAGGACAGCGTGATGCCCTTGAAGACCTCCCGGCCGCCCGGATAGGCCTTGGTCAGGTTCTTCATCACGAACACGTACTGGTAGGCGGGCATGGGCTCGGCCTTCGGAACTTGGGTGTCGGGGGTCGGGCGGGTTCTAGCGCGGGGGCGAACGGAGGGGCAACCGCGCTGGCCGCGATCGTCCTATGCCGCCCCGTAGAGATACCGCGACTGCGAGGGCCGCCAGTCGGGGTTCTCCCACGCCAGCATCTTGCCGGGATTCAGCAGGCCCAGCGGGTCGGTCTCGCGCTTGAACGCCAGTTGCGCGTGATCGACCCTCTTCATGCCCCCCTCCTCCAGCGTGTAGGCGTGGGGGTTGAAGATCGGGCAACCGGCGGCCTCGTGCGCGGCGATGATCTCGGCAAGCCGCGCCTCGGTGGTGAAGCGCACGAGCTGCAGGCCGAAACACGCCACCTCGCCGCCGAACTTCACGAACTCCAGATGGATCGGCACCTCGTCGCCGAACGCCGCCTCCAGCTCAGCCACCTTGGCGAGATGACCGGGCGGGGGGAACAGCGTCTGCAGATAGGTCACCGACCTGTCGGTCTTCAGCGCCTGAAGCGTGGTGTGGTTCCAGGAATACTCGTAGAGCGGCACCTCGGCCTCATCGCTCGGCTGCCGGTGCATCTCCACCCCGCCATGCGGGGCGAGCAGACCGGGCAGGAACTCGAGGAACGGGGCGGCGACCATCAGCAGCACGATCGCCCGTCCCTCCGGCAGCACGGGCGCGAGCGCGCGGAAATGCCTCTGCGCGATCCCGGAAGCGAGCACGCTCACGAGCTTCTTCGCGATCCCGTCCTGGCGCGTGAACGCGTCGGCGAAGCGCGCGGCGTCCATCAGGGTGGGGAAGGCGGCGACGGCGTCCACCCACTTCCAGGCGGGCGCGAGCGGCATCTCCACCTCGGTGATCACGCCGTTCGTGCCATAGGCGTGGTTCGCCTTCTGGATGTCCGGGCCGCGCAGCTCGATCGCGCGCGGGTGCTCCTCCATCGTCAGCAGCCTGAGTCCAAGGATGTTGCCCGGCTCGCGCAGGATGCCCCAGGTGCAGGAGCCGATCCCCGACGATCCGCCGGCGATGAAGCCGCCGATCGTCGCGGTGCGGCGGGTCGAGGGATGGAAGCGGAGCTCGCCGCGCACGGCGGTACGGGCCTCGGCATCGATGTCGAGCAGCTTCGCACCGCACTGCGCGCGCACCGCGCCGGGGCGGGTCCAGAGCACGCGGTCGAGCGCCGAGAGGTCGAGCACGATGCCGCCGCGGATCGGCATCGCCTGGCCGTAGTTGCCGGTGCCCGCGCCGCGCGGCGTGACGGGGACGCGGTGCCGCACCGCGGCGGCGAGCACGCGCGCGACCTCGGCCTCGCTCCGCGGCATCACCACCGCATCGCCGCAGACCCGGTCGAGCTGACGCTTCAGCACCGGCGAGTACCAGAAGAAGTCGCGGCTCTTCTGGCGCACCAGCGCGCGGTCGGTCTCGAGGGGGATGCCGTCGAGCGCGGCGAGGAATGCGGCAAGGTCACGCACGCGTGTCCTCCTTCAGCCAGGCCTCGACATCGATCGCCGCGATCTCGGCGACAAGCCGCGCCACCGCCTGGGCGGCGCGCGCCAGCACCGCGGCGCCGAGCTCCGCGGTGGCGGCGGCGGCGTTGCCGACCGCGCCGGACGCGTTCAGGTCCTGCGCCTGCCAGCCGAACGCCACCGCGCCGCCCGCGCGCAGCACTGTGTTGCCGTCCAGGGAGGCGGTCGCATTGGCGAAGTCACGCACCCGATCGGCGCGCACGCGCTCCGGCGCCAGCGCCAGCATGAGCGCGGTCTCCATCTGCCCGGCATGGATGCCGAATCGCCGCTCGTCGGGCGGGATCAGGTCGGCGAGCGCGGTGATGCGGTCCCACATCGCAGTGGCGGCGAACAGGCGATGCACGATGCGCAGCCGGCGGCAGACGATCTCCGCCACCTGGGGCTGGCCGCCATGGCTGTTCAGCAGCAGGAGTCGCCGGATGCCGGCGCGTGCGACCGAGGCGCCGATCTCCGTCCATGCCGCGATCGCGGTCTCGGGCGCGACCGTGAGGCTGCCGGGGAAGCGCCCGTGCTCGACCGAGACGCCGATCGCCTGGGTCGGCAGCACGAGCAGCGTCACCTCGTCCGGGATCAGCGCCATCGCGCCCCGTACCACCCCCTCGTTGATCGTGGTGTCCACGGCGACGGTCAGATGCGGGCCGTGCTGCTCGGTCGCGGCGATCGGCAGCAGCGCCACCGCGCGCGACGTATCGAGCGCGGCGAACTCCGGCCAGGTCAGATCATGCCAGAACCGCGCCGGCATTCACCCCTCCGACCGCGCCGCGGCGATGCGGCCGCGCAGCTCATGCACCAGATCGACGAAGTGCGGCCCGAAACTGCCCTCGAGCGTGCGCGGGCGCGGCAGGTCGATCGCGCGCGTGGCGATGATCCGCCCGGGCCGCGCGCTCATCACATGCACCGTGTCGGCGAGATAGACCGCCTCGCGCAGGTCGTGTGTCACCAGGATGCAGGTGAAACGGCGGGCGAGCCAGAGCTCCTGCAAGACGCCCCACAGCTCCTCGCGCGTGAAGGCGTCGAGCGCGGCGAAGGGCTCGTCCAGCATCAGGAGCTCCGGCTCGTGGATCAGCGCGCGGCAGAGGCTCGCGCGCTGCTGCATCCCGCCCGAGAGCTGCCAGGGGTATTTGTCCTCGAACCCGGCGAGACCGACCGTCGCGAGCAGCGCCCGCGCCCGCTCGACATGACGCGCGCGCTCGCGCCGGAAGCTCGCCCGGTGGGGCGCGACGATCTCCAGCGGCAGCAGCACGTTGTCGAGCGTGGTGCGCCAGGGGAGCAGGGTGGGGTTCTGGAACGCCATGCCGACGATCTTCAGCGGCCCCGCCACGCGATGTCCGCCGACCGACACGCTGCCCGCACTCGCCGGGGCAAGGCCGGTCACCAGCTTCATCAGCGTCGATTTGCCGCAGCCCGAGGGTCCGACCACGGCAGCGAACTCGCCGCGGGCGATCGCGAGATCCAGCCCCTCGACCGCGAGCGTGCCCCCGCCCTCGCCGGCGTAGGTCAGGCTGACGCGCTCGAGCGCGACGAACGGCGTCTCCGCCCTCACCGCCCCGCCCCGCGCGCCGCTCCCCGGCCCATCCGGTCCATGCCGGGCAGATGCCGGCACGACGCCGTTTGCGCAAGGGGTGGATCAGGCGCCGCTGTCGTGCACGATCCGCCCGTCCACCAGCCGCACCTGACGCGGCGCCCGCGCCGCCTGCTCCTGGTCATGCGTCACCACGACCACGCTCCGTCCCTGCTCGGCCACGAGCCGCTCGAAGATGTCGAACACGATCCGCGCGTTGCGGGTGTCGAGATTGCCGGTCGGCTCGTCGGCCAGCAGCAGAGCGGGGTCATTGGCGAGCGCCCGGGCGATCGCGGCGCGCTGGCGCATGCCCCCCGAGAGCTGCTCCGGCAGCTTGTCGGCCGCCTCGGCCATGCCGAGCGAGGCCAGCAGCGCCCGCGCCCGCTCCTCGCGCTCCGCCTCGCCCCAGCGGCCGAGCCGCCGCATCGGGATCAGCAGGTTGTCGAGCGTCGTGAACTCGGGCAGCAGGAAGTGGAACTGGAAGACGAAGCCGAGCCGTGCGAGCCGCAGGCCGGCGAGCTCGTCGTCGCTCATCCCGGCCGTGTCGCGCCCCTCGATCGCAACGCGCCCGACCGTCGGCCGGTCGAGCAGGCCGAGCAGGTAGAGGAGCGAGGACTTGCCCGAGCCCGAGGGGCCGGTGACGGCGACGAACTCGCCGGCGCCGAGGGCGAAGTCGATGTCGCGCACCAGCGTCACGGGTTGGGGGCCGGGCAGCACGCGGCTCACGCCTTCGGCGCGGAGCAGGGCAGTCACGCCGCCCCCCGCACGATCTCCACCGGGTTGAGCCGCGAGGCGCGGCGGGCGGGGATGAACGCGGCGACGGAGGCGGCGGCGAGCGCGAAGCCCCCGCCGGCGAGGTAGGGCCACCATTCGCGGGCGAGCAGGAACCGGTCCCGCCCCTGGATCACCGGTCCCATCTGCTCGAACCGCACCTGGGCGAGGAGCTCGATCAGCCCGAGCCCGACCGCCCAGCCGGCGAAGGCGCCGGCGATGCCGACCATCGCGCCTTCGAGCAGGAAGATCCGCTGGATGTCGGCAGCCCGGAAGCCGAGCGACTTCAGGATCGCGATGTCGCGCGCCTTCTCGTGCACCACGGTCGAGATGATGTTGTAGATGCCGAAGGCGGCGACCAGCAGGATCGCGCCCACCACGCTGTACATGATCGCGTTCTGGATCACGAACAGGCCGAGGATGTTGCGGTTGCTCTCCTCCCAGGACTCCGTGCGGTAGCCGAACACGGTCTCCAGCCGGCGCGCGAGCGGCTCGGCCTGGCGCACATCGGCAAGGCGCATGCGGATCGCGTTGACCACGTTCGGCCGGTCGAGCAGCACCTGGGCGAGGCGCAGCAGCACATAGGCCTCGCTGTTGTCGATCGCGGTCACGCCCGTGGAGATGATGCCGACGATCCGGAAGGACTGCGCCACCCCGGCCGGCGAGACGGCGGTGACCGTGTCGCCCACCTCGGCGCCGAGCCGCTGGGCAACGCCGATGCCCACGATCATGCCGTTCGCGGTCGCGCGCAGATCCTCGAGCCGCCCCTCGGTCATGTCCTTCTCGATATTCGTCACCCGCCGTTCGCGCTCGGGTTCGATGCCGCCGATCGAGACCGAGGTGTCGCGCGGGCCGTAGCGCAGCAGTGCCGGGCCGCGCAGCATCGGTGCCACGGCGACGCCGGGGATCACCTCGACGGCGGCGATCTTCGCCCCCGCCTCCTTGATGCCGCGCACGGTGTCGCGCGGCTTCACCCCGCGCACCTCGACCGCGCCGCCGGCGAAGGCGATCGCGGCCGGCTGCACGTCGGGCAGCCGGAACTCGTCCTTCATGACGACATGCGGGGCTACGTCGATCACCTGCCGCACGAAATAGGTCTGGAAGCCGCGCATCAGCGCGGTGATGCCGATGAAGAAGCCGACACCGAGCGCAACCCCAAGCACCGAGACCAGCGTCTGCCGCTTGCGTCGCCCGAGATGGCCGAGCGCGATGTCGAGCGCGAGCGGCATCTCAGTGCGCCAATGCGTTGGCGGGCAGGCGCACGCGCATGTCGTCGGCAAGCGTGGCGGGCGGATCGGTCACCACGCGCATCCCCGGCGCGAGCCCGGACAGCGCCTCCACCTTCAGCGGCCCCTGCACGCCGAGCCTGACCGGCACGCGCCGCACGACATCGCCCTCGACCACGAAGACCGCGCCGTCGCGCACGCTCGCCGCCGGAGCGAGCACCGCCTGCGGCTCCTCGCGCACGATGATGTTCGCCTCCACCGTCATGCCGACCAGCAGCGGCGTGTCGTCCGGCAGGGCGATGCGCACGCGATAGACCTTCAGCCGCGGATCGCCCTTGGGTGTGATCTCGGCAAGCCGCCCCTCGAGCACGCGGCCCGGGAGCGCGTCGGCCTTCAGCAGCACGCGCTGGCCGGGCTCGACGCGCAGGATGTCCTCCTCGTCAACCTCGGCGGTGACGCGCAGCGGGCGCCGTTCGCCAACCACGAACACGGTGTTGCCGGTGTCGACCACCTCGCCGATCTCGCCATCGCGGCGCAGCACCAGGCCCTCCATCGGCGCGCGCATCACGAAGTCGTCCAGCCGCTGCCGCGCCGCCGCAACGACCGCCGCCGCCGCGCGCGCCTCGCTCTCGGCCCGGTCGAGGGCCGCCTGGGCGACGATCTCGCGCGCGGCCAGGGCGCGCAGCCGCCCCGCCTCCTCGCGCAGGAAGCTCGCCCGCGCCTCGGCCTCGGCGAGCTGGGCGCGCGCGACCGAATCGTCCAGCCGCGCCAGCACCTGCCCGGCCCGCACGCGCTCGCCCTCCTCGGCCTCGAGCGCGATCAGCCGCCCCTTCACCAGCGGCCCGATGCGCGCCCAGAGCACCGGCTCGACCGTGCCGGTGGCATAGACCGCATCCACCGCCGGACCGAGCGTGACCACGTCCGCCCGCACCAGCGGCGGCCGCGCGAGCCACCACCACGCGGCGGCTCCGACGCCGCCGAACAGGGCGAGCATGACGAGAAGGCGGAAGAGGCGGCGCACGGCGGCTCTCTAGCACGTCACGGCAAGGGCGGGGCTTGCCCCAGGTCAACCGATCCGGGCGGCGGCCAACGCCAGCGCAGCGGCGACCAGGAAGGCCGCCAGCACCGCAAACGCGATCTTGCCCACGCTCCAGGGCCGTTCGCCATGCGCCTGGCCGGTCTGGCCGTTGACGACGAAGCGGAAGGTCCGCCCGCGGTAGCGATAGGCGGCGACCCAGACCGGCAGCAGCACGTGCTTGAAGCTCGCCCCGCGCCAGGTGGTGCGTGAGGCGGTGATGCGCTGCGCGTCGCCGCCGATGTCGTGGCGGATGTCGGACTCGATCACGCCGCGCATGATCGCCTGCGCGGCGGCGAATCCGTCCGCGAGCGGCACGTCATAGAGGGCGGAGCGGAACCCGGCGAGCCAGTCCGGCGCGTAAGCGCGGACCGACTGCGTGTTCCACGCGCCGGCGCGGCCGAGATCCTGGAGCGGCAGGGCGCGGGCCGCCGGCACCAGCACGTCGTCGAAGTGCCGCGCCACCCGGCCGGCAACAGGCGTCCAGCGCAGCTCGGTCACTGGCTGCATCCGCGTCACGAGCCTGCCCTGCACCTGGCGCGTCACCGGGACGTGGCGCACCACGCGGAGGCCGCGGGCGCCCTGGTACTCGGTCGTGGTGTCGCAGTCATAGGTCCAGAACGGCAGGTAGAGCCCCTCGATCCGCGCCTCGGCCTCCGCCCTGCGCGACAGGTCCGAGGGCGCGAACCAGAGCCCGGCGAGCCACTGCCGCAGCGCGTCCTGGGCCTTGTCGCGCGGGATCGCGAACGGCACCACGCCGTCGGGACGGATGCGGCGCGTGCGCGCGGGATCGGCGACGATCGCGCTGCCGCAGAACGGGCAGTGCCCGGCCCCCTGCCCTTCCGCCGCGTCGAAGCTCGCCGCGCAGGTCTGGCATTTGAGGATGCGCCGGTCCTCGGTGAGGTGCTCGTCGGCGGCCTTGGCCAGCGCGGCGGCGAGGTCGCGCTCGACCACCACCTGCCACGGCGAGCCGGTGATCGGCTGTTCGTGGCCACAATAGGCGCAGCGCACCATCCGCGTGCCCGGCGCATAGGTGAGCTCCGCCCCGCACTGCGAGCAGGGGATGCGGTCGAGCCGCTCCTCCGCCGCGTCCGGCGCGGGATCAGGCTCCGGGGAGCGGCGGCGGGACGGGGACCAGGGCAAAGGCGAGCTCCGGCACCTCGCCGGCAGGCTTCCAGTCGGCCATGCCCTCGCGCCAGACGAGGGTGTCGGGCCTCAGGTGTCCGGCGCGGGCCTCGCCGGGCAGCGCGCTCTCGGCGAGCGGCCCGTGCGCGGTGCCGCCGAAGGCCAGGAACCACTGCCGCTGCGGCACCGGCGGCGGCGCGGCGGCGGGCGGCGGCGGCGGGGCGGGGGAAGC
>NZ_VIKA01000119.1 GCF_006704265.1 Elioraea sp. Yellowstone | reverse complement strand
CGTCCGCCGCGCCGATCGCGCCCGCCTCGCCGAGCACCCGGCGCGCGAGACGCCAGGTCGCCGCCGCCCCCGGCGCGAGGCCGTAGATCGCCGCGATCCGCCGGATCAGCCCGAAGCCCTGCATCGCGAACCAGAGCGTGTCGAAGAGCGCCGAGGGCAGCACCAGCACCCCGCCCGCCATGCGGAGTGAGGCGCGCCGGATCGCGGCGTCCGCCTGCGCGTCGAGCGGGGCGAGCACGTGATGCGCGAACAGCGCCGCGCGGCGGTCCGGGTCGTTCACGCCGCGCGCGACCCCGCGCCAGAGCGCCACCGCGCGCGCAAGCCGCGGGTCGCGCTCCATCAGCGCGGCGGCGCGATCCGGATCGTTCGCGACCGACTCGACGCGCGCGAGCCGTCTCAGCCCCCGCCACTCGCGCCAGAGCAGCAGCGCGAGCGCGAGCGCCAGCGCCGCGACCAGCGTCGCGGCGATCCAGCCCTGCGCGGCCGAGGCCGCGAAGCGCGCCTCGACGAAGGCCCAGAGATCGAGTGCGATCAGGCCGAATCCCGCCAGCGCCGCGACCACGATCAGCGCGCCGAGGCCGCGCCGTCGCGGCGGCTCCGGCACCGGCGGCTCAGGCAGCGCCTCGAGCTCGTCGGCGAGCCGCGCGGCCTCGGTGGCGAGCGCACGACGGCGCGCGCCGGGCGTCTCCTCGCTCACGCGAACACCTCCGGCAGCGCCGCGGCGAGCACCCGATCCAGGTTCAGGTGCCGCAGGCCGCGCTCCGGGTCGATCGCCGGCGGGGCGAACACCGGCACGGCGTAGCGCCGGTCGAACCATGCCGACGACGGCGTTTCCACCGGGATGCCGCCGGCGAACCAGAACGCCTCGCGCCCGCCGCCCGCGACCAGCCCCTCCACGGCCTCCACCGCGCGGCCGCGCTCCTCGATCGTGATGTCGCGCGTGCAGGCGGCCGCGGCGACCGCGAGCGTGGCACCGTTGCCCCCGACGAGATGCCGCAGCAGCGCGACGAGCTGGCCGCGCTGGCTCTCGGGCACGTAGTCGGCCTTGGTCGCGGCATAGACCGGGAGTGGTGGGGCGCGCGCGAGGCCGAGCCGCGCCAGCCAGCCGCCCTCGGGCCGCAGCGCCGCCGCGATCTCGGCCAATGCGGCGCGCGTGTCGGCGAAGCTCGCCGCGCCGGAGGCCAGCGCGCGGAACAGGTCGACCAGCACGATCTGGGCATCGAACCGCGCCATGTGCGGGGCGAGGAATTCGGCCCGCGTGCGGCGCAGATACTCGTCGTAATGCGCGCGCATCGTTGCCCACAGGCTGCCCGCGCGCGGGTGCGCCCCGGCCGGGACGGGAAGGGGGCAGAACAGCAGGAACGACATCCCGGCCCAGGCATCCGGGTTGAGGAACCGGCCCGGGGTGAGCGCGGCAAGCCCGGCCTCGTCGCGGCAGCGGCGCAGATAGGCGGTGTAGGCCTCGGCGAGCCGGGCGAGCGTGGCGTGCTCGGTCGGCGCCTGCGGATCGAGCCCGGCCAGCGCCGCCCGCCAGGCGGCGGCGTGCCCGGCGCGCGGCGCCTCCTCCGCCCGCGCGAGCTCCGCCGCCGACCACGCCTCGAAGCTGCGCCCGAGCAGCGGCAGGTCGAGCAGCCACTCGCCCGGATAGTCCACCACCTCGAGCCGCACCGTCCGCCGGCTGGGGCCGAGCTGCCGGCCGAGCCAGCCCGGGGTGGGCGTCAGCACCTCGAGCGCCAGCGCGAGCTTGGTCAGCCGCGTCGTCGGCTCGGGCCAGCGCGCCTCGCCCGCGAGCGCGGCGAGTGCGGCGCCGAGCGGGAAGAGCGGCGCGTCGGCCACCGTCAGCCCGGCCTCGGCCGCCGCCACCACCCGCCCCTCGGCGACCGCGGGCAGCGCGGCCATGCGGCGCGGATCGCGTGGCGCGGCCATCAGGTTGGCCGCGAGCGCCGTCACGAACACCGTCTTGCCGGCGCGGCTGAGCCCGGTGACGGCGAGGCGGACCGTCTCCTCCGGCGTGCCGAGGAGCAGCCGGCGCAGCGCCCCGGCCGCCGCGCGCGCCTCGGCGATCGGGTCGGGGACCGCGATCAGGCCGCCTCGCGCATGTTGCGCGCGCGCAGCACCGCCGGCCGGTTCAGGCAGCGGTCGAGCCACGCCTTCGCCTTGGGGAACGGCGCGAGGTCGAAGCCGTTGAACCAGGCCGTGTAGAGCACGCAGGAGACCTGGAGATCGGCCGGCGAGTAGGCGGCGCCGAGCAGGTGGTCGCGGTCCGCGAGCACGGTCTCGAGCACGCCGAGCGGGGCCTTGAGCCGCTCCGCGCCCGCCGCCGCCTCGGCCGGGTCGCGCTGGTCGGCCGGGCGGACGAAGGTGTTGTAGGCCCACTGCATCTGCGGCGGCTCGATCTCGGTGGCGGTCCAGAGCGTCCACTGGAACACCCGCCCCTCGTCCTCGACCGTGCGCGGCCAGAGATCGCCGTACTTGCGCATGAGGTAGAGGTTGATCGCCAGGCTCTCGAACAGCACGGTCTCGCCGTCCACCAGCGCCGGGATCTTGGCGTTCGGGTTGATGGCGCGGAAGGCGGGCGACTTCACGCCTTCGGTGAAGTCGGTGGGCACGAGTTCGTACTCGACGCCGGTCTCCTCGAGGGCGACCAGGCAGCGGAAGGCGCGCGAGCGGGGAATGCCGTAGAGCTTCACGGGGCCGGGCATGCGTCTCTGTCCTCGGGGGTTGCGCGATGATCGGGGAGCCTAACCCCTCCCCGGGCGGACGTCATGGGGGCGGCGGCTTGCGCCGGCCCCGCCGCCCGGCCATCTCTCGTCCGTGACCGCCTCGTCCTTCGCCCTCGACACGGCGTCCGGCCGCTTCCGCGCCTGGGCCGACGCGCTGTTCGTCGACCACGCCCTGCTCCGCCTCGCCTGGCGCAACCGCGCGGCGGTGGAGGAGGGGCGGCTCTACCGCTCCAACCAGCCGCTGCCGTTCCAGCTCGCGCTGGAGGCGCGGCGCGGCATCCGCACGGTGCTCAATCTGCGCGGCCGGCGGGACTGCGGCTCGGATGCGCTGGCGCGCGCGGCCTGCGCACGGCTCGGCCTCGCCATGATCGACGCGCCGTTCGAGAGCCGGGGCGCGCCGCACAAGGACCGCATCCTGCGCCTCGCCGGACTGTTCGACACGATCGCCTATCCGGCGCTGATCCACTGCAAGTCGGGCGCCGACCGGGCGGGGCTGGTCGCGGCGATCTACCTGCTGCTGCGCGGCCGACCCGTGGCGGAGGCGAAGCGGCAGCTCTCCTGGCGCCACGGCCATGTCGCGGCCGGCAAGACCGGCATCCTCGATGCGTTCCTCGATCGATACGAGAAAGCGCAGGCGGAGAGCGGGATCGGCTTCCTCGACTGGGTGCGCGGCCCCTATGACGAGCAGGCGCTGCGCGAGGAGTTCCGCGCCTCCCGGCTCGGCAGCTTCGTCACCGACCGTCTGCTGCGGCGGGAATAGGCTCGGCTCGGAAGGCCTGCGCCGCGACCAGCCGCGCATAGGCGCCGCCGCGTGCGACCAGCGCCTCGTGCGGCCCGTCCTCGACCACGCGGCCCGCCTCCAGCACGACGATGCGGTCGGCCGCGCGCACGGTGGAGAGCCGGTGCGCGATCACCACCGTGGTGCGCCCGGCGCGCAGCCGCTCCAGTGCCGCCTGCACGCGCGCCTCGGTCTCGGCATCCAGCGCGCTCGTCGCCTCGTCGAGCAGCAGGATGCGGGGGGCGCGCAGGAGCGCGCGCGCGAGCGCGATGCGCTGGCGCTGGCCGCCGGAGAGGCGCAGGCCGCGATCGCCGACGCGCGTCGCGTAGCCCTGCGGCAGTTCGGCGATGAAGCCGTGCGCCTCGGCCGCGCGCGCGGCCGCCTCGATCTCGGCGTCGGTGGCGTCGAGCCGGCCGAAGGCGATGTTGGCGCGCACCGTGTCGTCGAACAGGACCACCTCCTGGCTGACCAGCGCGATCGCCCGCCGCAGCGAGGCGAGCGTGACCGCGCGCAGGTCCTGCCCGTCGATCAGCACCCGGCCTTCGGTCGGGTCGGCGAAGCGCGGGATCAGGTTGACCAGCGTGGTCTTGCCCGCGCCCGAGGCGCCGACCACGGCGACGGTGGTTCCCGGCGCGATCTCGAGCGAGACCTCGTGCAGCGCGGGCCCGCCCTCACCATAGCGGAACGAGACGGAGTCGAACAGGATCCGCCCGGGGCCGGGCGCGAGCGGCACCGCCTCCGGCGCATCGGCGACGCGCGGGATCTCGTCGATCAGCGCGAGGCAGCGCGCGACCGCCGCCGCGCCCTCCTGCAGGGCGACCGCGAGCGTGCCGAGCGCGCGCATCGGCCGCGCCGCGATCAAGAGGGCGGCGACGAAGCCGGTGAACTGGCCGGCCGAGGCCGCGCCCGAGGCGATGCGCCAGCCCGCGAAGGCGATCACGCCCGCGACCGCCACCCCGCCCATCGCCTCCAGCACCGGATCGACGCGGGCGCGGCCGCGCACCACCCGCATCAGGGAGTCGAACCAGGTGCGGAACGCCCGGCCTGCGCGCTCGCGCTCGTACTCCTCGAGCTGATAGGCGCGCACCATGCGCGCGCCGGCCAGGCTCTCGGTGAGCAGCGCGACCACCTCGCCCGCCTGTTCCTGCTGCGCCTTCGACGCGCGGCGCATGCGCCGGCCGATCGCGTTGATGGGGATCACCGCGACCGGCACGGCGAGCAGCGCGAAGGCCGTCAGCACCCAGTCGAGCCAGAGCATCGCCGCGACCAGTGCCGCCACGGTCAGCGCATCGACCACGCCTCCGACCGCGCGCGCGAGGCTCTCGCGGATCACCGCGACGTCGGTGGTGAAGCGGGAGACGAGGCGGCCCGTGGGCTCGGCCTGCAGCCGCGCGAGATCGGCGGCGAGCAGCCGGTCGAACATCGCGCGCTGGAGCGAGAGCACGATGCCGAGGACCACGCGCTGCATCAGCACCACCTGCCCGTACTGCGCCGCGGCCTTGGCGCAGACCACGGCCACCGCGACCAGCGGCACCAGCCAGATCACGCGGGAATCGCGCGCCTCGAACAGCCGGTACGCCCAGTCGATCACCACGGGGTAGAGGCCGGTGGCGCCGGAGACCACCGCCATCAGCGCGAACACGGCGAGCAGGCGGCGCGATTCGCCGCGCGCATGGTCGCGCCAGAGGCGGCGGCCGAGCAGGCCGAGCGCGGGATCGGGCGGGCGGGTCATGCGCGCGTCATAGCACGCGCGCCCCTCATCCCAGCACCAGCCGCGGCAGCCACGTCGCGAGCGGCGGGTGGAGCGTCACCGCCAGCAGCACCGCGACCAGCGGGGCGAGCCACGGCAGGATCGCGCGGGAGAGCCGGTCGAAGGGCAGGCCGGCCACGCGCGCGGTGACGAACAGCACCACGCCCACGGGCGGGGTGATCGTGCCGATCATCAGGTTCAGCACGAACACGAGGCCGAAATGGACCGGATCGATCCCGAACCCGGCCGCCGCCGGCACCAGGATCGGCACCAGCACCAGCATCGCCGCGATCGCCTCCATCACGGTCCCGACCAGCAGCAGCAGCACGTTCACCGCGAGCAGGAACAGCGTCGGGTCGTCGACGGCCGCGACGATCGCGGGGCCCAGCATCTGCGGGATGCGCGAGAGCGAGAGGCACCAGGCGAGGGCGGTCGCGGTCATCAGGAGCGCCAGCACCACGCCGGTGGTCTCGACCGTCTCGGCGAGCAGGCGCGGCAGCGCGGCCAGCGGCAGGGTGCGGTAGACGACGAGACCGAGCAGCAGCGCATAGGCGGCGGCGACCGCGGCCGCCTCGGTCGGCGTGAACAGCCCGCTGATCATGCCGCCGAACAGGATCGCCGGGGTCGCGAGCGACAATGCGGCCGAGGCGAAGGCGCGCCAGATCGCCGCCGGTCCGCCGAAGGGCGCGCGCGGCAGGCCGCGCCGGCGCGCCAGCACCGTCACCATCGCCATCAGCGCACCCGCCATCATCAGGCCGGGGATCACGCCGGCCAGGAACAGCCCGCCGATCGAGACGTCCGCCGCCACCGCGTAGATCACCATCGGCAGGGAGGGCGGAATGATCGGCCCGATCGTCGCCGAGGCCGCGGTGACCGAGGCGGCCGTCTCGACGTCGTAGCCGGCGTCGCGCATCGCCTTGATCTCGATCGTGCCGACCCCGCCCGCATCCGCCACCGCCGAGCCGGACATGCCGGCGAAGATCACGGAGGCCACGATGTTGGCGTGGCAGAGCCCGCCGCGCATCCAGCCCACCACGGCATGGGCGAAGCCGAAGATCCGCTCGGTCACGCCGGAGGCGTTCATCACGTTGCCCATCAGGATGAACAGCGGGGCCGCGAGCAGGGGGAAGGAGTTCGCCGCCTGCGCCATCTTCTGCGCGACGATGCCGAGCGGGATCCCCGACAGCCAGACGAAGCCGAAGGAGGCGAGGCCGAGGCCCGCGAACAGCGGCAGGCCGAGGAACAGCGAGACCAGCCAGAGCCCGAGCACGACGAGCATCGTCCCGGTCACGGCACGCGCTCCCGCCGCAGCAGCGCTGCGATCTCGGCGAGCGACACCGCGACCAGCGCCGCGGCGGCGAGCGGCACCGGGATGTAGAGCAGCGCCGAGGGCAGCGGCAGGCTCACCCATTCGACATCCCAGTTGCGCGCGACCAGCGCCGGCCCCTCGCGCAGGAGCAGCAGCGCGAACAGCGCGATCAGCCCGTGCATCCCGATCTCCGCCGCGACGCGCGCACGCCACGGCAGCAGGCCCAGCACCGCCTCGATGCGGATGTGCGAGCCGTGGCGCGCGGCGATCACCAGCCCGACGAAGCCGGTCCAGACCAGGAGGTGCTGCGCCGCCTCCTCGGTCCAGGCGAGCGGATGGGCGAAGGCGCGCGCGGCCACGCCGACCAGCACCGTCGCCAGCAGCGCGACCAGCAGGGAGGCGGCCGCGGCGGCGAGCAGCGCGCCCGCCGCCGCACCGAGACGCGCGATCAAAGCGCGGCGAGCGTGTCGAACGTCCCCTGGCCCCAGCGCTCTGCGAACTGCGCCGGCACCCTCGCGAGCACGGGGGCGCGGAACGCGGCGACATCCACCTCGATCACCTCCATGCCGGCGCCCTTCAGGGTGGCGACCAGCTCGCTCTCCTGACGCAGGAGTTCGGCATCCTGCCATTGCGCGGCCGAGGCGATCGCCGCCTCGAAGGCGTCGCGATCGGGTGCAGCGAGCGAGCGCCAGAACGCCTCGTTCACGATCGGCATGCGCGGCGTGATGATGTGGCCGGTCAGCACGAGATGCTTCTGCACCTCGAAGAGCTTCGCCGCGTGGATGGTCGGCAGCGGGTTCTCCTGCCCGTCCACGGCGCCCTGGGCGAGCGCCAGGTAGAGCTCGTTGAAGTTGATCGGGGTCGGCCGTCCGCCCCAGGCCTCGACCATGGCGCGGAACACGTCGACGGGCGGCACGCGCAGGCGGAACCCGGCCAGGTCGGCCACACCGCGCACCGGCTTCGCGGCCGAGGACGTCAGATGCCGCTTGCCGTAGTAGGTGACGCCCAGCATGCGCATGCCGCGCCGTGCGACGAGCTCGCCGTTCAGCCGCGCGAAGACCGGCGTCGCCGTCACCTTCGCCATGTGCGCGGCATCGCGCCAGAGATAGGGGGCCTCGACCACGGACAGCGCGGGCAGGAAGGCGGAGAGCGCGCCGGCGCCGTCGGTGGTGAGCTGCAGGGCGCCGGTCGAGACCGCCTCCATCATGTCCCGGCCGGAGCCGAGCTGGCCGCCGGGGAAGGACTGGATCTCGAGCCGGCCGGCGGTCTTCTCGCGCAGCTCGCGCGCGATCCGGTCGATCATCCGCACCTGCGGATGGGTCGCGGGCAGGAGGTCGCCCCAGCGGATCGTGCGCGGCTGGGCGCGCAGCGTGGCCGGGGCGGCGAGAGCGGCGCAGGCGCCGAGCACGGCGCGGCGCGTGATCCTGGTCATCGGCGTTCCCTCGTCTGTTGCGCCATCGTGGCGGCCGCGGAGCCTAGAGCGGTTTCCACACGAGTGGAAACCGCTCCAACCCGTCATGGCGAGCATCCTCACGCATCCGGCCGATTCCGGCCGTATGCGATCTGCGCCAGCCGGTCACCGCCCGCGTCAGCGAGGCGCTCAGGCGGGCTCGCGGCTCCCCACGGCGTCCTTGTTGCGCTGCCAGACCGCGAGGTTCAGCGCCGCCGCGAAGCTCACCCAGACGAGATAGGGAACCATCAGCAGCCCGGCCGTGACGCTGATCGGCAGGAACAGCGCGATCATCAGCGCGATCGATGCCCAGAGCGCGACCACCTCGGCGAAGGCGAGGTCCATGCGCCGCAGCCCGAAGAACAGCCACGACCAGGCGGCGTTCAGCGCGAGCTGCACCGCCCAGACCGCAAGCGGCAGGGCGGCGCCCGCGAACCCCGCCGCGCGCCAGACCAGCCAGGGTGCGACCCCGATCGCGACGTAGAGCAGCGTCCAGGCGACCGGGAAGGCCCAGTCCGGCGGCGTCCAGGACGGCTTGTCGAGCCGGTCGTACCAGGGGCCGGGACGGAACACCGCGCCGGTGGTCGCGGCCGCGAAGCAGGCGAGCAGGAAGGGGCCGAGGACCGCGAGCTCGCCCGCCATCGCCTCAGATCCGCCTCGCGGCGGCGACCGCGGCCGCCGATCCCGCGCCGACGATCCGGCCCCAGAGCCGCAGCGCGGCGCCATAGCGCGGGCCTTCGCCCGCCTCGCGCGCCTCGTCGCGGTGATGCACCTCCTCGATCCGGCACTGCTCGAGCAGGGCGCGGATCTCGGGCAGGATGCGCTCGGCATCAAGCCTGTCGATCTGCGCCTGGTAGTGGCGATCGACGAAGCTCTCCACCGCGTCGATGGTGGCGAACACCGCGCGCGGGCCGAACAGGGCGGGAAGCGCCCCGGTCAGCCAGCCGGCGAGGCGCCAGAGCGGCAGGAGCCGCGACCGGTCGGGGGGCGGCAGCAGCGCGTCGAGAAGATCGAGATGGCCCTGCTCGGTCGCCCTGTGGCGTTCGGCGAAGTCGCGCACGGCCGGGTCGCGGCTGACCGCGAGGATGCCGCGATAGATCATCACCGCGCCGGTCTCGCCGGCGTGGTCGGAGCGGAGTTCGGCCACCAGCCAGGGCGGCACGGAGGAACGATCGGTGCGCGGCGGGGCGGGGCGGTCGAGCGCGGCGGCGTCCATGGACGTGAGATGGCCGCCGGAAGGGCGATTCCAACCCCTTGCGGGCCGCACGGGCGCGGCCACCTGCGGCGCATGGCCATGGAGACGCCCGATCGCCCGGTTGCCTATTACGACGGCGCCTGCCCGGTCTGCGCGCGCGAGGTCGCGTTCTGGCGCGGCCGGCCGGGCGGCGGGGCGATCGCCTGGGTGGACGTCTCGGCGCCCGACGCCGCACCCGGGCCGGGGCTGACGCGCGCGGCGGCGCTTGCGCGGATGCATGTGCGCCTGCCCGACGGGCGGCTGGTCGCCGGGGCGCGCGCCTTCGCCGTGATCTGGGGGGCGATGCCGGGGTTCCGCCGGCTCGGCCGGCTGGTCGGGCATCCCCTGGTCGCGCCGGTCGCCGAGGCGGCCTATCGCGGCTTCCTCGCGGTCAGGCGCCTGTGGCGGCGACCGCCTCGCGCAGCCAGCGCCTGACCGTCTCGGCATCGTCGCGGCAGCCCGCCTCGGCCCAGCGCCGCTCCAG
>NZ_VIKA01000118.1 GCF_006704265.1 Elioraea sp. Yellowstone | reverse complement strand
GGCGGGCACGGCCGGTTCGAGGAAGTCGGTCCGCGTCACGCCGAGCTGGACGAGATAGAGATCCGCCCCCGGCGCGACGCCGCAGAGCGTGCGCGCCGCGCCGTCCGCATCCGCGACCGGGAAGGGCGAGCCCGCGGCGAGCGAGGCGACATGCGTCCCGTGCAGCCCGGCGGCCAGCAGCGCGGGGTCGTAGTAGTTGGCCTGCGGGTCGTAGGGGCTGCTGCCGGTGGCGCACCAGCGCGCGATCTCGGCGCGGCCGTACGCCACGCCGTAGCCGGCGGCGAAGCCGTGCCCGGGCACCGTATCGAGCGGCTCCGGACCGCCGCCCGGCGCGTTCTGGTCCCAGAGCCAGGCGATGCGCGGCGAGCCGTCCGGCCGCCGGAACGCAACGTGATCGAAGCGGAAGCCGAAATCGACCACGCCGAGCGCGATGCCGGCGCCGTCGAGCCCGGCCACGCCCTCGGGAAACCAGGCATCCTTCGGCAGCACGGTGGCCGCACGCGCACGTGCCGGCGGCGGCGGGGCGACCGGTCGCGGCGCACGCAGGGCGCGCAGCTCGGCCCCGGCTTCGCGGAACAGCTCGTTCAGCGGTCGGCGGGCATCCTCGCCGCGCTCGATCACGAGCTCGGCCTGGAAGCGACCGCGCTGGCGCCGCGCGCCCAGCATGGCGACCTTCCGCCCGGCCTCGGCGGGGTCCGCGAGTTCGGCGATCCAGTTCCGCCGGCCACGCCCGTCGCCGCGCAGGATGTCGTGCAGGACGTGCGGATCGATCCGCACCCCGGCGCCGAGATCCGGCACGGCCGGCAGTCTGACACTGTCGTCGTCCATCGCGACGCGATCCCCCCTGGCCCGGCCCGCATGGATGCGGCACCATCCTGGTCCGGCCCCGACGGCCTGTCGATCCGTCGCTCCGGGCCGGGAACGACGAGGCCGTCACGTCACCCGGCGTCACGCTTAAGGGTGCGCGAAGAGTGGGCGTGTGACCCGGATCACATCGAACGGATGAGCACCGACCTCCCCACCGCCTTCGGCCCGCAGGCGGGCTCGGCCTGGCTGCCGCAGGACGAGGCCGAGCGGCGCCAGGTGACGGTCGCGTTCATCGACATGGTGGGCTCGAGCCGGCTCGCCGCCATGCTCGACCCCGAGGACATGAGCGAACTGATCGTCGCCTACCGGCGCGCCGCGGGTGCCGCGATCGAGGCGCATGGCGGCTACATCGCGCGCTTCCTCGGCGACGGCATCCTCGCCTACTGGGGCTTCCCGCGCGCGCGCGAGGACGACACCGCGCGCGCCGTCTCGGGCTGCCTCGCCGTGCTCGACGCGCTCGATGCGCTGAACGCGGCCGGACTTGCGCAGGGCCAGCGCATCTCCGTGCGCATCGGGGTCGAGACCGGCATCGTCGTGGTCGGCCGTCTCGGCGCGCATGACCCGCGCGCCGAGGCCGACATCGTCGGCGACGCGCCCAATCTCGCCGCGCGGCTGCAGACGCGCGCCGAGCCGGACAGCATCGTCACCACGGCCGCGGTGCACGCGCTGATCGCGCACCGCTTCGCGATGGTGCCGGCCGGCGAGATGGAGGCGCCGGGCCACACCACGCGCGTCGCGCTGTTCCGGGTGATCGGCCCGGTTGCCGGTGCCGGCCGGACGCGGCCGCTGCGCGCCGACCGGCTGTACGGGCGCGCGCAGGAGCAGGCCGCGCTGGATGCGCGCTGGCGCGACGCGGCCGCGGGCCGCGGCTCGGCGCTCGCGCTGGTGGGCGAGCCCGGCATCGGCAAGTCGGCGCTGGTCGGGCATCTGAGGCGCACCGTGGCGGCGACGGGCGGGCTGTGGCATGCCGCCTTCTGCCAGCCCGAGGGAGCGACCAACCCGCTTCTGCCGGTGCGCGACCTGGTGCGCGGGGTGCTCGGGACGGCCGACCCGGCCGCGCGGCTCGCGGCGGTCGCGCGCGAGGCGGCGTTCGAGCCCGAGGCGGCGACGCTGTTGCGCCCCCTGATCGATCCGCAGGCGCCGCTGCCCGCCCTGCCCGGCGTCGGCGCGGCGGAGCGTCTGCGGCGCGTCGCCGCCGCCGTGCTGGCGCTGGTGCGGACGGCAGGAGCGCGCCGGCCCGCCACGCTGGTGGTCGAGGATGCACACTGGGCCGACGATGCCTCGCGCGCGGTGATCGCGGCACTCGCCGAGGAGGCGCGCCGGCTGCCGGTGCTGCTCGTGCTGACGGCCCGGCCGCAGGGTTTCGAGCCGCCTGCCGCGCTCGGCCGTGACGGCACGCTGGCACTCGATCCGCTGCCCGCCGGCGCGATCGAGGGGCTGATCGCCAACCTGGATCCCGAGGGCACGCTGGACCCCGCGGCACGCACGCTGATCGCCGACCGCGCCGAGGGCAATCCGCTGTTCGCCGAAGAGCTCGTGCAGCTCTGGCGCGAGGCGAAGGCGCAGGGGCGCGGGGCGGAGATCCTCTCGCGCACCTCCTCGCTCAACGACTCGCTGCTCGCCCGGCTCGACGCCCTCGGCGAGGCGCGGCCGGTGGCGCAGGTCGCGGCGGTGATCGGACGCGAGTTCGGCATCCCGCTGCTTGCGCGCGTGCTCGAACTCGACGAGGCGACGGTCGCCGGGGCGGTCGAGGCGCTGGTCGCGGCCGGGCTGGTGCTGGAGACCGCGGCCCAGGGCGCGACGCACGCCTTCCGCCATGCGCTGGTGCGCGACGCGGCCTACCACTCGCTGCTGCGCGCGCGCCGCCGCGCGGTGCACGCCCGCGTCGCCGGGCTGCTGCTCGCCGAGTTCCGCCCGCTGGTCGAGGCGCGGCCGGAACTGCCCGCGCAGCACCTCGAGGCGGCGGGCGAGATCGACGAGGCGATCACCTGGTGGACGCGCGCCGGCGACCGCGCGGCGACGCAGTCGGCGAACGCGGATGCGCTCAGGCTGCTGCGCCATGCCGAGGGGCTGGTGCGGCGCCTGCCGGGCGGGCCGCAATCGCTGCGCCGGGCGGAACTGCTCATCCGCATCGGCGGGCAGGAGCTCGCGGTCAGGGGCAATGCCGCGCCCGAGCTCGAGGCCGCCTATGCCGAGGCCGTGACGATTCTGGAGACGATCGGCGAGACCGACCATCCGGCGATGTTCGCGGCACTCTGGGGGCTGAACACCTACTCGATGGTGCGCGGCGACATCCCGCGCGCGCTCTCGCTCGGCCAGCGGATGCTCGGCATCGCCGGTGACGAGGACCGGCTGATCCAGGTGCACCGCGTGCTCGGGCTTGCGCATCTGCTGCGCGGCGAGCACGCGGAGGCCGAGCGGCATCTCGCCGAGGTGGTGGCGCGCTACGATCCCGCGCGGCACGAGCATCACCGTTTCGCCTACGGCTCGGATCCGGCGGGCGTGGTGCTCGCGCATCTCTCGTGGAGCGAGATGATCGGCGGGCATTTCGCCGCCTCGGACACGCATGCGGCCGAGGCGGAGGCGCTGGCGCGGCGGATCGCGCATCCGCACACGCTCGCCCATGTGCTGGCGGTGGATGCGCTGCGCCGGCTGATCGCGCGCGACCGCGGCGGAGCCGCGGCGCGCAGCGAGGAGGTGGTTCGCATCTCCGCCCAGCACGGCTTCCCCTACTGGTCCGCCTGGTGCGCGGTGGTGGGGGCGGCGGCGATCGAGGCCGCGGCGTCGGAGCGCGGCGAGCGCATCGAGGAGGCCGTGGCGTCCTATCGCGCGACCGGCGCGTTGCAGCTCGTGCCCTGCGCCTTGGCCCTGGCGGCGGAGTGCCGACTGGAGGAGGGCCGGCCGCACGCGGCGCTGGCGCTCCTGGAGGAGGGAGCGCGGATCGCGGCCGCGACGGGTGTCGCCCTCTACTCGCCGGAGATCGCACGACTGGCGCTGGCCGCGCGCCGGGCGGCGGGGCTGGCGCCCGAGGAGTCCGCGGAGACGATCGCCGCACATGCGGCGGCGCGCGGGGCCGGGCTGTGGGCCTTGCGGGCGCTGGCGATGGCGGTGCGCGAGGATCGCGCCGCCGCGCCGCGCCTCGCCGCGATGCTCGACCGGCTGATCGCCGAGGGGGCGGATCCGACGCTCGAGGATCTCAGGGCGGCGCGCGCGGTCCTGGCGTGATCAGCCCGCCCCCTCGCGTGCGTAGCGGACCGACTTGACGCGCCCGCCATGCACGATCAGCGCGCTGATCGCGCCGGCGGCATCGCGCTGCACGCGCACGTCGAGCCAGGCCCGCGCGACCGTCGCGGGGATGTGCACGCGCACGTCCTCCGCGGTGATCGGCTCCACCGGCCAGGCCGGCCCGCGCACGACAGGCCCGTGCGCGCACACGCTCATGCCGGTGCCGTCGCGCGCGATGGTCCAGCGCGCCGCCATCTCGTCGCTGACATAGGTTCCGGGCAGGTCGGCCGGCAGCGTCGCGCCCGACGGCACGCGCCGCCAGATCCCGGTCACGCCGGCATCGCGCTCGACCTCCACCGCATCCGGCCCTGCTCCGCGCACGGTGATCGGCACGCCGCTGCGCGGCACGCCGAGCCGCCCATCCTCGGTCGCCTCGGCGACCGCCGCCAGGCCGTTGGCGACGAATGTCACCGTGCCGTCCTCGGCGACCTCGATGTCGAGCGTCGCGCCCGTGTCCGGATCCATGTAGCGCCCGGCGAGCCCCGCCACCTCGTGCCGCGGAGGAGGTTTCGGCGCGGGTACGGCGCCGCGCCGGTCCAGCACGATGTCCAGCACCCGATGGGCGATCTCGCCCGGGTCGATGCCGCCATGGTTCGCGATCACGATCACGGCCGCGTCCTGCCGCGGCGCACGCAGGAACTCGGCGCGGTAGCCGGGCCAGAGCCCGCCGTGGCTGACCGTCGGCACGCCGCGATAGCTGCGCAGCCTCAGCCCGCGCGCATAGTGGTTCGCGGCGCCGTTGCGGAACGGCGTCGCGCGCTCCAGGGCGGCGATCACGCCGGGGCTCGGAACGAGCCCGGAACGGGCATTCGCGGCCCAGATCGCGAGATCGACGACCGAGGAGACGAGCCCGCCCTCGCCGCCGAGAGGGAAGGCGTGCGCGGCGCGGACGAGGCTGCCGTCCCGCACGACATAGCCGGTGGCGAGGTTCCCGATCGGTGTCTGCGGGTCGGGCACGTGCCGGGTCGAGGTCATCCCCAGCGGGGCGAAGATCTCGCGCTCCAGCACCACGGCGAGCGGGGCGCCGGCGAGTTTCTCGACGATCAGGCCAAGCAGCAGGAAGTTGCTGTTGCTGTAGAGGTAGCGCGTGCCGGGCTCGAAGTTCAGCCTGCGCTGGCGGCGGATGCCGGCGAGCAGATCGGCGGTCGTGACCGGCGTGCCGAGATCGGCGCCGCCCAGGCGCAGGATCTCCAGCATGTCGCGGATGCCGCTCGTGTTGTGCATCAGGTGCGCGATGGTGACGGCCTCGTACGCTGCGGGCAGGTCGGGCAGCAGGCTGCGCACCGGCGCATCGATGTCGAGCAGGCCGCGCTCGGCGAGCAGCAGTGCGGCGGCACAGGTGAACTGCTTGCTCACCGAGGCGATGCGGAAGCAGGTCTGCGCGCCGATCGGCACGCCGAGCTCGAGGTTCGCCATCCCCGCGTGGCGGTGGGCGACCAGGGCGCCGCCCTGGACCACGCCGACGGTGACGCCCGGCATGGCGTCGCCGCGCCACGGCTCGATCAGGCGGTCGATGCGGTTGCACAGGGCGCGGCGATCGAGGTCGATGTCCATCGGCTCAGGGAACAGAAGGCCGTGGCGGGCCGCAAGGCCCCCCCACCCCGCGTCGATCGGGCCGCGGGCGCGATCTCCGGAGGGGGGCTGGGGGGGACGACCGTCGTCCCCCCAGGTTTTCTTAGGCCCTGGCCGGCTGCGCCGTCGCGTCCGTCATGCCGAGCGCACCGAGGGCGGTGGCGACGATGTGCCGCGCGTTCAGCCCGGCCTTCTCGTACTGCGCATGCGGCTTGTCGTGGTCGATGAAGAGGTCGGGCAGCACCATCGGCCGCACCTTCGCGCCGCTGTCCAGCAGCCCGGCATGGGCGAGGTCGTGCAGCACGAAACTGCCGAAGCCGCCGATCGAGCCCTCCTCGATCGTGACCAGCACCTCGTGCTCGCGCGCCAGGCGATGCACGAGGGCGCGGTCGAGCGGCTTGGCGAAGCGCGCATCCGCGACCGTCGTCGACAACCCGCGCGCGGCCAGCTCGTCGGCCGCCTTCAGGCACTCGCCGAGCCGCGCGCCGTAGGACAGCAGCGCCACCTTGGTGCCCTCGCGCAGGACGCGGCCCCTGCCGATCGGCAGCACCTCGCCGCGCTCGGGCAGGGCCACGCCCACGCCTTCGCCGCGCGGATAGCGGAAGCCGATCGGCCCGGCGTCATAGGCCGCTGCGGTCGCCACCATGTGCACGAGCTCCGCCTCGTCGGCCGCCGCCATCAGGACCATGTTCGGCAGGCAGCCGAGATAGGCGATGTCGAAGCTGCCGGCATGCGTCGCCCCGTCCGCGCCCACCAGCCCGGCCCGGTCCATCGCGAAGCGCACCGGCAGGTTCTGGATCGCGACGTCGTGCACCACCTGGTCGTAGGCGCGCTGCAGGAACGTCGAGTAGATCGCGACGAACGGCTTCATGCCCTCGCACGCCATGCCGGCGGCGAAGGTGACGGCATGCTGCTCGGCGATGCCGACATCGAAGCAGCGATGCGGGAAGCGCTTGGCGAAGGCGTCGAGGCCGGTGCCGGCCGGCATCGCCGCGGTGACGGCGACGATGCGCGGGTCGGCCTGGGCCTCGGCGATCAGGGCATTGGCGAAGACCTTGGTGTAGGAGGGCGGCCCGGCCGCGCCCTTCGTCTGCTCGCCGGTGACCACGTTGAAGGTGGAGACGCCGTGATACTTGTCGGCGGAGGCCTCGGCCGGCGCGTATCCCTTGCCCTTCTGCGTCACGACGTGGACGAGGATCGGACCGACCGTCTCCTCCGCCTCGCGCACGTTGCGCAGCACCGGCAGCAGATGGTCGAGATTGTGGCCGTCGATCGGGCCGACATAGTAGAAGCCGAGCAGCTCGAACAGCGTCCCGCCCGTCAGGATGGTGCGCGCGATCTCCTCGGCGCGCTTGGCCGTGCGCTCGAGGGGCTTGGGGAAGCGGCGCGCCATGCGCGCGGCCGCCTCGCGCAATCCGGTGTAGGAACGGCCCGAGAGCAGGCGCGAGAGATAGGCGCTCATCGCGCCGACGGGCGGCGCGATCGACATGTCGTTGTCGTTGAGGATGACGATCAGCCGGGACTTCGAGGCGCCCGCGTTGTTCATCGCCTCGTAGGCCATGCCGGCGCTCATCGCGCCGTCGCCGATCACGGCGATGACGTGCCGGTGGTCGCCCTTCAGGTCGCGCGCCACCGCCATCCCGAGCCCGGCCGAAATCGAGGTCGAGGAATGCGCCGCGCCGAACGGGTCGTACTCGCTCTCGGAACGGCGGGTGAAGCCGGAGAGCCCGCCGCCCTGGCGCAGGGTGCGGATGCGGTCGCGCCGCCCGGTCAGGATCTTGTGCGGATAGGCCTGGTGCCCGACATCCCAGATCAGCCGGTCGTTCGGCGTGTCGAAGACGTGGTGCAGGGCGACCGTCAGCTCGACCACGCCGAGCGAGGCACCGAGATGCCCGCCGGTGATGGAGACCGCCTCGATCGTCTCGCGGCGGAGCTCGTCGGCGAGCTGCTTGAGCTGGGCTACCGAGAAGTTGCGCAGGTCGGCGGGCAGGTGCACCCGGTCCAGCATCGGCTTGACGGCCTGTGGGGTCATGCTCTCACGCCCGCCGTGTGATGACATAGGAGACGAGGTCGCGCAGCAAATCCGCCTTGTCCTCGAACGTCAGCAGATGGATGGTGGCCTGGTCCGCGAGGAACCGCATATGCGCCTCGGCCCGCGAAAGCCCCATCAGCGACACCAGCGTGGCCTTGCCGGCCGCGGCGTCCTTGCGGGGCGTCTTTCCGATTTGTTCCCTGGTGCCGGTCTCGTCAAGGATATCGTCCGCGATCTGGAAGGCGAGCCCGAGATCGCGGCCGTAATGCGCGAGCGCCTGGCGCTGCTGAGGCGGCGCCTTGCCCAGGATGGCCCCCGCCTCGCAGCACCAGGTGATCAGCCGGCCGGTCTTGAGCATCTGCAGCCGCGTCACCTCGTGCTCGGTGAGCGGCGCGTTCTCGGCCAGGAGGTCGATCATCTGCCCGCCGGCCATGCCGCGCGCGCCGGCGGCCTGGCCGAGCGTCGCCACCAGCGTGCAGCGCACGGCCGGGTCGCTGTGGGTGTCGGGCTCGGCCAGCACCTCGAAGGCCAGCGCCTGGAGCGCATCGCCGGCGAGGATCGCGGTCGCCTCGTCGAACGCGCGGTGGCAGGAAGGCTTGCCGCGGCGGAGATCGTCGTCGTCCATCGCCGGCAGATCGTCGTGCACCAGCGAGTAGGCGTGCAGCATCTCCACCGCCGCGGCGACGCGCAGCGCGCAGAGCCGGGCGACGTTGAACAGCGCCGCGGTCTCCAGCACCAGGAAGGCGCGGATGCGCTTGCCGCCGCCGAGGGCGGCGTAGCGCATCGCGCGGTAGAGGCGCGACTGCGCATCCTCGCCCTGCGGCAGGAGCCGGTCGAGCATCGCCTCGACCTCGGCGGCGGCCCCGGCCATGGCGGCACCGAGGCGGCCCTCGAGCGCGACCGGCACCGTCATGCGTCGGTATCGAGGGGCTCGGTGCCCGAGGCCGTGCCGCCGGTCTCGACGATCCGGCTGACCTTGGCCTGCGCCTCGGCCAGCTTGGCCGCGCAGTGCCGGCGCAGCGCATCGCCCCGCTCATAGGCGCGGATCGCCTCCTCGAGCGAGCCCTTGCCTGCCTCGAGCCGGCCGACGATCCCCTCGAGCTCGGCAAGCGCCTCCTCGAAGCTCATGCCCTGAAGGTCCGCCATCCCCTCCGCCTGACGCTGCTTCTCCGGCCTGACGGCCATCGTCCTGATCCCCGGTCCTGCCCGCCCAGCCTACATCTCGCAGACCGGGATGGCGATGGAAAGCCGTTCAGGCGGCCAGCGCCTCGAAGCGCGGCGAGGCCTCCAGCAGGGCGCGCGTATAGGGGTGCTGCGGCGTGTCCAGGATCGCATCGCGCGGCCCCTCCTCGACGATGCGGCCGTCCTGCATCACCGCGATCCGGTCGGCGATCCGCGCCACCGCGCCGAGATCGTGCGAGACGAACAGGCAGGCGAAGCCGCGCTCGCGCTGGAGCCGGGCGAACAGCTCGAGAACCTGCTTCTGGATCGTCATGTCGAGGGCCGAGACCGGCTCGTCGGCGACCACGAAGGCGGGATCCCGCACCAGCGCCCGCGCGATCGCGACCCGCTGGCGCTGTCCGCCGGAGAGCGCGTGCGGGAAGCGCGTGCCGTAGCCCGCGAGCCCGACCTCCTCGAGCATGGCGGCGACACGGCGCAGCCGTTCGGCCCGGTCCAGCCCCGCGGCCAGCTTCAGCGGCTCCTCGACGATCTCGGCCACGCGCATGCGCGGATCGAGCGAGGCGTGGGGGTCCTGGAACACGAGCTGGCAGTCGAGCCGGAAGCGCTGCCGCGCCGCGCGGTCGGACCAGTCCATGGGGCGGCCGCGGAAGCGGAGTTCGCCGGCGGCGAGCGGCACCAGGCCGAGCAGGGCACGGCCGAGCGTGGTCTTGCCGGAGCCCGACCCGCCGACCAGCGCGACCGTCTCGCCCGGCCGGACGGCGAGGCTGACGCCGCGCACGGCCGCGACCGCGGCGACCGCGCGGCGGAGGAGCCCGC
>NZ_VIKA01000117.1 GCF_006704265.1 Elioraea sp. Yellowstone | reverse complement strand
GTTCGCCGGCGTGCTGCGCGGCGGCACCGCCGGACGACCCTTCGCCCGGCTCTGGATCTCCGCGCCCGAAGCGCGGGCGGCCGAGGCCCTGGCCCTCGCCGCCACGCTCGCCACCGACCTGCCGGTCGCCGTGCCGGCAACCGCCCTCGCCGAGGAGGCGCGCGGCCTCGCCCTCGGCACGCCGGCCCGGCCGTTCTGGCGCGGACCGCCCGACCTCGCCGGCGCGACCACGGTCGAGGACGGCGCGCGCCGCGCGATCGCCCAGCTCACCCTCGCCCTGGTGGCCGCGGCCCCGGTCGCGGCCGAGGGCGCGGATCCCGAGGGCGTGCACCAGATGCGCGTGGCCATCAGGCGGCTGCGCACGGCGCTGACCGTGTTCCGTGCCGCGATCGGCTGTCCTGCCACGGCGGCGCTGAAGGACCGGCTCGGTGAGCTGGCGCGCCGGCTCGGCCCGGCGCGCGACTGGGACGTGCTGATCGCGGGCACGCTCGCCGAGGTCGCCGCCGCGTTCCCGCAGGCGCCGGCGCTCGCCCGCCTGCGCCGCGCCGCCGTCCGCGCGCGCGCGGCCGCCTATGCGGAGGTGCGGGCCGCCCTCGAGGCGCCCGCGTTCCGCCTCCTCACGCTCGAGCTTGCCGCCGCGGCCGTCGCCCCGCCCTGGCGCGAGGCCACCGATGCCGAAGCCGAGGCGTTGCGCTCCGCCCCGCTCGAAGCCTTCGCCGCAAGCGCGCTCGCCCGGCGCCACCGCCGGCTGATGCGCGCGGGGGCAGGCTTCGCCGGCCTCGACATCCCGGCCCTGCACGCGCTGCGGATCGAGGCCAAGCGGCTGCGCTACGCGGGCGAGTTGCTGGGCGGGCTGTTCGGCAGGAAGCGGCGACGGCGCTTCCAGAAGGCGCTGGCACGGCTGCAGGATGCGCTCGGCCACCTCAACGACACCGCGGTCGCGGCCGGGCTGATGCAGGCGCTCGGCGGTCGCGGCGGCTCCACCTGGGCGGCGGGCGTGGTTCAGGGCTGGGTCGCCGCCAAGGCCGCGCCGGCGCGCGAGGATGCGGCTCGGGCTTGGCATCGGCTCGCCGAGCGCGCGCCGTTCTGGCAGGCGTGACGCCAGCTCAGCCGCGCTGGACGGGCCGCACGCCGAGAATGTGCGCGATCGCGTAGACGAGGTCGGGACGGTTGAGGGTGTAGAAGTGGAACTCGTCCACCCCGGCCGCCTGCAGCCGCCGCACCTGCTCGGCTGCCACCACCGCCGCCACCATCCGCCGCGTCTCGGGATCGGCGTCGAGCCCCTCGAACAGCCGCGCGAGCCAGCCCGGCACCGAGGCGCCGCACATCGCGCTGAACTTCACGACCTGCGCGAAGTTGGTCACCGGCAGGATGCCGGGCACCAGCGGCACGGTGAGCCCGGCGGCAAGACAGCGATCGAGAAAGCGGAGATAAACGTCGGTATCGAAAAAATACTGCGTGATCGCCCGGGTCGCCCCCGCATCGATCTTGCGCTTCAGGTTGTCGAGATCCGCCTGCGGGCTCGCCGCCGCCGGATGGGTCTCGGGATAGGCGGCGACGCTGATCTCGAAGTCGCCGATCCGCCTGAGCCCCGCGACGAGATCGGCGGCGTAGGCGTAGCCCTCGGGATGCGGCTGGTAGCCGGCGGCGCCCGCCGGCGGATCCCCGCGCAGGGCGACGATGTGGCGGATCCCCGCCTCCCAGTACGCGCGCGCCACCGCATCCACCTCCGCCCGGCTTGCGCCCACGCAGGTCAGATGCGCCGCCGGCGTCAGCGTCGTCTCGGCGAGCAGCCGCGTCACCGTGGCGTGGGTGCGCTCGCGCGTCGAACCGCCGGCGCCGTAGGTGACCGAGACGAAGCGCGGCGCGAGCGGCTCGAGCCGGCGGATGCAGGCCCAGAGCTGCTGTTCGAGCGCCTCGGTCTTCGGCGGGAAGAACTCGAAGGAGAGTTGCGGCGCGGGCAGGTCCTGCGCCGAGATCGGCGGCACCCCCTCGCGCGGGCCGGCGGCCCAGCGCGCGAGCACGGAGGCGGTGTTCATGGCGGTCACGGCGGTGCTCCTGGTCGCAGGCGGCCTGATTGGCGCGGTGGCGGGGGCAGCGCAAGGGATACCCCCATGCGGCCCTGCGCGTGACGCACGTAACTCTTCACTAACACGTATTTGCGTCATATCGGGCGGGTCGCTAGTGTTCGCGCGCCGGGCGGTCGCCCGCCCGCCGAGCCGAACCCGGCGAGCGTCGCGACCTCCCCGGTCTCCCCTGATCCGCGGCCGGTGTCGTGCCATTCTTGCGAGCAGGACCGAAGATCTGATGCGCCTACACCTCCTGCGCCTTGCCGCCCTGCTCGCCGCCGGCCTTGCCGCCGGCTGCGCCCTGCCGCCGCCCGAATCGGAGCCCGAGGCGCGCTCCGAGTATTTCGAGCGCAACGACCCGCTCGAGCCGCTGAACCGCGTCACCCACACCTTCAACGAGGCGGTGGACGTGATGCTCCTCCGCCCGGTGGCGGAGATGTACCGGCTGTTCATCCCCCAGCCGCTGCGCACGGGCATCGGCAACGCGATCGACAACCTGCTTCTGCCGCGGACGGCCGCGTATCAGCTCCTGCAGGGCAAGCCCGACAAGGCGGCCGAGGCGGTCGGCCGATTCGCGGTCAACAGCACGGTCGGCATCCTCGGCATCTTCGACTTCGCCTCCGATCTCGGTCTCGAGCCGCAGTTCGAGGATGCCGGCCAGACGCTCGGGGTCTGGGCCGGCACCACGAATGGCGGGCCGTACATCGTGCTGCCGCTCCTCGGCCCGTCGAATGTGCGCGACGTGGCCGGCCGCGCGGTCGACTTCTTCACCGATCCCTGGGGCTATCTCGGCCAGGGCGACACGGTCGAGGCGCTGCGCGTCTCACGCGTCGCGCTGCAGACGGTGGACACGCGCGAGCAGCTCATCGAGCCGATCGACGCCCTGCGCGAGAGCAGTCTCGACTACTACGCCGCCGTCCGGTCGGTGTACCACCAGCAGCGCGCGCGCGAGATCCTGGACCAGACCGAACCGCGCCGGCGCCGTTTCGACTGGAGCGGCCAGCCGCCCCGATAGGCGATCCGGTTCACGCCATGCAGCGACGCGCCGTGCTCGCGGCCCTCCTGGCCGCCCTTCCCCTCACCCGGCTGCGCGCCGATGCGCGCAGCGACCGCGCGGCCGCCTTCATCGAGGAGAAGGGCCAGGCCCTCGTCGCGGTGATCGACAGCGACGCGCCGGTCGCGGAGAAGCGCGCCCGCGTCGCCGCCATCCTGCGCGAGGCGGTCGACGTGCGCGGCGTCGGCCAGTTCGTGCTCGGCCGGCACTGGCGCACCGCCTCCGAGGCCGAGCGCGCCGAGTTCCTCCGCCTGTTCGAGGAGACGCTGGTGCGCAACCTCTCCGCCCGCTTCGGCGAGCTGAAGGGGGTCACCTTCGCGGTCGGCCGCGCCCAGCCGCGCGGCGAGGAAGGCGTGATGGTCGCGACCACGGTGGACCGGCCCGGCCAGCCCGCGGTCGCGCTCGACTGGCTCGTCGCGGAGGTGGACGGCCACCCGCGCATCGTCGACCTGGTCGCGGAGGGCACCAGCCTGCGCATCACCCAGCGCTCGGAATACAGCTCGGTGATCCAGCGCGGCGGCGGCAGGCTCGACGCCCTGCTCGAGGCCATGCGCCGCCAGCTCAGCCAGCTCGAGGCGCGCGAACTGGCAGCGAACTGAGGCAAGCCGCGCCGCCGGACGCCACGGCCCCGGACCGGTGGGACGAGGAAGGCCGGTCTCATCCCGCCTCGACCACGATCACCGCGATCGCGCCGTTCATGGTGCGCGCGGTGTGCACCGCCCCCTGCCGGCGTGGCCCGGCCCGCGCCACCAGCCGCCTGAGCCCCGTTTCATCGCGCATCGTGCGCGCCCGGCCGGTTCCGAGCGACCAGAAGGCGTCGTCGCCCGCCTCCGCGACGCGGTTGCACAGCACCAGCCGCCCGCCCGGCCGCAGCAGCCCGAGCGCAGCCGCGATCAGCCGCTGCGCGGCATCATCGTCCCAGAGTTCGAGCGTCTTCTGGTAGATCAGATCGACATTGGCCGCCGGCGGTTCGCGCTCCAGCGCTTCGAGAGGGTGGCGCTGGATCGGGTGCAGCCAGGGGAGCGGCATCTGGCTGTGGAGCGCCGCCAGCACGGCCGGATCCGCCTCCAGGGCGAACCAGCGGGCGATCCCGCCCCTTGAGGCCGCGGACGACAGCGGCGCCTCGCGCATCAGGCCGGGGTTCACGGCCAGGACCGTGGCACCATGGCGGCGTTCGGCCGTGGCGTCGACCAGCCGAGCGACGATGCGCTGCCGCTCGCGTGTCGCCTCGGGCCAGGGCAGGCCGGCACTGGCGGTGTAGAGGTTGCGGCCCAGGGGAGTCGCGGCGTCGACCAGCGCCGTGGAGGCAGGATGGCGGAGCAGGAGGTCGGCCAGGGCGGTGTCGCTCGCTACCCCCTGCGGTCCGCGGCGCCAGGCGCGGGCGATCAGCGGGTCCTGGAGCAGGCGGAGGGCCAGGGGATGCCCCGCCATCGCCGCGCGCACGGCCGGCCAGTCCCGCGATCCCGCGGCCGCGCGCAGCTCATGCAGGGCGGGGACCAACTCGGTCAGCACCGCATGCGCGCCGAGAGGCTCGTCAAGGGTCAGGACCCAGGCGTCGCAGTGGCGCAGCAGATCCGCCGTCGCCCCACCCCCGCCCAGCCCGGCCGTCATGCGCCCACTTCCGACCTTGCACGCATGATGGCGCTATTGTGATGCATTCCCGCCGCCATCCAATGCCCTGAATGTGACGGGTTCGGCCGGCATCGCCCCGGCGGTGCCACGGTTCCGCTGCACGGTCGCCGCGTGCGGCGATATGCTTTGCAGGAGGCGCGCGTCGTGGCGCGCATCGGACGGGCAGCCATGCGCCAGACATCCCTCCCCACCCTCGGGCCGGTCGCTGCCGAGGCGCGGCCGGCGCCCGCGCTCTCGGTGGTCGTACCGGCCTTCGACGAGGCGGAGGTGCTGCCGGCGTTCCATCGCCGGCTGGCTGCGGCGATGGAGGGGATCGGCCTGGCGTGGGAGGTCGTCTACGTCAACGACGGCTCGCACGATGCCACGCTCGAGGTGATGCTGGGCCTGCGCGCGGCCGATCCGCGCGTCGCGGTGGTCAATCTCTCCCGCAACTTCGGCAAGGAGATCGCGCTCACCGCCGGACTCGACCATGCACGCGGCACGGAGGCGGTGGTGGTGATCGACGCCGACCTGCAGGACCCGCCCGAGGTGATCCCCGATCTCGTCGCCGCCTGGCGCGAAGGGTTCGACGTGGTCTACGCGCAGCGCCGCGTGCGCCACGGCGAGGGCGTGCTCAAGCGCGCGACCGCAGCCGCCTTCTACCGGCTGATGCAGCGCATCGGCGGCCGGGTGCGCCTGCCCAAGGACACCGGCGACTTCCGCCTGATGAGCCGGCGCGCGCTCGATGCGCTGCTCACCTTGCGCGAGCAGCACCGTTTCATGAAGGGCCTGTTCGCCTGGGTCGGCTTCCCCTCGCGTGCGGTGCTGTACGACCGCGCCCCGCGCGCCGCCGGGCGCACCAAGTGGAACTGGTGGAAGCTCTGGAACCTCTCGCTCGAGGGGATCACCAGCTTCACCGTGGCACCGCTGAAGGTCGCGACCTATCTCGGCCTCGTCACCGCCGCGATCGCGCTCGTCTACGGCACCGTCGTGGTGGTGAAGACGCTGCTGTTCGGCAACCCGGTCGCCGGCTATCCGAGCCTGATGACGGTGATGCTGTTCCTCGGCGGCGTGCAGCTGATCACGCTCGGCATCATCGGCGAGTATCTCGGCCGGGTGTTCAACGAGACCAAGCGCCGCCCGCTCTACCTGGTCGAACGCCACCTGCCCTCCGCCGCGCCCTCAGCCGCCGGCGGCGCAGGCGAGCACGCGGTCGAGCGGGCGGCAGAGGCCCGCGTCGCCTAGCAGCGGCACGGCCTCGGGCAGGACGAGACGAAGCTCGCCCGGCGCGGGCGGGGCTGCGGCGATGGCGGCATCCGCGCAGCGCGGCGGATCCCGCCAGCGCGAGAGCTGCATGGTGTTCACCGGCACCGCCCGTTCCGAGACGAGCAGCAGCAGTTCCTGCACCGCCTCGCGCGTCGCGTGTCCCTCGGGCGGGATGCACATCCAGCTCGGCAGGATGGTGACGCGCGCCGCCGCGGCGATCGCCGGGCGCAGCGCGGCGGCATCGACGCTCCAGGGCAGGTGCTGCGCCGCCCAGGCGGCAAGCGCCGCGCGGTTGGGCGCGGCATCGATCCACTGCACGACGCCGGCCAGCAGCACGAGCGCGGGGCCCAGGCGCGGCAGGCGCGCGAGCAGCGCCGCCATGCCGATCAGGAGCGCATAGCCCACCGGCCAGAAGAACCGCCCGGAGGCGCGGAACTGATCGAGGAGCGCCGGCGGCGGGCCGAGATCGAGCAGCACGCGCTCGCCGATCCCCACCCGCTGCGACACCGCGAGCAGCGTCAGCGCGACGAGCGCGAGCGCAAGTCCGGCATGGCGGCGCACCGTCTCCGCCAGCGCCGCGCGCCGGCGCAGCGCCAGCACGACCAGCCCGGCGAGCAGCCCGGCGCCGAGCCAGTTGTAGCCCTCCCAGCCACCCATGCCGGTGGCGTCGATCTCGCGCCCGACGAGCGGCAGCAGGGCCGAGCGTGCCGGCCAGACCGGCGCGAGCAGGTTGAGCGCGTAGCGGCCGTAGCCGCCGTCGCCCGTCGCGCCGAGATAGCCGAGCGTCCAGAGCGCCAGGGCGACCGCCCCCACCGCCGCCGCCGCGGCGATGGCAGCCATGCGCCAGCCGCGATCGTTGCGCAGCAGCAGCGTCAGCGGCGCCGCGGCGACGAGGGCGAGCACCATCAGCGCGAGATAGGGATGGACCAGCAGCGCGGCGAGCGCGAGCCCCGCCGCGGCGGCCGCCGCCCTGCGCGAAGGCGCGCGCACGAGATGCAGATAGGTGCCGAGGCCAGCCAGCAGAAGGAAATGCCCCATCAGCGCCGCATGGCCGTGGCGCGCCAGCCACGCCGGCATCGCCGCCGCCGCGAGCGCGACCCCGATCGCCGGCAGGAGCCGCCGTTCGCCCGTCGCGCGCAGGCACCACACCGCGGCGAGCGGCTGGAGGATCATGACGATCCCATGCCAGAGCCCGATGCCGTGGAACCCCGGCGGCAGCAACGGCGCCAGCGCCTTGAGGGGCAGCGCGAGCAGCGGAATGCCGTCGGCAAGCGCGATGTTGGTCCCGCCCTCGCCGAGCGTCGGCGCGACCAGAAGCGGCCAGCCCCAAGGGGTGGCGATGAAGTAGCGCTGCGCCACCACGTGTTGCGCGATGTCTCCGGAAAGCCGCCAGTCGGCACCGTCCGGCGGCAGCACGAACGACACCGGCAGCAGCATGACGGCGAGTGCCAGGCCGACCAGTGCGGCGAGGGCCAGCGGGACGCCGGCCCCGATCGTTTCGTTTTGCACCGCCATAATCCCGCCGTCACTCCGTCCGATTACCGACGCTGCCGCCGACCAGGATGCGGACCGTGCCGGCCGCCGTGCCGGTCGTGAAGGGGCAGGGGTAATGCTTTCTGCGGAAGCCGGGAACGTGCTGACCTCGGATCCACCGCTCGCGGTGATCGAACCCATGCAACTCACGCTTGCGCCGGCCGCCGCTTCTGCAAGCCACGTCGCGCCGGCCAACGATGTCGGTCCGGCCTGTCCGGTGCTGCCGCGGCGGAACGCCCTGCACGCGGCGGCGAAGCGCGCGATGGATCTGGTCGGTGCCGCCCTGCTGCTCGTGCTTTTCGCGCCGCTGATGGCGCTGATCGCGGCCCTGGTCGCGCGCGACGGCGGGCCGGTGTTCTATGCGCATCGCCGGGTGGGGCGCGACGGCACGAGCTTCGGCTGCCTGAAGTTCCGCACCATGGTGCCGGACGCCGAGCAGCGGCTCGCCGAGCTGCTCGAGCGCGACCCCGAGGCGCGCGCCGAATGGGAGACGACGCGCAAGCTCAAGCGCGATCCGCGCGTCACCCCCGTCGGCCGCTTCCTGCGCGCCTCCTCGCTCGACGAGCTCCCCCAGCTCGTCAACGTGCTGAAGGGCGAGATGAGCCTGGTCGGCCCGCGCCCGGTGCAGCAGGCCGAGCTGAACGACTTCTACGGCACGGCCGCCTCGCATTATCGCGCCGTCCGGCCGGGGCTGACGGGGCTGTGGCAGATCAGCGGCCGCAACGACACCTCCTACGCCTATCGCGTCGCACTGGACGTCGCCTATGTCTCGCATGCGACGCTGCTCGACGACCTCAGGATCCTGCTCCGCACGCCCTTCGCGGTGCTGCGTCGGCGCGGGGCATACTGAGGCCCCTCCCCGCCCGGCCCGGCGCTGACGCGCGGGCCGGGATCGGCTAACCAGACCCGCGATGACCGATCCTGCCGCCGCGCGCGCCGGCACGCGCCGCCTCGTCTCCGGGGTGGTCTGGAACGTGCTGGGCCGTGGCCTGCCGCTCGTGGTGGCGCTTGCGCTGACGCCGCCGCTGGTCGCGGCGCTGGGGATCGAGCGCTGGGGCCTGTTCACGCTGGCGCTCGGTCTGGTCGGCGTGTTCGGCGTGTTCGATCTCGGCCTCGGCGCGGCGCTGACGCGCACGCTTGCCGAGCGGATCGGCCGCGGCGAGCGCGCCGGCGAAGGCGCGCTCGTCGCCTCGGCGCTGGCGCTCCTGCTGGTCCTGAGCATGCTGCTCGCGGCCGCGCTTTGGCTCGCCGTGCCGGCGCTGGTCGAGCGCGGGCTCAACGTCCCGCCCCCCCTTCAGGCCGAGGCGATCGCCGGGCTGCGCGTGCTCGCCGCCGCCGCGCCGCTCGTGGTGGTGAACGCGGCCCTCTGGGGTGTGCTCGCGGCGCATCAGCGCTTCCGCGCGGCCAATCTCGCCGCGATGCCCGTTGCCGTCCTGTACTATCTCGGCCCGCTCCTCGTGCTCCTGGTGTGGGACTCGCTTGCCGGCGTGATGCTCGCGCTGGTGGGCGCGCGGCTCCTGAACACCGTCGCCTATGCGGCGCTCATCCGCCCGATCGTGCCCGGGATCTCGCTGCGCGCGGTGAGCCTGCGCGCGGTCGCGCCGCTCCTGCGCCTCGGCGGCTGGATGAGCCTCTCGGGCGTGCTGACGCAGGTCTCGCTCTATACCGACCGGTTCCTGATCGGCGCGCTGCTGTCGCTCGCCGCGGTCGCGTTCTACGCCACCCCGCTCGACCTGGTGATGCGGCTCTGGATCCTGCCCGTGGCGGTGGCGCAGGCGCTCCTGCCGGCGCTCGCCTCCTCGTTCCGCGCCATGCCGGGCGAGACCGCCGCGCTGCTCCGCCGCGGCACCCTGCTGATCGCGGGGCTGGTGCTGCCCGGCTGCGTGGCGCTGAGCGTGCTCGCCCATCCGCTGCTGCGGCTCTGGCTCGGGGCTGCGTTCGCCGACGGCGGCGCCGAGGTGCTGCGCATTCTCGCGGTCGGCATCCTGTTCAGCTGCGCGGGCTTCGCGCCCGGATCGCTGCTCGACGCGATCGGCCGGCCGGACGTCACCGCGCGCTTCGCCCTGACCCTGGCGCTCGTCTCGCTGCCTGTGGCGGTGCTGCTGCTGCTGGTCGCCGGCATCGAGGGGGCCGCGATCGCGTGGTCGCTGCGCGCAGCGGTGGAGTGCGGCGGGCGCATGCTGCTCGCGGCGCGGCTCTATCCGGCTGCCGCGCCCGCGCTGCGCCGGATCGCGCCGGTGCTCGCCGCGGCCGCGACCGCCCCGGAATAGGCCGGGCGGTAGCCGAGACGCTTCATCATCGGAATGGTCAGCTCTCCGGTGGTGACGACGTCCGCGGTCGGGCTGCCGGAGATCGTGCCGTAG
>NZ_VIKA01000116.1 GCF_006704265.1 Elioraea sp. Yellowstone | reverse complement strand
GGATGCCCCACTCGGCATCCGTCACGTCGCTCGCGTAGCGAAGGCCCGCACGGCTATGCTGCGCCCGGGTGGTTACGGTCCACATGGGTTGCGAATCCAGCTCGGTCTCGACAACCCGTTGGAATCACAACCCGCCGTGACCTCCCAACCCTCGTTCCCACCGCATTCCGAAACAGCCTCTGAGAGGCGGTGCAGGAGGACCGCGATGCCGAGACAACTGATCGCCGGGAACTGGAAGATGAACGGGCTGAGCGTGGCCGGGACGCGGCTCGCCGGTGCGCTCCGCGAGGCGGTGGCCACCGCCCCGCCGCCCTGCGATCTGCTGGTCTGTCCGCCCTTCACGCTGGTGGGGCGGCTGGCGCATGTGTTGCTGGGCTCCGGCGTGGCGGTGGGCGGGCAGGACTGCCATGCCGAGGCTGCGGGCGCGCATACCGGGGACGTCTCGGCGCCGATGCTGCGGGACGCGGGTGCCACCGCCGTGATCCTCGGCCACTCCGAACGCCGCGCCGGTCACGGCGAGACCGACGGGCAGGTGCGCGCCAAGGCCGCGGCCGCGCTCGCCGCCGGGCTCGCGCCGATCGTCTGCGTCGGCGAGACGCTCGCCGAGCGCGAGGCCGGGCGGCAGGAGGCGGTGGTCGCCGCGCAGCTCGCCGGCAGCCTGCCGGACGGCTTCGCCGTGGCCGGGGCGGTCGCCTACGAGCCGGTCTGGGCGATCGGCACCGGCAAGACGCCGACCGAGACCGAGATCGCCGCCATGCATGCGATGATCCGCCGGACGCTCGCCGCGCGCTTCGGCACGGCCGGGGAGAGCGTGCGGATCCTCTACGGCGGCAGCGTGAAGCCCTCGAACGCCAAGGCGATCCTGGCCTTGCCGGAGGTCGGCGGCGCGCTGGTGGGCGGGGCGAGCCTGGTGGCGGAGGACTTCCTCGCGATCGCGGCGGCGGCGCGGGCGTGAGCGCGTTGGGGGTGGCGCCGTCCGTCCCGGAGCGCTAGAACCCCCGCCGTCGCGCGGCCGGGACCGCCCGACCCTGAGGAACCCATGGCATCCGTCCTTCTGATCATCCACCTGCTGGTGACGCTCGCGCTCATCGTCGTCGTCCTGCTCCAGCGGAGCGAGGGCGGGGGCCTGGGCATCGGCTCCTCGGGCGGCATGGGCGCCTTCATGGGCGGGCGCGGCACCGCGAACCTGCTGACGCGCACGACCGCGATCCTCGGCACGCTGTTCTTCGTCCTCAGCCTGGCGCTCGCGCTGATCAACCAGGGCACGCGCCAGCCGCGGTCCCTGCTCGACTCGGCACCCGTGACGGCGCCGGCGCCGTCGCTGCCGCCGGCGCCGGCCGTTCCCACCAACTGAGGGACCGCGGCTTGCCTGGCCTGCGCCCGCCCCGGTTGTGGCGGGAGACGAAACGCGCGTATCAGGGGGGTCCATGACGCGATACGTGTTCATCACGGGCGGCGTGGTCTCCTCCCTCGGCAAGGGCATCGCCTCCGCGAGCCTCGGCGCGCTCCTGCAGGCCCGCGGCTTCCGCGTGCGGCTGCGCAAGCTCGACCCCTACCTGAACGTCGATCCGGGGACGATGAGCCCCTACCAGCACGGCGAGGTGTTCGTCACCGACGACGGGGCGGAGACCGATCTCGATCTCGGCCACTACGAGCGGTTCACGGGCGTCGACGCGACGAGGGCCGACAACGCCACCACGGGGCGGATCTACTCCACGGTGATCGCGCGCGAACGTCGCGGCGACTATCTCGGCGGCACGGTGCAGGTGATCCCGCACGTCACCGACGCGATCAAGGAGACGATCACCGCGCCGGCCACCATGCCGGACGGGGCGGAGCCGGACTTCGTGCTGGTGGAGATCGGCGGCACGGTGGGCGACATCGAATCGCTGCCCTTCCTCGAGGCGATCCGCCAGCTCGGCAACGAGATCGGGCCCGCGCGCGCGCTCTTCATCCATCTCACCCTGGTGCCCTGGATCCCCTCCGCCGGCGAGCTGAAGACCAAGCCGACGCAGCACAGCGTGAAGGAGCTGCTGAGCGTCGGCATCCAGCCGCAGATCCTGCTCTGCCGCTGCGACCGCCCGATCCCCGAGGGCGAGCGGCGCAAGATCGCGCTCTTCTGCAACGTCCGCGAGGCCGCGGTGATCCCCGCGCTCGACGTCGACACGATCTACGCCGTGCCGATCGCCTATCACCGCGAGGGGCTGGACCGCGAGGTGCTGCGCCATTTCGGCCTGCCGCACGACGACGAGCCCGATCTTGCCGCCTGGCAGCGCATCGTCGAGACGATCCGCGCGCCCGAGGGCGAGGTGACGATCGCCGTCGTCGGCAAGTACACGAACCTGCTCGACAGCTACAAGTCGCTCGCCGAGGCTCTGACCCACGGCGGGATCGCCAACGGCGTACGGGTGAATCTCGACTGGGTGGACAGCCAGATCTTCGAGACGCCGGGCGCGATCCACCGGCTCGAGGGCGTGCACGGGATCCTGGTGCCCGGCGGCTTCGGCGAGCGCGGAACCCCCGGCAAGATCGAGGCGGTGCGCTTCGCGCGCGAACGCCGCGTGCCCTTCTTCGGCATCTGCTTCGGCATGCAGATGGCGGTGATCGAGGCGATGCGGAACCTCGCCGGGATCGAGGGCGCATCCTCGACCGAGTTCGGACCGTGCGAACACCCGGTGGTCGGCCTGCTGACGGAGTGGACGCGGGGCAACACGATCGAACGGCGCGAGCAGGGCGGCGATCTCGGCGGCACGATGCGACTCGGCGCCTATCCGTGCGTGCTGCAGCCAGGCTCGCTCGTCCGCTCCATCTACGACGCCGCCCGGATCAGCGAACGCCATCGCCATCGCTACGAGGTGAACATCCGCTACAAGCCCCTTCTGGAGGAGAAGGGGCTGCTGTTCTCCGGCATGAGCCCGGACGGGCTGCTGCCCGAGATCGTCGAGCTGCCGGGGCACCCCTGGTTCGTCGGCGTGCAGTTCCATCCGGAGCTCAAGAGCCGGCCGCTCAAGCCCCATCCGCTGTTCGCCTCGTTCATCGAGGCGGCGGTGAAGCAGGCGCGGCTGGTGTGAGCGGGACGGTCGCGATGCGCCCGAACGGGATGGCGCGCAGACCGGGCCGGGCGCGCGAGCCGGGGCGGGGCTGACGGTGGGCGCGCGCACCGTCCGCGTGGGCAGGCTCGAGCTCGGCAACGACCGGCCGCTGGTGCTGATCGCCGGGCCCTGCCAGATCGAGAGCCGCGGCCATGCGATGGAGGTCGCGGCGGCGCTTGCGGAGATGGCCGCCGCGGCGGGGATCGGCCTGATCTTCAAGTCCTCCTACGACAAGGCGAACCGCACGAGCCTGTCGGGCGCGCGCGGCGTCGGCATGGCGCAGGGGCTCGCGATCCTCGCCGAGATCCGCGACCGCCTCGGCCTGCCGGTGCTGACGGACGTGCACGCCGAGGACCAGGTCGCACCGGCGGCCGAGGCGGTCGATGTGCTCCAGATCCCCGCCTTCCTCTGCCGCCAGACCGACCTGCTGGTCGCCGCCGGGCGCACCGGCCGCGCGGTGAACGTGAAGAAGGGCCAGTTCCTCGCGCCGTGGGACATGGCGCATGTCGCGGCGAAGATCGCCTCCACCGGCAACGAGAACATCCTTCTGACGGAACGCGGGGCAAGCTTCGGCTACAATGCCCTCGTCGCCGACATGCGGTCGCTGCCGATCATGGCCGAGACGGGCTACCCGGTGGTGATGGACGCGACGCATGCGGTGCAGGCGCCGGGCGGGCAGGGCAGCGCCTCGGGGGGCGACCGCCGCTTCGCGCCCGTGCTGGCGCGCGCGGCCGTGGCGGTCGGCGTCGCGGCCGTGTTCATCGAGACGCATCCCGATCCGGACCGCGCGCCTTCGGACGGGCCGAACATGATCTCGCTCGCCGCGATGCCGGCGCTGATCGCGCGGCTGATGGCCTTCGACCGTCTGGCGAAGGGGGGAGCGTCCGACTGCTGACGGCGGCGATCGCGCCGCGTTCCGTGCGCCGCATGATGTCGTGCGGCGCGGGCGTCACGTGCTGCCGGGCTCGGCCTCTGCGAGCCGCCGCCGCTCCCTGGCGTAGCGGACCAGCGCGGCGAAGCGGTAGAGCCCGTGCACGAAGCGGCCATAGGGCATGGTGAGGAAGAAGGCGAACACCACGCCGAGATGCAGCGCGAGCAGCATCCCCATCGCCGGCGTGGCACGCAGCAGAAGAAGCGCGAGCCCGGTCAGGCTGGTCAGGAACAGCATCGCCAGGAAGGCGGTATCCATGCCGAAGCGCGGCGTGTCCGCGAGCGCCGGATCGCGCGTCCATTTGGCGGCGAGCAGTCCCGCCGGTCCGATCAGCAGGCCGATCCCGCCGAGCGTGCCGAGCACCACCGGCAGGTCCCACCACGGATAGGGCGCGATGCGGCCGAAGCCGTAATGATAGACCGTCGCCACCGAGGTTGCGGCGAAGCAGAGGAGGAAGCCGTAGAAGGTGACGTGATGGTAGAGGCGGCGATTGTCGTCCGGCCGTTCGTCGGTGCGGTAGCAGCCGACGCCGCCGCCGTCGAGATAGCGCAAGGTGGCGGCGTCCTTCACCGCCTGCCAGAGCGAGCGCGGCTCGGCGAGGCTGGCGGCGGGTTCGCCGATGTCGCGCCAGAACGCGCGCAGGCCGAGCGCGAGCGCCAGGATCGCGTAGCCGAACGCCGCGCCGAACACCACCACCATCGCGTCATGCGGCATCAGACGATAGAAGGCCCCCGGTCCGCTGTGGCGGCCGAACAGCACGGCGGTGTCGTTCCACGCGACGAATCCGGCGACGAACAGCGCTACCCCGACCGCCGCGATCAGCGCGATCCAGAGGCCGTTGCGGTCGAAGACGGGCCGGAGCGCGGCCGGCCAGGCGTAGCGGCGCCAGGACTCGGCGCGCACCTCGGCGAATGTCCGCGGCACGTTCACCTGGAACTCGTGCGGGGGCGCGAACTGGCAATCGACGTAGCAGGCGCCGCAGGCATGGCAGAGATTGGCGAGATAGGCGAGATCGCCGTCCGGGAAGCTGCGGCGCAGCTCCATCGCCGGGAACACGGCGCAGAGCCCCTCGCAGTAGCGGCAGGCGTTGCAGACCGTCATCAGCCGGTCGGCCTCGGCGAGCGCGGCCGAGGCGTGGCCGGGGGGCGGATGCTGGGTCATGCGGGGCTTTCCTCGACATTGCGCCGGCGGCGGGCCTCGGCAGCGGCCCCGCGGCCGGCGATGCGGCCGAACACCGCGCCGATGGTCATGCCGATGCCGGCGGCGTAGCCCTGGCCGAGCACGTTGCCGGCCATGATCTCGCCGGCGGCGAACATGTTGCCGGCCTTGCCGCCGTCCGCCATCACCAGGCGCGCCTCTGCGTCCACGCGCACGCCGAGATAGGTGAAGGTGATGCCCGGCCGCACCGGGTAGGCGTGGAACGGTGGCGTCGCGATCGGTCGTGCCCAGTGCGTCTTGGGCGGATCGAGGCCCTCGGTGCGGCAGTCGTCCAGGTTCGTGGGATCGAAGCGGCCGGGCCGGATCGCGGCGTTGAAGTCCCGCACCGTCGCTTCCAGCGCGTCGGGGTCGAGCGCGAGCTTGCCCGCGAGCTCGCGGATCGTCGCGGCGGTGATCGGCGGGTAGAGGGAGGGCATGAAGAGCCCGAGCGCGGGGGCGTCGACGAGGATGTAGGCGATCTGGCCCGGCTGCTGCGCCACCAGACGGCCCCAGATCGCGTAGCGCTTGGGCCAGATGTCCTCGCCCTCGTCGTAGAAGCGCCGCGCGTCGCGGTTGACGACGATGCCGAAGGGGATGCAGTCGAGCCGGGTGATGATGCCGCCGTCGAATTTCGGCGCGCGCGCGTCGATCGCGACCGCGTGGCACTGTGTCGGGTCGCCCACCGGCTGCACGCCGGCGTCGAGCAGCATGCGCAGCACCGTGCCGCGGTTGTAGGGCGTGCCGCGGATCAGGAAGTTCTCCGCTGCCTCGCCCCAGCCTTGCTTCAGCCAGTCGATGTTCGCCTCGAACCCGCCGGCGGCGGCGACCAGGGTCGTGGCCTCGACGCGCTCCGAGCGCCCCGCATGGCGGACGGTGGCGCCGAGGAACGTTCCGTCGGCGATGTCGAGGGCGGTGACCTCCGCCTCGTAGCGCACCGCCACGCCCAGCCGCTCGGCGGTGAGATAAAGGGCGTTCAGCATCGCCCGCCCGCCACCGAGGAAGAAGGAGTTGGTGCGGCCGAGGCTGAGCGTGCCGCCGAGCGAGGGCTGGAAGCGCACGCCCTGCGCCTGGATCCAGTCCAGAACCTCCTTCGACTCGGCGATCATCAGGCGGGCGAGGTCGGGATCGGTGCGGCCGCCGGTGACGCGCATCAGGTCGTCGAGGAACTCCGCCTCGGTGTAGGGGCCGGAGAGCGTCTCGGTGGCGCTGTCGTGGGCACAGCGCATGTTGCGCGTATGTCGCGTGTTGCCGCCGCGGTAGAACCTCGGCGCGGCCTCGAGCACCAGCACGGAGGCGCCGTCGCGGCGGGCGGCGATCGCCGCGCAGAGCGCGGCATTGCCGCCGCCGATCACCAGCACGTCGTGGCGCGAGGAGAGATCCGCCATGAGAGCCCCGGGCAGCACGCCGATCCGCCACGGCGTGTGCGCGACGGCGTAGCATGCCCTCGGCGCGCCGCAAGCCGGCACGGCGAGAGGGTGCTTTGACAGGACCGATCAAGGTTGATATCAACTCAATACCCCGGCGAGCCGCCGGCGGAAGGGAGGAAGGCCGGAATGGCGACACGGGTGCTGGTGCTGGTGGGCACGCGCAAGGGAGCGTTCATCCTCGAGAGCGACGCCGCGCGGCGCGACTGGTCGCTCGCCGGGCCGTTCTGCGAGGCCTGGCCGATCAACCATGTGATCGGGACGCCGGACGGGCGCCTCCATGCCGCGGGTGGCAACGAGTGGTTCGGCCCGGCGGTCTGGACCTGCGAGGCTCCCGGCGCGGGCTGGACGCATGCGAGCGCGGGCCTCGCCTATGGCGAGGGCGAGGCGCCGATCCGCGCGGCATGGAGCCTTGCGGCGGCGAACGGGCATCTCTACGCCGGCGTGGAGCCGGCCGGGCTGTTCCGCAGCGCGGACAACGGCAGGAGCTGGACGCATCTCGCGGGCTTGCGCGCACATCCCTCGCGCAAGGACTGGCAGCCGGGGGCGGGGGGATTGATCCTGCACTCGCTGGTGATCGACCCGGCGGACGACCGGCGCATCTGGGTGGCGATCTCGGCCGCCGGGGTGTTCCACTCGGCCGATGGCGGCATCACCTGGGAAGCGCGCAACCGCGGCACGCGCGCGGACTTCAACCCCGAGGATCAGCGCTATCCCGAGCACGGGCAGTGCGTGCACTGCCTGGTGAAGGCGCCAGGGGCGGGCGAGGTTCTGTACCAGCAGAACCATTGCGGCATGTACCGCAGCGACGATGGCGGGCGGTCGTGGCAGAGCATCGAGGCCGGGCTGCCGTCGAGCTTCGGCTTCCCGGCGGCGGTGCATCCGCGCGATCCCGGCACGCTCTATCTCGTGCCGCTGAACGGCGACACGGCGGGGCGCTACGTGCCGGACGGCAAGGTCGCGGTGTGGCGCACGCGCGACGGCGGGCGGACCTGGCAGGATCTGCGCGCCGGTCTGCCGCAGCGCAACGCGTTCGTGAACGTGCTCCGCCAGGCGCTGGCGACCGACCGGCTGGAGCCAGCGGGCGTGTATTTCGGTACCGGTTCGGGCGCGCTCTACGCCTCGGCCGACGAGGGCGAGACCTGGTCCTGCATCGCCGAGCATCTGCCGACCGTCACCTCGGTGGAGACGCTGGTGCTGGAGCGGTAGCCGCCGCGTGCGTCCGCTCGCGGCCCGGTGGCGGGCCGGTCACACTTCATCCGGAATCGACCCCCGAGGGACGCCGATGCCGCGTCACGCCTGTCGCGATGGCTGATCGTGCGGCGGGTGCCGCTGCGGTGCCTGCGGCGGAAGCGCCGGGAAACGGGGGGGGGCCGCGGATCGGGCCAGGAGTGCGGCCCCGCCGCGCGCGCTTCTTCAGAGCGCGCGCGCGATCGCGGCGTTGATCGCGCGCACCCCCGCTTCCGGCCCCTCCGGATGGTTCCAGACGCCCCCGATCACGGCGAGGAAGTCGGCCCCTGCGCGCACCAGCACGCCGCAGTTCGCGGCGGTGATGCCGCCGATCGCGACGCAGGGGATCTCGGTCGTCTCCGACCAGATCGTCAGGATCTCGGGATCGGGGCGGTGCCTGGTCTCCTTCGTTCCCGTCGGGAAGAACGCGCCGAAGGCGACGTAGTCCGCGCCCGCCTCGGCCGCCTCCATCGCGAGGTGGCGGGAGTCGTGGCAGGTCGCGCCCAGCGTGCGGTCGGGGCCGAGCAGCCGGCGCGCCGCGCGCAGATCGCCATCCTCGCGCCCGATGTGGGCGCCGTCGCAGCCTGTCGCCACCGCGAGATCGGCGCGGTCGTTCAGGATGAAGGCCACGCCGCGTTCCTGCGCGACGGGACGCAGGAGATCGGCGGCGCGGCGGATCGCGTCGTCGTCGGCGCCCTTGAGGCGGAGCTGCAGGGCCGCGACGTCGCCTGCATCGAGCGTGCGGGCGAGCAGGTCGCGGAAGGGCAGGGGGTCGAACGCCGGAGGGGTGATCAGGTAGAGACGGCAGCGGGAGTCGGCGGGCACCTGAAACCACCCTCACCCTGGCCCTCTCCCGCCGGTGCGGGAGAGGGGACGCTGCGGAAGCGCCCGGCCTGCGCGGGCGCGCGAACGCGGCGGAACCGTTACGCCTTGCCCTGGTAGATCTCGATGATCTTGCCGAGCATGGCCAGCGCCTCGTCCTTCGGGCGCTGGAAGGTGTTGCGGCCGATGATCGAACCCGACCCGCCGCCGTCGCGGATCGCGCGGCACTCGGCGTAGATGCCCTCCAGGTCCTTCGCCTCGCCGCCCGAGAACACCACCAGCCGCTTGCCGTTGAAGCACGCCTGCACGACGTGCTCGATGCGCTTGGCCAGGGTGGCGATGTCGATCCGCTCCTTCTCGTAGACCTTCTTCGCCGCCTCGAGCGCGACCACCTCGGTCGGCGGCTTCACCTTGATGATGTGCGCGCCGAGCAGCGCCGCCATGTGCGCGGCATAGGCGCAGATGTCGACCGCCGTCTCGCCCGCCTTGTCCAGCACCGGCCCGCGCGGATACGACCAGACCACCACCGCGAGCCCGGCGGACTTCGCCTCCTCGGCAAGCTCGCGCAGCTCCTCCATCATCTCGAACTGGTCCTCCGAGCCCGGATAGATGGTGAAGCCGATCGCCGCGCAGCCGAGGCGGAGCGCGTCGTTCACGCTGCCCGTGACCGCCTGGTCCTTCGCGGTGGCGAGGCTGTTCGAGGAGTTCACCTTCAGGATGGTCGGGATCGCGCCGGCGAAGGTATCCGCACCCGCCTCGATCATCCCGAGCGGCGCGGCATAGGCGTTGAGCCCGGCCTCGATCGCGAGCTGGAAATGGTAGTGCGGATCGTAGGCGGCCGGGTTGGGCGCGAAGCTGCGCGCAGGCCCATGCTCGAAGCCCTGGTCCACGGGCAGGATCACGAGCTTGCCCGACCCGCCGAGCTTCCCCTCCATCAGGATGCGGGCGAGGTTCGCCTTGGTGCCGGGGTTGTCGCTCTCGTAGTGCGAGAGGATCTCCTTCACACGCCGGGTGATCCGCATCGCGGGCCTCCGTCTCTGTTGCCGTGCCGGGTCGGCGGTTGCCTAGAGCAAAGCCGCGCCGCTGTCACCCCGCCGCCAGCCAGGCGGCGAGGCGCCGGGAGGCGGCGGGCTGCGCGAGGTCGAGCGCGGCGGGGGCGGCGCGCAGCAGCCGCGCGCCGCAGACGCCGGCGAGCGCGGCGAGCCGGTCCGCCTGGGCGTCGGGGCCGGTGAACACCAC
>NZ_VIKA01000115.1 GCF_006704265.1 Elioraea sp. Yellowstone | reverse complement strand
GAGGTGGGGGGGGCGTCGCGGCCCGCGCGGGCGTCCAGCGCGGCACCGAGCGCCTGCCACGCCTCCAGCGCGGCCCGGACCGCGGGGATCAGCGCGGCCCAGTGCGCCGGCTTCTGGAGCGCCGCCGCGCGCTCGATCGTCTCGACCGTCAGCGCGCCGGCGGCGATGCGCGCCTCGCGCCGCTCCGCGTCCAGCCCGGCCAGGGCATCCGCCTGCTCGATCTGCCAGAGCGCGATCGGGTTGCCCTGCATGTCGGCGAACAGCGGCACCTTGCGGATGGGCTGGGCGAGCGTGCCGTCGCCGCCGTCGCCGTTCAGTCCGGCAACGGCGGCGACCGTGGTCGCGATGCCGTCCTCGTCGGGGCGCGGATGCAGCCCCTCCCAGAAGCTCTCGACCAGGCCGCGCATGAGCCCGACCCCGGCGGCGAGCCCGGCAAAGCCGTGATGGCGCAGCAGCGCCTCGGTGTACCAGGCGGCGATCTCGAGATCCTTCGACTGCGTTTCCAACGCCTTGCCGGCAAGGTCCTCGATGGTGCGCCACTGCGGCGGCACCGTTGCCTCCTCGGGGTTCGCGTCCATCGCCCGTTCCGCGGCGCGCGCCTCCGCGCGCGCGTCGCGCAAACGGTAGTAGGTCGAGCCGGGGGCGAAGTCCTGCCGCAGGTCCGGGCCGGCCGGATCCTCGCCGTCGATCGGCTGGAGGAACCGTGCAAGGTCAAAACCGTCGAGCGCCACACCTGCCTCCTTGCATCGCGCCGCCTCGCCGCAGCCGCGGCGCAGGCGCTGGACAACCGCCGGGCGAGAAACCTACTGTCCTGCCGCGCAGAACGGAACGACAGCGGAGGGAACCACGTGGCAGCGGTCGACCTCAAGGCCCTGGTGGGCCGCCTGAACGACTACTGCCGGCGGCAGTTGGAGGCGGCCGCCGGCCTGACCCTCTCGCGCACGCACTACAACATCGAGATCGAGCACTGGCTGCTGAAGCTCGCCGACGCCGCCGACAGCGACATCGGCTTCCTCTTCCGCCACTACGAGGTCGATGCCGGACGATTCGCGGCCGACCTGACGCGGGTGCTCGACAGGCTCAAGACCGGCAACAGCCGGGCGCCGGCGATCTCGCCCAATGTCGTCGAGCTGATGAAGCAGGCCTGGCTGCTCGCGAGCCTCGAACAGGGTGCCGGGCGGATCCGTTCGGGCCACCTGCTGCTCGCCCTGCTCGCCGACGAGGACCTCGCCCGCGTCGCGCACGAGGCCTCGGCGCAGTTCGGCCGCATCAACGCGGCGAATCTCCGGCGCGACCTCGCCGCGATCACCAAGGACAGCGCCGAGGCGCGCACCGCGGTGCAGATGGCCGAGGCCGGCGCCGCCCCCGGGCCGGACGGCACCCCCTCCGCGCGCCCCGCCTCCACCGCCGCCCTCGACCAGTTCACGATCGACCTGACCGCGCGCGCCAAGGCCGGCAAGATCGACCCGATCCTCGGCCGCGATACCGAGATCCGCCAGGTGATCGACATCCTGACGCGACGGCGGCAGAACAATCCGATCCTCACCGGCGAGGCCGGCGTGGGCAAGACCGCGGTGGTGGAAGGCTTCGCCGACCGGATCGCGAAGGGCGACGTGCCGGACGCGCTCAAGGACGTCACCATCCGCACGCTCGATCTCGGGCTGCTGCAGGCGGGAGCCGGGGTGAAGGGCGAGTTCGAGAACCGCCTCAAGTCGGTGATCGAGGAGGTGAAGGCCTCGCCCAAGCCGATCATCCTGTTCATCGACGAGGCGCACACGCTGATCGGCGCGGGCGGGGCGGCGGGCCAGGGCGACGCGGCGAACCTGCTCAAGCCGGCGCTCGCGCGGGGCGAGCTGCGCACGATCGCCGCCACCACCTGGGCCGAATACAAGAAGTACTTCGAGAAGGACGCGGCGCTGACCCGCCGCTTCCAGGTGGTCAAGGTCGAGGAGCCGGCGGAGCCCGTGGCGGTGGCGATGATCCGCGGCCTCGTCGGCACGCTCGAGAAGCACCACAAGGTGCGCATCCTGGACGAGGCGGTGGAGGCGGCGGTGAAGCTCTCCGCCCGCTACATCCCCTCGCGCCAGAACCCCGACAAGGGCGTCTCGCTGATCGACACCGCCTGCGCCCGGGTGGCGATGAGCCAGGCGGCGATCCCCGCGCCGATCGAGGAGAAGCGGCGCCGGATCGCGCTGATCGACACGGAAGTCGAGATCCTCGACCGCGAGATGGCCGCCGGCGCCGACCATGGCGCGCGCAAGGGCGAACTGCTCGAGGAGCGCCAGAAGGTCGCGGAGGCGCTCAAGGGGCTCGAGGCGCGCTGGGAGCAGGAGAAGGCGCTGGTCGCGGAGATGCGCGCGATCCGCGAGAAGATCGAGAGCAAGGAGGACACGGGCGACAAGGACGCGCTCAGGGCGCAGCTCTCCGAGCTCAGCGACAGGCTGCGCACGCTCCAGGGCGAGCAGCCGCTGATCCATCCCGTGGTGGACGCGAACGCGATCGCCGAGATCGTGGAATCCTGGACCGGCATCCCCGCCGGACGCATGCAGTCGGACGAGATCCGCACCATCCTGACGCTGAAGGAGAAGATGGAGGAACGGATCGTCGGCCAGCCGCAGGCCCTGGAGGCGATCGCTCAGGCGGTGCGCACCAGCCGGGCCAAGCTCTCCGATCCGCGCAAGCCGCTCGGCGTGTTCCTGATGGTCGGCACCTCGGGCGTGGGCAAGACCGAGACGGCGCTCACGCTGGCGGACCTCCTTTATGGCGGCGAGCAGAATCTCACCGTCATCAACATGAGCGAGTTCAAGGAGGAGCATAAGGTCTCGCTGCTCATGGGCTCGCCTCCCGGCTATGTCGGCTACGGCGAAGGCGGCGTGCTGACCGAGGCGGTGCGCCGGCGCCCCTACTCGGTCGTACTGCTCGACGAGATGGAGAAGGCACACCCCGGCGTGCAGGACATCTTCTACCAGGTGTTCGACAAGGGGAACATGAAGGACGGCGAAGGCCGCGACATCGACTTCAAGAACACCATCATCATCATGACCTCGAACGCGGGGACCGACACGATCGCCAAGCTCTGCGCGGATCCCGAAACGATGCCGGATCCGGCAGGGCTCGCCGAGGCGATCCGGCCGGAGCTGCTGAAGATCTTCAAGCCCGCCTTTCTCGGCCGCGTGACGATGGTGCCCTATTTCCCGCTCTCGGAGAGCATCATCCGCCAGATCGTCGTGCTGCAGCTCGGCCGCATCAGGAAGCGCCTGTTCGAGAACTACCGCGCGAGCTTCACCTGGGACGAGGGGCTGGTCGAGGCGATCGCCGCGCGCTGCAAGGAGAGCGCCTCCGGCGCGCGCAACGTCGAGAACATCCTCTCGCGCACCATGCTGCCGGAGATGTCGGCCGAGATTCTGGAGCGTCTCGCCGCCGGCCAGACGATCGCAACCGCGCATGTCGGGCTGGATTCCGACGGCGGGTTCCGTTACGCTATCAACTGAGGCGGGCGAGGTCGGGAGACGGCGTTCCCGGTCGCTGCGGCTGCACGGATACCGAAGGACTGAGAAAGGAAGGGTCTCATGCCCATCTTCATGCACTACGAGGGGATCGAGGGGAACGTCACGGCCAAGGGTTTCGAGAAGTGGATCGAGGTCAACTCGTTCCAGTTCGGCTCCGGCCGCGGCATCTCGACGCCGACCGGCGGGGCGGAGAACCGCGAAGCGTCTGCACCTTCGGTCAGCGAGGTGGTCGTGACGCGGCTGATGGACAAGGCCTCGCCCAAGCTGTTCGAGGAGAGCCTGATCGGCAGCGACGGCAAGGTCGTGAAGATCGTCATGACCCGCACCGGCAAGGAACTCGCGAAGCTGTGCGAGTACAAGTTCGAGCAGACCCTGGTCTCGGGCTACTCGGTCTCCTCGGGCGGCGAGGGCGCGCCCTCGGAGTCGATCAGCCTGAACTTCGTCAAGTTCGAGTTCAGCTACACGGGCAGCGACGCGACCGGCAAGGATGCGGCCGCAATGAAGGTCGCCTACGACATCGGGCAGGCCAAGACCATGTAGCGCTGACCAGGCAGCGGGCGCAGGTCCCGCCTGCCGCGGGCCCGGCAGTCCATGCCGGGCCCGTTTCGTTCCTGCCCCTGGCTCAGCCGCAGCGCACCAGCACGACCGTCACGTTGTCGGTGCTGCCCGCCGACATGGCAAGGGCGATCAGCGAGTCCGCCAGTCCCTGCCCCTCCCCGCCGCCGATCAGCGTCGCCGCGATCGCGGCGTCCCCCAGGTCCTTGCAGACGCCGTCGGAGGCGAGCAGGAACAGGTCCCCCGGCTGGACCTGCCCCGTGACCTTGTCGAGCACGAGCGTCTCATCCGCCCCGACCGCGCGCGTCACCACATTGGCATGCGGATGCCGCGCGGCGTGCTCCTCCGTCAGCGCGCCCGCATCGAGCAGTTCCTGCACCATGGAGTGGTCGCGCGTCAGCCGCGTCAGCAGCCCCCCGCGCCAGAGATAGCAGCGGCTGTCGCCGGCCCAGAGGCAGGCGAAGTGTCCCCCGCGCACCATCAGCACGACGACCGTCGAGGCGAGCAGCGCGCCGGGGCCGCGCGCGCGCGCCTCCGCGCGCAGGGCCGCGTTCGCCTGCTCCAGCGCGCCGCGCGTGCGCGCGAGCAGCTCGCCCGAGGCGAGGCCGACGGGCAGCGTGCGCAGGGCGTCCACCACGCGCGCCGAGGCGATCTCGCCGCCGCCGTGCCCCCCCGCCCCGTCGGCGACCGCCCAGAGGCCGATCTCCGAGCGCAGCAGGAAGGCGTCCTGGTTGCTCGGCCGTCTCGTTCCGGCATGGGTCGCCCCCCAGCCCTGGCAGAGCCCGCGCGCGGTCATGGCGCGGCCGCCTCACCCGCCGCATCGGCAAGCATCTCGGCAAAGAAGGCCGGCGCGGGCAGGGCAGCGAGTTCCAGCCGGCGCGGCTGCACGCGCGGCGCGCCGAGCGTCTGCCAGACGCTGCCCATGATCGCCATGCCCGCGGGCGGGGCGCCGGCGGGGGTGAGCGCGGCGGCGAGCCGCTCGGCCGTCCAGCCCTCCGTCACCGCGTCGATCGCGATTGCCTCCAGCGCGTCATGCCAGGCCGAGGTGCAGGGATCGGGCGGTGCGTCGGTCAACGCAGCGAGCGTGATGGGGAAGTGCCGACCGACCGCATCGACGCTCGGGGCAAGCACGCCGGCGACGCCGCGCGGGCCGCACAGTCCAGGCGCGAGCGCGAAGCGCCAGACCGGGGCCTCGAGGAAGGCCGCGAGCCATCCGGCGCCGAGCCGGGCGCGGCTCTCCGCCAGCGCCGCCGAGAGCCATTCGTCCCACGGGCCGACGAAGCTCTCCGGCAGCGACCGACGGACGAAATCCCGGTGGTCCGGCAGCTTGCCGAACAGCCCCGCGGGCGCCGACGCCCCCCCTACTGCAGCGCCGGGCACCGGAACTCCGAGAGCTCGCGCAGCGCGAACGGATTGAACACGCTGCCCGCCCGGACGACATAGGTGACGCTGCGCTCGCCGAGGCTGAAGGTGAGCGAGAACTCCTCCGGCACCCGCCCCTGCGAGACCTGCGCGCGGCTGAACAGGCGGAACAGCGCCCACGGCCCGGACTCGTTGATCGAGCCGACGCCGCTCGCCGGCGGCGGCTCGAGCACCAGGCGCACATTCGTCATCCGGTTCGGCCCCGGCCAGACCACCTGGGTCGGCCGCGAGGGGCCGTGCGCGTAGGTGATGGTCACGCCGTCGAGGTCGAGCAGCGCTTGGCGCGCCCCGGCATCCATCGACACCGGCTGGATCTCGAAGCGGATCTGCGGCTGCGCTCCGCCGGCGAAGAACACGTCGCGGATCACCGAGGCACGGTAGAAGTTCATCAGGGCAGCCTGGCTGATCGGCAGGGTGATCCCGTCCGAAGGCTGCACACGCCAGGGCCGCACGCCGATGTCCACGAACGGGCGCAGGTTGGTGTTGAAGAACCCGTCGATCAGTCCCCCCGGCGCGAACAGTCGCGCGAAGTCGTCCATCGGCGTCTCGGCCTGGGCGCCGCGCACGAAGGGGAAGCGGTTGCTCACCGCCGCCGTGCAGAGCGGGGCGACGCCTGCGGCGAGCGCGCCGGCGACCGCCTGCTGCACCCCGCCCGCGCGGATCGCCGTGCCCGAACGCGCGACCGCGCGCAGCCACCCGTCCACCGGCGCCGGCACGCGCGCGGCCTCGCCCTGGAGCTGCTGCGCCGGATCGAGCCCCGCGGCCGGCGGCGGCGTGCCGGACGGCGAGGCGGCGAGCCGGGCGAGCTGCTGGTAGAGCTCGTTGAGGAGACGGAGCGTGTTGTCGATCGGCGCGCCGGGCCCCGCGCCGACATACTCGCGCAGCGCCTGGAAGCGCTCGTCGATCGCCGCACCGATCGGCTTCGGCGCCTCGCCCTGGGGCGCCGCCGCGCCGAACACGGCCTGCAGTCGCTGCGCCGCCGTCGTCGGCGCGGCCCCGCCCTGCCCCGCCTGCTGCCCGCCCGCCGGCGCGTCCGGATCGCGCGACAGCGTCACCTGGCGCGCGATGCCGGCGAGCAGGTCGCGCATCGGCGACTGCGGCGCCGAGAGGATGTTCAGCACGTCGATCGCTTGGTTGATGGCACGGAACGGAACGATCGCGAGATCGTTCAGCAGCTCCTGCCAGGCCTGCGCATAGGCCGGGTAGTAGTGCTGCTCGAGGATCTCCTGCTGCAGCCGCGCGAGCGCGCGCTCATCCAGCGCGACCTCGTTGCCGGGGCCGAGCACCCAGGACTCGGAGGCCACCTCGCGGGCGACGCGCGGCAGCGCCGGCAGCACCACGCGGTGGAACCCCTCGACCGTGAAGAGGCCGGCAATCCCCTCGGCGAGCGGCTTGCCGGAGGCGCGGGTGAACACGCGCGCACCCGCCGCCCCGGCGGCCTGCGCGGGCGACCACTCGGGCAGGTTGGCGGCGGCGGCGATCGGGCGCAGCCGCGAATAGGCGCGGCCCGCGAGCGGCAGGCGCGAGAACACCCGCCGCGCCTCGTCGATCAGCGCGCCGTCGAGCGGGTAGGTCGCCATCGGCGCGGCGAGCAGCGCATCGAGATGGCGCGCCAGCCGCGCGCGCGACTGCGCCTGCTGCGGAAAGGCCTGCTGCCAGTCGAGCGCCATCCAGTCGCGGATCAGCGCGCGGTCGAGCGGCCCCTGCTGGCCGAGCATCAGGTAGACGCGCGTCGCCTCGTAGAGGAACTCGGGCCGGTTGAGCGCGCCGCGCATCTGCGCTTCGAGCCGCCAGAGCAGGCGCGGCAGGAACACGCGGTCGAGCTGGCGGCGATAGACCAGGTCGGCGGCGGCGGCGAGCTTGTCCGCCTGGCCGAGCCCGAAGCCGCCGTCACGCTCGCGGTCGTCCGGGCCGAAGGGCAGCGCGCGCGCGCGGTCGAGCAGCGGCAGCACGGCGATGAGATCGGCATCCGCGACGGGATCGAACTGCACGCCCCTCGCGGCCTCCTCGAACTCGCGTGCGGCCTGCTCCAGGCGCGCGATCTCGGCCTGGTTGGTGCGCCAGGCGTTGAACCAGAGCCCGCCCAGGCCGAACACGGCGAGGCCGGCCACCGCCCACGCGGCGATCGAGATCGCGCGCCGCCGGGTCGCCGCGCCGGGCTTGGCGGCGACGAGCCCCGATTCGCCGAACACCACCTCGCGCAGCAGCCGGCCGAGGAAGTAGCTCCGCCCCTGCCCCGGCGCCTGCGCGGCGGCGCGCGCGACCGGCACGTTGAACAGCCGCGCCATCGCGCCGGTCAGCCGGTCGATCGGCGTGCCCTCCTGCGTGCCGGAGGTCAGATAGACGCCGCGCAGGAACGGTGCCGGATCGAGACGGCTCTCGCCGAAGGCGGCATCGAGGAACTCCGAAGCCGGTCCTTCCATCGAGGCGAGCTGCGCCGGGAAGGCCGCCAGCGCCGCGCGCCGGTCGGGGCTGCGCTCGGCCTGCACGCGCACGGGGATGCGGGCGTTGATGCGCTCGAGCAGGCCCGCGAAGGCGGCGCGGAACCGCTCGGCGCCCTTGGCGTCGCGCGGGAAGGTCTCGCCCCAGACCTGCTCGCGCCCCTCCTTGTCGAGATCGTCGAAATGCTCGGTGAAGCCGGCGATCAGGTCGGCCTTGGTGAACAGCACATAGACCGGCAGGCGCACGCCGAGCCGCTCGTCGAGCTCCTTCAGCCGCGCGCGCACGGCACGCGCATGGGCGAGCCGCTCCTCGCGCGAGAGGGTCGCGAGATCGGCGAGGCTGATCGCCACCAGCGCGCCGTTCAGCGGCGCGTGCGGGCGGTTGCGGCGCAGGAGATCGAGGAAGGCCTGCCAGCCGGCCTTGTCCACCGTCGCGTCGCTGTCCTGGGTGGTGTAGCGGCCGGCGGTGTCGATCAGCACCGCCTGGTCGGTGAACCACCATTCGCAGAGCCGCGTGCCGCCGACGCCGGCGACGCGCGCGCTCCCCATCCGGTCGGCGAGCGGAAAGGTCAGTCCGGCGTTCATCAGCGCCGTGGTCTTGCCCGACCCCGGCGGGCCGATGATGACGTACCAGGGCAGCTCGTAGAGCGCGCCCGAACCGCGCGCCTTCGAGAGCAGGGTCAGCGCCTCGGTGAGCTTCGCCTTGAGCGCGGCCACCTCGTCGGACACCGCCGCGGCGGTCGGGTCGCTTGCGGCGCCGCCCGCGCCCTCGATCAGCGCCGCTTCCGCCTTCCTCCGCCTGCGCCAGGCGAGGAAGGTCCAGACCGCCCAGGCCAGCACCAGGACGGCGATCACGCCGAGGCGGGCAAGCTCGCCCGCGAGCGGCGCGATCCCGCCGACCGAAACGAGCGGCCCGAACACCCAGACGAGCGCGGCGAGCAGGCCGACGCCGACCAGGCTGACGCTGGCGCGCACCCAGAGCGAGCCTGCGAGCGCGGCCAGTCCCGCAGGCGGCTTCACAGCGGCCGCTCCATGCGCGGCATGACGAGCTCGATGCGCCGGTTCTGCTCGCGTCCCTCCGCCGTCGCGTTGTCGGCGATCGGCTCGGCATCCGCCCTGCCCTCGGCGGAGAGGCGGGCGGGATCGCCGATCGCGCGCGCGATCACCGCGAGCGCCGCTTCGGCGCGCGCCTTGGAGAGCTGGAAGTTGGACGGGAACTGCACGGTTCGGATCGGCACGTTGTCGGTGTGTCCGACCACGGTGACGTCCCCCGGCTCGTCCCTGAGCGCCTGGCCGATCCGTTCCAGGATGGGCACGAAGCGGGGGGTGACGCTCGCGCTGCCGGAGGCGAACATGCCGGAGGACTTGATGCGGATGACGATGATCTGCGGCGAGGCGAGCACGGCGACCAGCCCCTCGCGGATCTCGGGCGCGAGGAAGGTGGCGATCCGCGTCGGCTGGTCCGGTCCGGCCTGCGGCGGCGGGGGCGGCGGCGGGGGCGGCGGCGGAGCGACGCGGGCGAGCGCCGGCTGGGCGAGCGGCGGCGCCTTCAGCACCTGCGCGAACACCTCGTCGGAGCGGCTGTTCAGCGAGAAGGCGAAGAAGGCGTAGAGCCCGCCGCAGATCGCCGCCGCCAGCGCGCCGATCACCCAGATCGGCACCGCACGGCCGGGCGGGCGCCACGGCGCCTCGATCCCCTTCCAGTTCGGCGAGAGGTCGCGATGCGGCGGCTGGCGATGCGCCATCACCACGGCGTAGAGGCTCTCGCGCACCCGCTCGTGCTCGGCCGGGCCGCGCGGGCTCAGCCGGTAGCGGCCCTGGAAGCCGAGGCTGAGGCAGAGATGCATCAGCTCCAGCACCGGCTTGTGCCGTCCGGGCTCCTTCTGGAGGTGCTCGAGCAGCGCGAAGAAGCGCTCGCCCGAGCCGGTCTCGCGGTGGAAGGTGGCGATCAGGCTGGCGGTCGCCCACGGGCTCTGGCTGCCCCAGGGCGTGTTCAGCACGACGTCGTCCAGCGTGGCGCAGAGCACGTAGTGGCCGGCGCGGATCTGCTCGGCCGGCACGCCGGCGGCGCGCGCATCGGCCTCGAACTGGCGCAGGGCCGCGATCGCGCGCTCGCGCAGATCGCCCGCCTCGGGCGGGCGGACGGTGTTGCGCAGCCGGCCGACGAGGTCGAGCAGCGGCGCCGCGGCGGCGGCCAGCGGGTTGATGCCGACGCGCGGGATGGTCTCCGCGC
>NZ_VIKA01000114.1 GCF_006704265.1 Elioraea sp. Yellowstone | reverse complement strand
CGGGTGGTAGGGCACGCGGGCGACGATCGCCGGCACGGCGGCATGGGCGCTGTTGATGAGCACGGACAACGCCGTGATGGTGGCCTGGGCGGCGATCGAGCGCCGCCGGGCGGGCGATCCGGGCGCGGACCTGGCCGTGGCGCCGCGCCCGCGCTGGCCGCTGTGACGGGATGCGGCGTCGGCGGCAAGGGCCGTGTGCGGCGCGGCCGCCTCCCGTCGAGAATGGGGCGGCGGGGGCCCCGGGACGGAGCGAGCGCGCAAGGGCGGGCGCGGTCCCGTCTGGCGTTCGTGCCGGATCGCGGTATCGTGGCGATGAACGCGCCGCGCGCGATCCCACCGAAGACGACGCGCGGCCAAGCGATAGGGAGATGTCCACCGATGCCCAGCCGCCGCCAGACCCTCGGCCTTGCCCTCGCCGCCGGCCTCGCGCCCTCCCTTCTCCGAGCGCAGACCGGCCAAGCATGGCGGCCGACCCGACCGGTCCGGCTGATCGTGCCGTTCGCACCGAGCGGCTCGAACGACATCGTCGCGCGGATTCTCGCGGATGCGGTGGGCCAGGCGCTCGGCCAGCCGATCGTGGTGGAGAACCGCGCCGGCGCGGGCAGCGTGATCGGCGCCGAGCATGTCGCCCGCGCGGCGCCGGATGGCCACACCGTGCTCATCAACAGCGCCCATGCCGCCGTGCCGGCGATCGTCGCCCGCGTGCCCTACCACCCGCTGAACGACTTTGCCGGTGTGGCGGTAGCCGGCTTCTCGCCGCACGTGCTCGTCGTCAATCCCCAGCTGCCGGTGCGCACGGCGCGGGATCTCGTCGCGCTGCTCGGGGCGAATCCCGGGCGCTACAACCTGGCCTCGGCTGGCCCGGGCAGCGGCGTGCACATCGCCGGCGAGCTGTTCCGCGCCGTCACCAAGGTGCAGGTCGAGCTGGTGCACTACCGCGGCGGCGGCCCGGGCGTGGCGGCCCTGGTGGCCGGCGAGGCCGAGGTGGGCACGCCGACCATGGCCTCCTCGATCGGACAGATCCGCGGCGGCGGGCTGCGCGCGCTCGCCGTGCTCGCCGAACAGCGCAGCCCGGCGCTGCCGGACGTGCCGAGCGCGCCGGAAGCCGGCCTGCCCGGGGTGATCTTCGAGGAGTTCTTCCCCATCCTGGCGCCTGCCGGGACGCCGCCGGCCGCGCTGGCCGCGCTCGGGGCGGCGTTCCGCGGCGCGATCCAGCAGAACGCGGCGAAGCTCCATGAACTGGCCGGGGTGGCGCCGCGCGCGGGGTTCGAGACGTCCGACCAGGTGATGGCCCTGGTCCGCGAGGGCATCGAGCGCTACACGGCGATCCTGCGCGCGGCGGGCGTGCAGCCCGAGTAGCGCGGCCGCGATCGGGCCTCAGGCGCCGGTGCTGCCGAAGCCGCCGGCGCCGCGCCCGGTCTCGTCGAGCGAGGCGCGCTCGTCCCACTCCGCCACCTCGTGGCGCGCGATCACCATCTGCGCGATGCGCATGCCGCGTTCGACCGTGAACGGCGTCTCGCCGGCGTTCAGCAGGATCACGCCCACCTCGCCGCGATAGTCGGCATCGATCGTGCCGATGCCGTTGGCAAGGCAGATGCCATGCTTCAGGGCGAGGCCCGAACGCGCGCGCACCTGCGCCTCGTAGCCGGGCGGCAGGGCGATCGCGATCCCGGTCGGGATCAGCGCGCGCGCGCCAGGCAGCAGCGTCACCGGTGCGGTGACGGCGGCGAGCAGATCCATTCCGGCCGCATGCGCGGTCGCATAGGCCGGCAAGGGCAGGCCGGCGCCATGCGGCAGGCGCGTCACCACGACCCGCACCGTCACGCGAACACCTCGGCGATCCGAGCCGCCAGGCGACGCGCCACCTCCTCCTTCGCCATGCGCGGCCAGTCCTCCACCCCCTGGGCGGTGACGATGTGCACCGCGTTCTCGCGCCCGCCCATGACGTCACCCGACACGTCGTTCGCGACGATCCAGTCGCAGCCCTTGCGCACGCGCTTCGCCTGGGCATGCGCGATCACGTCGTTGGTCTCGGCAGCGAAACCGACGACAAGCGCAGGCCGTTGTGGTCCGGGCCTGGCAAGCGTCGCGAGGATGTCCGGATTCTCGGCGAGCGCGAGGGGCGATGGTGCCTCGCCAGGCACCTTCTTGATCTTCCGTCCCTGGCCGGTGGCGGGCCGCCAGTCGGCCACCGCGGCGGCGCAGACGGCGATGTCGGCGGGCAGCGCCGCCTGGCAGGCGGCGAGCATGTCGCGCGCGCTCTCGACGCGGCGCATGCTGACGCCGGGCGGGTCGGGCAGATGCACCGGGCCCGAGACGAGCGTGACGCGCGCGCCGAGGGCCGCGAGCGCGGCGGCGATCGCGTGGCCCTGGCGGCCGGAGGAGCGGTTGGCGATGTAGCGCACCGGGTCGATCGCCTCGCGGGTCGGGCCCGAGGTGACGAGCGCATGCCGGCCGGCGAGCGGGCCGGCGGCGAGGGCGGCACGGATGGCGGCGAGCAGTTCGGGCGGCTCGACCAGGCGGCCGGGGCCGGACTCGGGTTCGGCCATCTCACCCTCCGCCGGGCCGACGATGGTGACGCCGCGGCCGCGCAGCGTGGCGATGTGCGCCTGCGTCGCGGGATGCGCCCACATGGTCGGGTTCATCGCCGGGGCGAGCAGGATCGGCCGCGTGGTGGCGAGCAGCACCGTGGAGGCGAGGTCGTCGGCCAGCCCGAGCGCCACCTTGGCGATCAGGTCGGCGGAGGCGGGGGCGACCACGACGAGGTCGTGCTCGCGTGCGAGACGGATGTGGCCGCTGTGGGTTTCGTCCTCGAGCGACCAGAGGTCGCCGAACACGCGGCTTCCGGTGATCGCGGCGAGCGCGTGCGGCGTGACGAAACGCGCGCCCGCATCGGTGAGCAGCCCGGTGACGGCGAAGCCGTCCCTGCGGGCGAGGCGCGCGAGTTCCAGCGCCTTGTAGGCGGCGATGGAGCCGGAGATGATGAGGAGCAGCTTGCGGTTCATGGGATAGGGCGTCTGGGGGAAAGGGCCTTGCGGGCCCTTCCCGGCGTCAGATCTTCCACCCGGAGTGGATGGCGGCGATGCCGCCGGAGAGGTCGCGCCACGTCACGCGTTCGAGCCCCGCAGCTGTCATGCGGTCTGCGAGTTCCGGCTGCGGCGGGAACCGGCGGATGCTCTCGGCGAGGTAGCGGTACGCCTCCTCATCCCTGGCGACGGTGCGGCCGAGGAACGGCAGCACCTTGAACGAGTAGGCGTCGTACACCGGCGCCAGCGCGGCGACGGTCACGCGCGAGAATTCCAGGCACAGGAACCGCCCGCCCGGCCTGAGCACGCGGCGTGCCTCGCGCAGCACGGCGTCGATGTCGGTGCAGTTGCGCAGCCCGAAGGCGATGGTGACGGCATCGAATCGGTCATCGGGCAGCGGCAGGCGTTCGGCATCCGCGCAGAGGATCTCCATCCGCCCGATCAGGCCCCGCTCCACGCCGCGTTCCTCGGCGATGCGCAGCATGGCGGGGTTGATGTCGGAGAGCACGACGTGGCCGCAGCCGCGTTCGAGCGCGGCGAAGGCGATGTCGCCGGTGCCGCCGGCGAGATCGAGCAGCCGCATCGCCGGCCGTGGCCCGAGCGTGGTGACGAGGATGCGCTTCCAGACCCGGTGGATGCCGAACGACATCAGGTCGTTCATCAGATCGTAGCGCGGCGCGACGGAGTCGAACACCGCGCGCACCAGACCCTTCTTGGCCCCGGTCGGCACGGTGCGGAAGCCGAAATGTGTGGTGGCATTGTCGGTCATCGGCGCGGAGATTAGCGTCCCCGGCTGGCCAAGGCGAGGGAGCGGGGATGCCGGAGCTGCCCGAGGTCGAGACGGTGATGCGCGGGCTTGCCGCGCGGCTCGAGGGCGAGCGCATCGCGCGGGTGGCGGTGAACCGGGCGGATCTGCGCTGGACGCTGCCGCCGGGGTTCGGCCAGGCGCTGGTCGGCAGGCGGGTGCTGGGGTTCGCGCGTCGGGGCAAGTACATCCTGATGCGCATCGAGGGCGGGCGGACGCTGCTCTGGCATCTCGGCATGTCGGGACGGGTGCGGCTTGCGGCGCCCGGCGAGCGGGTCGAGCCGGTGGCGCACGAGCATGTCGTGATCGAGACCGGGTCCGGCTGGCGCGTGGGCTTCGTCGATCCGCGCCGCTTCGGCGGTCTCGACCTGCTCGACACCGACAGGGAGGCGGCGCATCCGCGGCTCGCCCGGCTCGGCCCTGAGCCGCTCGACTGCGCGTTCACGCCGGCGGTGCTGTCGGCGGCGCTGAAGGGGCGGCGCACGTCGATCAAGGCGGCGCTGATGGACCAGGCGACGGTGGCGGGGCTCGGCAACATCTACGTGTGCGAGGCGCTGTTCCGCGCCGGCATCTCGCCCAGGCGTTCCGCGCATACGGTCACCGGCGCGCGTGCGGAGCGGCTGGTCGCGGCGATCAAGGCCACGCTCGCGGAGGCGATCGCGGCGGGCGGGTCGTCCTTGCGCGACTGGCGCCAGGCGAACGGCGAGCTCGGCTACTTCCAGCATGCGTGGAAGGTGTACGGGCGAGCCGGCGAGCCCTGCGAGCGCTGTCCCGGCCCGTCGAAGTGCCGCGGCATCAAGGTGGAGGTGCAGGGCGCGCGCAGCACCTTCTATTGCCCTCGCACCCAGCGTTGAGTACGGCTTGCCGCGACGCAGCATCCGCCGAGGAGGGTGAGGGATGGCCTACGAGATGATCCTGGTCGAGACGCGCGGCGCGGTGGGCCTGATCACGCTCAACCGCCCCAAGGCGCTGAATGCGCTGTGCGATCAGCTCATGACGGAGCTCGGCGCGGCGCTGCGCGCGTTCGACGCGGACGATGCCGTGGGGGCGATCGTGCTGACGGGCAGCGAGAAGGCCTTCGCCGCCGGCGCCGACATCAAGGAGATGAAGGACAAGAGCTTCATCGACGTCGTGAACGACGACTTCATCGGCAATCGCTGGGAGACGGTGCTCGGCATCCGCAAGCCGGTGATCGCCGCGGTTGCGGGGTTCGCGCTGGGCGGCGGTTGCGAGCTTGCGATGATGTGCGATGTCATCCTCGCCGCCGAGACGGCGAAGTTCGGCCAGCCGGAGATCAACCTCGGCGTCATTCCCGGGGCCGGCGGCACGCAGCGGCTGACGCGTGCGGTGGGCAAGTCGAAGGCGATGGAGATGATTCTCACTGGCCGCATGATGGACGCCGAGGAGGCGGAGCGGGCGGGACTCGTCTCGCGGATCGTGCCGGCCGCAGAACTTGTGGACGAGGCGGTGAAGGTCGCCGAACGCATCGCTTCGCTGTCGCGACCCGCGGTGGCGATGGCGAAGGAGGCCGTCAACCGCGCCTTCGAGACGACGCTCGCGGAGGGCGTGCGGTTCGAGCGGCGGCTCTTCCAGTCCTGCTTCGCGCTGGCCGACCAGAAGGAGGGGATGGCGGCCTTCGCCGAGAAGCGGAAGGCGGCCTTCGCACATCGCTGAACGCGCGGCCGTCGCCTTGACGAGGGTCGGGCTGGCGTGTAGGAAGCGCGCCTTCCGTCGCGGGCGCTCCTCGCGACGGCGCTTCCCTTTGAGATCGGACGACCCATGGCCAACACGGCTTCGGCAAAGAAGCGGATCCGGCAGATCGCGAAGCGCACGGCGCGCAACAAGGCCGCGCGTTCGCGGCTTCGCACCTTCGCCAAGAAGGTCGAGCAGGCGATCGTCGGCGGCGCGCAGGAGGATGCGCGTGCGGCCCTGCGTGCGCTCACTCCGGAACTGATGCGCGCATCGACCAAAGGCCTGGTCCACCGCAATGCGGTGGCGCGCAAACTTTCGCGGCTCAGCAAGCGCATCAAGGCGATCGGCGCGCAGGGCTGAAGATCGACGTGTCTCCGCGCGCGTCTCGCGCGCGGTTCGCGTTTCGCCCCCGTTGCCGCACGCGGGCGCGCGGTCTAGCTTCCGGCACGGGAAGCCGCGAGGCGGCCTTCACACTCACGCACATGTCCAAGTAACGGTGAACAACAACTTAGCGCTTGTCTTTGAAACGTAACATCACCGCAAATAATCATTTGCATCCACCCCGTCGGTTTCTCTAAAAACGTCCGCTTGCGATGGCGGGGCCGGGCCAGCCCGCGGGCAGGCGGGCCGCCGCATCCTCATCGAGTTCATCGCGCGGATTGGAACCGTGGAAAGAGGCGAACTGCTCGTGTCGCGGATCGACGGGGAGATCGGGGGACAATGGGCACGCGTGCGCGGACGTCTGCGCGAGGAGGTGGGCGAGGTCGAGTACCGTACCTGGCTCAAGCAGATGACGCTGGCCGATGCGTCCGAGGACGAGGTGACGATCGTCCTGCCGACCCGCTTCCTGCGCGACTGGGTGCGCGCGCATTACGGTGACCGGCTGCGCGCCCTCTGGGCGGCCGAGAACGGGCGGATCCGCAGGGTGGAGCTGCGCATCGGCGCACCGCAGACCGGCCTCGCGGAGCCGGTGGCGGTCCCCGCGCCGATCGTCGCCGCACCCGGGTCCGAGACCGCGCGCCTCGAAGCCGGCCGGAGCGACCCGCGCGCGGAGCTCGCCGGTCCGCTCGATCCGCGCTTCACCTTCGGCAGCTTCGTGGTCGGCAAGCCGAACGAGTTCGCCTATGCCTGCGCGCGCCGCGTCGCCGAGGGCGGACCGGTGGCGGGCTTCAATCTCAATCCGCTCTTCCTCTACGGCGGCGTCGGCCTCGGCAAGACGCATCTCATGCATGCGATCGCCTGGGCGATCCGCGAGCGGCAGACGGCGCGCTCGGTCGTCTACATGTCGGCCGAGAAGTTCATGTACCGCTTCATCGCCGCGATCCGCAGCCACAGCGGCGTCGAGTTCAAGGAGACGCTGCGCGGCGTCGACGTGCTGATGATCGACGATCTTCAATTCCTGATCGGCAAGGACAGCACGCAGGAGGAGTTCTTCCACACCTTCAACGCGCTGGTCGATGCCGGACGGCAGATCGTCGTCTCCGCCGACAAGTCGCCCTCCGACCTCTCGGGGATCGAGGAGCGGCTGCGCACCCGCCTCGGCTGCGGCACGGTCGCCGACATCCACGCCACCACCTACGAGCTGCGGATCGGCATCCTGCAGGCCAAGGCCGCACTGCAGGGTGTGACCGTGCCGCAGAAGGTGATGGAGTTCATGGCGCACAAGATCACCACGAACGTGCGCGACCTCGAGGGCGCGCTCAACCGGGTGGTGGCACATGCGCAGCTGGTCGGCCGGCCGATCACCCTCGAAAGCACCCAGGAGGTGCTGCACGACCTCCTGCGCGCGCATGACCGGCGCGTCACCATCGAGGAGATCCAGAAGCGGGTGGCCGAGCATTTCAGCATCCGCCTCACCGACATGTCCTCGGCCAGGCGGGCGCGGGCGGTCGCGCGGCCGCGCCAGATCGCGATGTTCCTCGCCAAGCAGCTCACCAGCCGCTCCCTGCCCGAGATCGGCCGCAAGTTCGGCAACCGCGACCACACCACGGTCATGCATGCCTGCGCCCGGGTGGCCGAGCTGATGCAGAAGGACCCCGCCCTCGCCGAGGACGTCGAGCTCCTGCGGAGGATGCTCGAGAGCTGAGCCGGGCGGCAGGCGGGGCCGCGGCGCACGGCCGCGCTTAACCGCCCCTTTCGCGGTTGCTATAGTCGCCGGCCCGAGTCGCGGGGGTCCGTGCCGGCCGGTTCGCGGCCGCGTTTCGTCTGGGGTGGTCATGAAGCTCAAGGTCGATCGCTCGACGCTGATGAAGGCGCTGGCGCACGTCCAGAACGTGGTCGAGAAGCGCAACACCATCCCGATCCTGGCGAACGTGCTGATCCGCGCGAAGGACGGGGCGCTGACGCTGGCCGCCACCGACATGGAGATCGCCGCGGTCGAGCAGGTGCCGGCCGAGATCGGCCGCAACGGCGCCGCCACCGCCCCGGCCGCGACCCTCTACGAGATCGTGCGCAAGCTGCCCGAGGGCGCGACGGTCGAGCTCGACCATCCGGGCGGCGACGCGCCGCTGGCGCTCCGCTCCGGCCGCTACGCCACCAGCCTCAACTGCCTGCCGGTCGAGGACTTCCCGGCGATCCAGGACGGCACCCTGCCGCACCGCTTCAGCCTGCGCGCCGGCACGCTGCGCGACCTGATCGACCGCACCAAGTTCGCGATCTCGACCGAGGAGACGCGCTACTACCTGAACGGCATCTACCTGCATGCCACCGTGAGCGAGGGCGCCCCCGTGCTGCGCGCGGTCGCGACCGACGGTCACCGCCTCGCCCGCGTCGAGGAGCCCCTGCCCGAGGGGGCCTCCGGCATGCCGGGCGTGATCGTGCCGCGCAAGACCGTGTTCGAGCTGCGCAAGCTGCTCGACGACGTGCCCGGTCAGGACGAGGTGCGGATCGCGCTCTCCGAGACGCGCATCCGTTTCGAGCTCGGCACCGTCACGCTGACCAGCAAGCTGATCGACGGCACCTTCCCCGACTACGAGCGGGTGATCCCGCGCGACAACGACAAGACGCTGCGCATCGCCAAGAAGGACTTCGCCGAGGCGGTGGACCGCGTCGCCGCGATCTCGTCCGAACGCTCGCGCCCGGTGAAGCTCGCGATCGCCAAGGACGGGCTGACGCTCTCGGCGGCGAGCCCCGACCAGGGCCGAGCCGAGGAGGAGATCGAGCGCGACCGCCTCGAATACGACGCGACCCCGATCGAGATCGGCTTCCAGGCGCGCTACCTGCGCGACATCACCGACACGATCGGCGACGCGACGCGCGTCGAGTTCAGCTTCCACGACCACACCGCGCCCACGCTGATCCGTGCCGAGGGCGATGCGAGCGCGGTCTATGTGCTGATGCCGATGCGGGTCTAGCGCTCCTGCCGTCAGGTCGTGCCGAGCCGCGCCGCGGCCGCGTCGAGATAGGGCGTCGGATCGATCAGATCCTTGCGCCGCATGAAGGGCGGGCGGCCGAAATCGCTCAGCGATCCGCTCGCCGTGCCCGCGTACATCTCGAAATGCAGCATGTCGCTCGGCACGTCGAGCACGTCCATCAGAGGGCCGACGAAGGCGATCACTTGGCCTGCCTTCACCGCGCTTCCCGCCTTCAGCCCGGCCGGCAGCGTGTTGGCGATCTCGCAGTAGCGGCCGATCCAGCCGCCCGCGTGCAGGATCTCCATGGCCGAGACCTTCTGCGTCAGCGTGCTGTTCAGCGCGAAGAAGGCGAAGCGGGTGATCACGCCGTCGGCCGCGGCGAGGATCTCGGTGCCGTGCGGGACGTAGAGATCGCAGCCGGCATGCAGGCGGCCGTTCGCCCGCCTGGCGCCGAAGCGGCGCGGGCTGTCGTGCCAGCTCGCCTGCGGGCGGGCGCGGAACGGGAAGACCTCGAACGCATCCAGCGGCGGTGCCGCCGCCCCGATGGTCGCAGTGCCGTTCATCCTCGCGTCTCCTCTCGGCCGGATTTTCTTACGATAACACAACAAATTCCGGGAGCGCAAGCGGATGGCGGCGAAGGTGCTGCCGCGCCGGCATCGTGACGGCATGCCTCCGGCCTCGCCCCTGCGGCTCGAGCGTCTCCAGCTCACGCGGTTCCGCTCCTACGCCGCCCTCGCCGCGCGCTTCACCGCCCCCATCGTGGTGCTCGCCGGGCCGAACGGGGCGGGCAAGACCAACCTGCTCGAGGCGATCAGCCTGCTGACACCCGGGCGCGGGCTGCGCGGCGCGCGGATGGCCGAGCTCGCGCGCCGCGAGGCCGACGGCAGCGTCGCCGGCACCTGGGCGGTGGCGGGGCGCTTCGCCACGCCGGAGGGGCCGCTCGAGCTCGGCACCGGGATCGCCGAGGCGGGGGCGGGCCGGCGCAGCTTCCTGCTGGACGGCGCGGCTCCGCGCGGCCAGGCCGAGATCGCCGCGCGCGTCGCCGCGGTGTGGCTCACGCCGCAGATGGACCGGCTGTTCCAGGACGGGGCATCGGCGCGGCGGCGCTTCCTCGACCGCCTGGTCTGGGCGATCGAGCCGGCGCATGCGCGCGAGGTGGCCGCCTACGAGACCGCGCTCGCCGAGCGCAACCGGCTGCTCGCCGCCGGCCGCGCCGATCCGGCCTGGCTCGAGGCGCTCGAGGATGCGATGGCGCGGCACGGCATCGCGGTCGCTGCCGCGCGCCGGGCCCTGGTCGCGCGGCTCAACCG
>NZ_VIKA01000113.1 GCF_006704265.1 Elioraea sp. Yellowstone | reverse complement strand
GGCTCGGAGATGTGTATAAGACACCGGCGCCGCCCTGGGCGGCCGCCCAGCCCCCCCAGCCGCCCGCCGCGGCGGGCAACGCGCCCTTCTGGGCGCGCTGAGCGGGAGGCAGGGGAATGATCCCGCGCGACTACCAGCGGGCGGCCGTGGACGCCGCCCGCGCCAAGACCGCGGCGCACGGCAACACGCTGGTCGCCCTGCCGGTCGGCGCCGGCAAGACCGCCGTCGCCGGCTTCTACATCGGCGAGGAGGCGGCGGCGCAGCCCGCCTCCCGCTTCCTGGTGCTGCAGCACACGGACGAGCTGATCGAGCAGAACCGCGCCACCATCGGCCGGGTCGCCGGGCTGTCCGCCTCGGTGGTGAAGGCCGAGCGGGACGACTGGTCCGGCCAGGTCGTGTTCGGCAGCGTGCAGACGCTGGCCCGCTCCGCGCGGCGCGCCCGCATGGGGCAGGTTTCGCACCTCGTCATCGACGAGTGCCATCGTGCGGCCGCCGACAGCTACCAGGCAATCATCGCCGACGCGCGAGCCGCGAACCCGAAGGTCAAGCTGCTCGGCCTCTCGGCCACGCCCGAGCGTGGCGACGGGCGGAGCCTCCGGAAGACCTTCTCGAACATCGCCTTCCACCTGCCGATCTCGGCGCTGATCGCCCAGGGGATCCTGGTGCCGCCGCGCACCTTCACCATCGATGTCGGCGTCTCCGACGACCTGGACCAGGTGGGCGCCACGGCCGGCGAGTACGACATGGACGCCGCCGCGAAGGTGCTGAACCGGGCGGTGGTGAACGAGGCGGTGGTCGAGCACTGGCGCGAGCGCGCCGGCGACCGCCGCACCATCGCCTTCTGCGCCACGGTCGCCCACGCCGAGGCGGTCGCGGCCGCCTTCCGCGCCGCGGGGATCACCGCCGAGACGGTGACCGGCGAGATGCCGGCGAAGGAGCGCGCGGCGCTGCTCGCCCGCTTCGACCGCGGCGAGGTGCAGGTGGTCACCAACTGCATGGTGCTGACCGAGGGCTTCGACAGCCAGCCGGTTGGCTGCATCGTCGTCCTCCGCCCGATGCTCCACCGCGGCACCTTCATCCAGGCGATCGGGCGGGGGCTGCGGAAGGTGGACCCGGAGCGCTTCCCCGGCGTGGTGAAGACCGACTGCGTCGTCCTCGACTTCGCCGGCGCGGCGCAGCGCCACGGCTCGATCGAGCACGACGGGATGCTCTCCGAGGAGGAGGAAGCCGGGCCGGGCCAGGCGCCCTACAAGACCTGCCCGGACTGCGAGGCGGAGGTGCCGCTCGGCACCCTCGCCTGCCCGTTCTGCGGCCACGTCTGGGAGCGCAAGCTCCGCGAGAAGCGCCCGCTCCAGTGCTTCGGGCTGACCGAGATCGACCTGCTCGACCGCTCCCCCTTCCGCTGGTGGGACATGCACGGCGACGGCCACGCCATGATCGCCTCCGGCTTCGACGCCTGGGCCGGCGTGTTCTTCGACGGCGAGCATTGGCACGCGGTCGGCAAGCTGCGCCAGGGGCGGCTGCGTCATCTCGGGGTCGGCGAGCGCGCGCAGGTCCTGGCCGCGGCGGACGACTTCCTGCGCCAGGCCGAGACCAGCGCCGCCGCCACCAAGAGCCGGCTGTGGCTGAACCACCCGGCGACCGCCCGCCAGCGCGAGCTGCTCATCAAGGCCGGCGATGCCGATCCGGCGCTCGACTTCGGGCTGTCGAAGTACGCGGCGAACTGCCGGCTGAACTTCCTCTGGCACCGGCCGCAGATCCTGGCCGCTGTGTTTCCCAAGGGCATCGCGAGGGCGGCATGACGCCGGCGTTCGATCATGCCGTTGGCACCCGCACCGCGCGCGCTCTGCGCCGTCTGCCGGCGGCGGGCGCGCGGCTTCGGCTGGTTCGACCCGACCTCCTCGAAGCCGCCGCGGCCTTCCGTCTCCTTCTGCTCCATCACCTGCCAGAAGTGGTGGACGCGGCGCGCCGCCCGGGAGGCGCCCGCCATGGTTGACCTCACCGAACAGGAGCGCGCCGCCCTGCGCGCCGCGATCCGCGCCATGGCCGAGGTGATGGCCGAGATCGGCTGGACCACGCCGCTGAACGCGCTGTCGGAGCAGCAGGTGCTGACGCTCGCGGAGGTGGCCGTCGGCGCCTTCCAGGACGCGATGCGGCCGTCCTGTCCGTCCACCTCCCCGGAGGTTCCCTTCTGATGACGGAGGCCAGCCTCGACTTCAATCACCGCCCGAAGCCGCCGACCGCGGCGGAGGCGATCAACGCCCTGATCGACGCCGCGCTGGTGGCGGAGAACGGCACGCGGGCGCGCCGCGAGTATCTCGGCGGCTCGCGGCTGGGCGATCCCTGCGCGCGGCGCCTGCAGTACGAGTTCCTCGACGTCCCGCGCGACCCGGACACCGGCTTCTCGGGCCAGACGCTCCGCGTCTTCGCGGTGGGGCATGTCTTCGAGGATCTGGCGATCGGCTGGCTCCGGCGCGCCGGCTTCGACCTGCGCACCCGCAGCCGCAGCGGCGAGCAGTTCGGCTTCTCGGTCGCGGCCGGCCGCGTGCAGGGCCACATCGACGGCGTGGTCGTGGCAGCGCCAGCCTCCGCCCAGAGCGTCGTCGCCGTCCCGGCGCTGTGGGAATGCAAGTCGGCCAACGCCCGCAACTGGAAGGAGATCGTCCGGCGCGGCGTCGCCGCGGCCAAGCCGATCTACGCGGCGCAGGTCGCGCTCTACCAGGCGTACATGGGCCTGACCGAGGCGCCGGCCCTGTTCACCGCGGTGAACAAGGACACCGCCGAGCTGCACCACGAGCTGGTGCCCTTCGACGGCGCGCTGGCCCAGGCCACCAGCGACAAGGCGGTGCGCGTCCTGCAGGCCTGCGACGCCGGCGAGTGGCTGCCGCGCATCGCCGCCGAGCCCGATCACCCCGAATGTGCGCGCTGCCCCTGGCGCACGCGGTGCTGGTCATGAGCGCCGCCGAGGTGAACCCGCCGATGCCGGTCGCCCCCGATCCCGCCATGGTCGCGGCCTATGCCGAGATGGTCTTCGGCTGGTGCGAGGGCTGGGTCGCGGTCCGGGCGCTGGCCGAGAAGGGCGGGCCCGACCGCGCGCCGCACACGCCCTTCCTGCCCGCCGATGGCGAGCTGCCGGCGAAGCTCGCCGTGCAGGCGCGCTGGGCCGCCGAGGCGGGCATGGCGCTCTACGTCATCCCCGGCACGGTCGTCGCACCCGGCCAGGCCAGCGCCGAGCACATCGTGCAGATGCAGGTGGTGCTGGTCGATCTCGACGGCGGCGACATCGCCGCGAAGCGGGCGCATCTGGTCCGGCACCTCGGCCCGCCCAGCCTCGAGGTCGCCTCCGGCGGCGTCACGCCGGAGGGCCAGGCGAAGCTCCACCTCTACTGGCGGCTCACCGAGCCGGCCACCGGCGAGGACCTGGCCACGGTGTGCCGGCTGCGGCACGCGATCGCGGTGAAGGTCGGCGGCGATCCGGCCTTCCGCTCGGCGCACCAGCCGATCCGCGTCGCCGGGTCTGTCCATGCCAAGGGCGGGCAGCCGAGGCTGGTCGCCATCCTCTCCTCGGGCGGCGCGGACCGCGACCTCACGGAGTTCGCCGAGGCGGTGCTCGCCATGCCGCCCCTGGCGGGGGTGGGCAGCGAGGTGGCGCCGGACCCGGCGGAGGACCCGCTCGACTTCAACGGCGCCGGCCGCGGCGAGGTGACCGAGCTCTTCGCCCAGGTGGTGCGCGAGGGCGGCGCCGATGGCCTCACCCGCTTCGAGGCGCTCTCCCGCATCATCGGCTACTGGATCCGCCGCTGCCAGGACGGCTTCGTCACCGCGGCCCAGGCTTGGCAGGAGATCCAGGACTACAACGCCGCACGGATCAGCCCGCCCTGGCCCGAGGACCGGCTGCGCCAGGAGGCGGAGCGGCTGTGGCGCCGCGCCGAGGCCAGTCACCCCGGCACAGGTGCAGGCGAGCCCGACCAGGCCGTAGCCGAGGGCGATGGGCCGGGCGACGATGGCCCGCTGCCGGTCGGCTTCACCGAGGACGCCCTCGCCGCCGCGTTCAGCGCGCAGCATGGCGAGGACTGGCGGCATGTCGCGGTCTGGGGCGCCTGGCTCACCTGGACCGGAACGCGCTGGGAGCGCGAGGGCACGCTGCGCGCCTTCGACCTCGCCCGCCACGTCTGCCGCGCCGCGGCCAACCGCGCCAACAACGCCAGGGTCCGCACGAAGCTCTCCCAGGCCGCAACCGTCGCCGCCGTCGAGCGCCTGGCGCGCGCCGATCGGCGCCACGCCACCACCGCCGAGGTCTGGGACCGCGATCCCTGGCTGCTGAACACCCCGGCCGGCGTCGTGGATCTGCGCAGCGGCGCGCTCGCCCCGCACGACCGCGCCCTCTGCATGACCAAGATCACCACCGCCGCGCCCCGGGGCGACTGCCCGGCTTGGCTCGCCTTCCTCGCCCAGGTCACGGGCGGCGACGCCGAGCTGCAGGCCTACCTCCGCCGGGTGGTCGGCTACGCGCTCACCGGCGTGACCACCGAGCACGCGCTGTTCTTCCTCTACGGCACCGGCGCCAACGGCAAGTCGGTGTTCCTCAACACGCTCACCGCCCTCCTCGGCGACTACGCCACCGTCGCGCCCATGGACATGTTCATGGCGACCAGCGGCGAACGCCATCCGACCGACATGGCCGGGCTGCGCGGCGCCCGCATCGTCACCTCGATCGAGACCGAGCAGGGCAGCCGCTGGGCCGAGAGCAAGCTCAAGGCGCTTACGGGGGGCGACCGCATCACCGCGCGCTTCATGCGGCAGGACTTTTTCGAGTTCACCCCGCAGTTCAAGCTGCTGGTCGCGGGCAACCACAAGCCAGCGATCCGCAATGTCGACGAGGCGATGCGGCGGCGGCTGCACATGGTGCCGTTCACGGTCACCATCCCGCCCGCCCGGCGCGACAAGCGCCTGCCCGAGCGGCTGCTCGCGGAGCGCGACGGCATCCTCGCCTGGGCGATCGAGGGCTGCCTCGAATGGCAGCGCGTCGGGCTCCGCCCGCCCGCCACCGTGCTCGCCGCCACCGACGAGTACTTCGAGGCGGAGGACGCGCTGGGGCGGTGGATCGAGGAGTGCTGCGAGCGCGGCAGCCAGCACAGCGAGGCGACTGCGGCCCTCTACGCGTCGTGGAAGGCCTGGGCCGAAGCCAGCGGCGAATTCGTCGGCTCGATCAAGCGCTTCTCGCAGACGCTGAGCGCGCGCGGGTTTTCGCCCCACCGCACCAGCGCGCAGCGCTGCTTCATCGGCCTGCGCCTGCGCGCGAACACAACCCATTCCGAAATCGAGATGGAGTTCTGAGCGATGACCGATTGTGACGGATTGACGCGTCACTCCCCTATTGATGCCCTCGCGCGCGCGCGCGCGCGTGAGCAGTCAATGGAAAAACCCGCCGCAATCGTCACCATGCGTCACGGAAGCCTGCTCGCCCTCGACCTCGGCAGCTCTCTCGGCTGGGCGCTGCGGCTGCCGGATGGCAGCATCGCCTCCGGCACCGCCGCCTTTCGGCCCGGCCGCTTCGAGGGCGGCGGCATGGGCTGGCTGCGCTTCCGCCGCTGGCTGGACAGCATGGGCTCGAGCGCCGGCCCGCTCGGCAGCGTCGTCTTCGAGGAGGTGCGGCGGCACGCCGGCACCACCGCCGCCCATGTCTATGGCGGCTTCCTCGCGCACCTGACCGCCTGGTGCGAAGGCGCCGGCGTCCCCTACCAGGGCGTCCCGGTCGGCACGATCAAGCGCTTCGCGACCGGCAAGGGCAATGCACCGAAGGAGGCGGTGATCGCCGCCATGCGGGCGCGCGGCTTCGCGCCGGCGGACGACAATGAGGCGGATGCCCTCGCCCTGCTGCTGTGGGCGATCGACGCCCGGAGCGGTGTCCAGTGAGGCTGCCCGGCGCGCCGGCGCTCCCGCGCTGTCCGCTCGGCCGCGAGCCGAGCCCCGCCAACGCCGCCGATCTCGAGGCCATGCGCCGGCGCGTCTGGCGCGAGCAGGGCGTGGTCTCGCTCAGCGTCGAGGACATCACCGACCCTTGGCTCCGCCAGGCGGTCGTCAACGAGGCCACGCGGCGCTGGGGGCCGCGCACAGGAGGCCCGAGCCATGGCCGGTAAGCGCAAGAAGAAGGCCCGCACCCGGGAGGAGAGCCTCGCCCTGCCGAGCCGGTGGCGGCTGCAGCACGGCGGCTTCTCCGAGCCCGTGCGCGAGGCCGATCCGGAAACCGGCACGCCGGTGCTGCACCGCCGCGCCATCGACACCCTTGGCCTGATGCTCGCCAACGGCACCATCACCCAGGAGATGCACGATGCGGGCGGCTGCTTCCGGGTGCTGTTCCGGCGCGCCGCGCTGGACGGCATGGTGCGCGCCTCCCTGCTGCGCCTGCCAGGCCGGACCGCCGACGCGCTGTCCGAGCGCGCCATGGACGCGCGACGGCGCGTGGCCGAGGCGCTCGACGCGCTGGGCGGTCACGACAGCGCCGCCGGCTCCTGCGCCTGGCACGTGCTCGGCCTCGAGATGTCGGTGCGCGAGTGGGCGACGCGCCAGGGCTGGGGAGGGCGGCCGGTCTCGCCGCCGCAGGCGCAGGGCATGCTGGTCGCAACGCTCGGTGTGCTGGCGGGGCACTTCGGCCTCGTGCCGCGGACGAGGGCGGCGTGACGGCCGCACGCCGTGACCCGGCTTCGGAGCGAAAACAAAGGAACGCCTGCGCGGAAATGTCGCGTTGCGCCCTGGAATCCGTCTGTCCTATCCTGCGGCCAACTTGAAGATGCGCGAGCGCGAAGCGGCCGACCAGCCACAGCGTCGCTCGATCGAGACAGTGGCTCGCGAGCCGCAGGGTCCTTCCTGGGCCTGGCGTATGCGGGACGCGGAAGCGCGCAAGGTTTCTAGCGCCAGGCCAGTTTTCCAGGTTGCCAGCGTTGCCAGGTTGCCAGCCGCGCCGGCCACCATTCCACGATCACGCAGGTGCAGATGCCCCAGGCCCCATGGTCTGCGAGCGCCGTCGAGGCGCGCGCGGTCGCCTCGCTGCTGCCCTATGCCGGCAACGCGCGCACGCATTCCCCCGAGCAGGTGGCGCAGATCGCGGCCAGCATCCTCGAGTTCGGCTTCGTCGCGCCGGTGCTGGTGGACGAGCGCGGCGAGCTCATCGCCGGCCACGGCCGGCTGCTGGCGGCGCAGTCCCTTGGCCTCGACACCGTCCCCACCATCGTGCGGGCCGGCCTCACCGAGGCGCAGAAGGCCGCCTATCGCCTGGCCGACAACCGCATCGCACTGAACGCGGGATGGGACGAGGCGCTGCTGGCCACCGAGGTGGCGAAGCTGCAGGAGATGGGCGGCATCGACCTGGCGCTCACCGGCTTCGACGGCGCGGAGATCGAGCGGCTGCTCGCCGGGCTGGAGGCGGTGGCAACCGAGCCTGGCAACGGGGCGGTTGCCAGCCCGGCGGTTGCCGCCGGCAACCCGCCAGACGAGGGGGTGGGGGAGGGCGAGGCGGCCGAGGACCCGGGCGACGCCGAGCCCGTGCCCCCGCGCCAGGCGGTCACCCGCCCGGGCGACCTCTGGCTGCTTGGCGCGCACCGGCTGCTCTGCGGCGACAGCACCGATGCGGCTTCGGTCGCCCGCGTGATGGAGACGGAGCGCGCGGCGCTGCTCTTCACTTCGCCGCCCTACGGCAACCAGCGCGCTTACACCACCGGCGGCGTCTCGGACTGGGACGCCCTGATGCAGGGGGTCTTCCGGCATCTCGGCGCCGCCCTGCGGCCGGACGGCCAGGTGCTGGTGAACCTCGGCCTGATCCACCGCGACGGCGAATGGCAGCCCTACTGGCAGGGCTGGCTCGACGGGATGCGCGGCCAGGGCTGGCGGCGCTTCGCCCTCTACGCCTGGGACCAGGGGCCCGGCCTGCCGGGGGACTGGAACGGCCGCCTCGCGCCGGCCTTCGAGCTGGTGTTCCACTTCAACCGCGAGGCGCGGCCGCCCAACAAGATCGTGCCCTGCAAATGGGCCGGCACGCCGAACAAGGGCAGCGGGCTGCGCGCCGCCGACGGCGCGGTGAAGGCCTACACCCACATCGGCCTGCCGGTGCAGGAGATGCGCATCCCCGATGCCGTGCTGCGCATCACCCGCCACAAGGGCCGTGGCATCGAGACGGAGCATCCGGCGGTGTTCCCGGTTGCGCTGCCCGAGTTCCTGATGCGCGCCTACACGGACGAGGGCGACACCGTGTTCGAGCCGTTCGGCGGCTCCGGCACGACCATCCTGGCGGGGCAGCGCACTGGGCGGCGCGTCCGCGCCATCGAGCTTGCTCCTGCCTATGTCGACCTGGCGATTGCCCGCTGGCGGATGCTGCATCCCGCACTGCCGGTGACGCTGGCCGACGACGGGCGCGATTACGACGCCGTCGCCGCGGCGCGTGCGGGCGACGCCGTCCAGGCGGGGGAGGCGGCGCATGCTGCCTGATCTGCGCGTGGAGCGGCTGCCGGTCGCCTCGCTCGTCCCCTATGCGGCGAATGCGCGGCAGCACCCGCCCGAGCAGGTGGCGCAGCTGGCCGCCTCGATCGGCGAGTTCGGCTTCACCGTGCCGGTGCTGGTGGACGATGCGGGTGTGCTGATCGCCGGCCACGGCCGCATCCTGGCCGCCAGGGCGCTCGGCCTCGAGGCGGTCCCGGCGATCCGCCTGTCGCATCTGACCGAGGCGCAGGCGCGGGCCTATCGCCTCGCCGACAACCAGCTGGCGCTGACCTCGACCTGGGACGAGAGCCTGCTCGCCGCCGAGCTGCGCGCCCTGCGCACCGACGAGTTCGACCTCGGCCTGATCGGCTTCGACGGCGCCACGCTCGACCGGCTGCTGTCCGAGGCGGAGCCCGACGCGCCGGCGGCGCCCGCCGGCGATCCCGACGTCCCGGCGCCCGAGCCGCCGGCCGAACCGGTCACCCGGCCCGGCGACCTCTGGCTCCTCGGCCCGCACCGGCTGCTCTGCGGCGACAGCACCAGGGCCAGCGATGTCGCGCGGCTGCTGGATGGTGCGCGGCCGCACCTCATGGTCACGGATCCTCCCTACGGGGTGAACTACGACCCTGAGTGGCGGAACGAGGCCGGCGTCTCGGCGACGATGCGCACCGGCCGGGTGGCCAACGACGACCGCGCCGACTGGCGCGAGGCCTGGGCGCTGTTCCCGGGCGACGTCGCCTACGTCTGGCACGCCGGCGTGCACGCCCGCATCGTGATCGAGAGCCTCGAGGCGACCGGCTTCGCGGTGCGCAGCCAGATCGTCTGGGCCAAGCCGCGCTTCGTGCTGGGGCGGGGGGACTACCACTGGCAGCACGAGCCCTGCCTCTACGCGGTGCGCAAGGGCGCGACGGGGCACTGGCAGGGGGCGCGGGACCAGGCGACGCTGTGGCCGATCGGCACCGGCGGCGACGAGGACGCGGCGACCGTGCACGGCACGCAGAAGCCCGTGGAATGCATGCGCCGGCCGATCTTGAACAACAGCGCCCCGGGGGAGGCGGCCTACGAGCCCTTCTGCGGCAGCGGCAGCACCATCATCGCCGCGGAGACCGCCGGACGCGCCTGCCTCGCGATGGAGATCGACCCCCGCTACGTTGATGTGGCGGTGCGGCGCTGGCAGGACTTCACTGGCAGCTCCGCGGTGCTGGCCGGGGAGGAGCGGGCGTTCAGCGATGTCGCCGCCGCCCGCTGGGCGCGAGCGGCGGCGTGATCGATCGCGAGAATGCTTACTCGGCGATGCGATAGATCGAGTAGGACCCCTTCGCGCCTTCCTTGTTCGGACCGACCTGGCGGATGCGCTCGGCGGCGATCACGGTGATGCCCTGGCGGCGCTTGAGGCCCGCGAAGAACCCCCGCACCGTGTGCGGCTGCCAGCCCGTCGCCTCGCAGATCTGCGCCACCGTCGCCCCCTCGGGGCGGCGGAGCATCGCCAGCACCGTCTCCCGCTTGGTGCCCTCGCGCGGCCCGCGCGGCGCGCCGTCGGTCCGCTCCGTGGCCCGACCGCGCGTCGCACGGGCCGGCTTGCCGGCCAGCGCCGCGCGCAGCGCCTCCATCGGGCCGTCGAGGGCGCCGATCATGTCGCCCTCGCGGTTGGCGTCGTCGTGCCCGGCTCCATCGCCTGGGTTGCGGCATTGAACTCCTTGCAGAACTGCATGATGTTGAGGCCGCGCTGACCGA
>NZ_VIKA01000112.1 GCF_006704265.1 Elioraea sp. Yellowstone | reverse complement strand
TCCCCCCCCCCAACCCCCGGGGGGGGCCCGCCCCCCCCCCCCCCCCCCCCCCCCCCCCCCGGGCGGGGCGCCCGCCGCGCGGGCGGCCCCGCCCCCCGGGGGGGGGGGGGGGGGGGGGCCCCCCCCCCCCCCCCGCCCTTCTGTCAGGCTCTGGTGGTCACGTCAAAGAGCCGCCGGTGCTCGTCGAGCGCATACCCGTCGGTCATCCCGGCCACGTAGTCGCAGACCGAGGTCACGTCCCCGCCCTGCCACTCCGCCGGCAGGCAGCCGGGATCGGCGCGGAACGCCTCGAACAGCTCGCGCACCACGCGGCGCGCCTTGGCGGTCATGCGGTTGACGCGGTGATGGCGGTACATGCGCGCCATCAGGAACGCCTTGATCTCCGCGTTCGCCGCCGCCATCGGCGCCGAGAACGCCACCACCGGCGCACCCAGCGCGCGCACCGCCTCGACCGAGCCGGGAGCGGCGCCCTCCAGGCGCGCACGGGCCTCGGCGACGACGTCGTCCACCATCGCGCCGATCAGGGTGCGGATCATCTCGTGCTGGAGCCGATCCGGCGCGATTCCCGGATAGGCCGCCTCGGCCTCCGCGATCGCCGCGCCGGCAAGCGGCAGGGCGCGCAGCTCGTCGAGCGCGAACATTCCCGCGCGCAGCCCGTCGTCGAGATCGTGGTTGGTGTAGGCGATGTCGTCGGAGAGGGCCGCGACCTGCGCCTCGGCCGAGGGCCAGGAGTCGAGTTCGAGATCGAACGCTGCGCAGAACGCGGCGAGTCGCGGATGCGGCGCCGCGACCGGGCCGTTGTGCTTGGCCAGGCCCTCGAGCGTCTCCCAGGTGAGGTTCAGTCCGTCGAAGCCCGGATAGCGGCGTTCGAGCACCGTCACCACGCGGACCGCCTGGGCGTTGTGGTCGAAGCCGCCCTCGGCCGCCATGGCCTGGTTCAGCGCCTCCTCGCCGGCATGGCCGAAGGGCGGATGGCCGAGGTCGTGGGCGAGCGCCAGCGCCTCGGCGAGATCCTCGTTCAGCGCCAGCCGGCGCGCGATCGACCGGGCGATCTGCGCCACCTCGAGCGAGTGCGTCAGCCGCGTGCGGTAGTGGTCGCCCTCATGCGCGACGAAGACCTGGGTCTTGTGCTTGAGGCGGCGGAAGGCGGTGGCGTGGATGATCCGGTCGCGGTCGCGCTGGAACGGGCCGCGGCCCTCGCTCGGCCGTTCGGGGAACTGGCGGCCGCGGGTGCGGTCGGGCGGCACGGCCCAGGGCGCGAGCGGGTGAGGGTAGCGGGCGGACATCGGCGCGGATCATCCTCCCCGGCACCGCCGCGGCGCAACGGCGCGCGGTCACCGCGTTTGACACCGTGGCCGGGCGTGCCGATCTTTCCCGGCGGAGGTGCCTTGATGGACACGCTCGACGCGCCGCCGCGCATCGTCACGCTCTCGGCCTCGGCCGCGCGCCGGCTGGCCGAGATCATCGCCGCCGAAGGCAACCCGGCGCTGATGCTCAGGCTCACCGTCTCGGGCGGCGGCTGTTCGGGGTTCCAGTACGGCTTCGCGCTGGATGCGACGCTCAACGAGGATGACCATGTGTTCGAGCGCGACGGGGTGAAGCTGGTGGTGGACGAGGTCTCGCTCGACCTGCTCGCCGGGGCGGAGGTGGAGTACGACGACGGGCTGATCGCCGCCCACTTCACCGTGCGCAACCCGAACGCCACCGCCTCCTGCGGCTGCGGCACCTCGTTCTCGATCTGACCGGCCGCGCGGTGAGGATCGCGACCTGGAACGTCAACTCGGTGCGCGCGCGCAAGGCCCACCTGCTCGACTATCTGCGCGCCGAGGACGCGCCCGAGGTGGTGCTGCTGCAGGAGCTGAAGGTCGAGGAGCAGGGGTTCCCGCGGCCGGAGGTGGAGGAGGCCGGCTATCATGCCCTCGTCGCCGGGCAGAAGGGCTACAACGGGGTGGCGATCCTGAGCCGCACCAAGGCCACCCTGCGCCGGCATGGGCTGCCGGGAGAGGACGACGCGCAGGCGCGCTATCTTGAAGCCGAGATCGGCGACGTGGTGGTCGCCTCGCTCTACGCGCCGAACGGCAATCCGGTGGGCGGCGAGAAGTTCGCCTACAAGCTCGCCTGGATGCGGCGTATGGCCGCGCACGCGGCGGCGCTGTTCGCGGAGGAGCGCGCGGTGGTGCTCGGCGGCGACTGGAACGTCTGCCCGACCGCGCTCGATGTGTGGGACGAGCGCGCGATGGCGGCGGATGCGCTGCTCCAGCCGGAGAGTCGCGCCGCCTGGCGGACGATCCTCTGGCAGGGCTGGACCGACGCCTTCCGCGCGCTTCATCCCGACGAGGCGGGCTACACCTACTGGGACTACCAGGCCGGCGCCTGGCTGCGCGATCACGGCATGCGCATCGACCACCTGCTGCTCTCGCCGCACGCCGCGCAGCGGCTCGCCGCCTGCGCGGTGGATCGCGGCCTGCGCGGCAAGGACAGCCCTTCGGACCACACGCCGGTCTGGTGCGCCCTGGCGGCGTGATCCCCACCCGCCGAGGGATCGGCCCTCGGCGGCAGGTCGTCGTGGCGGGAGCCGGCGGGACGGGGAGGCCGGATCGCTGATCCGGGACGCGGGCATCTCCCAGGGCTCATCTCAGGCCTGAGCAGCCGGGTTCCGGCATCGGCCGGCCGCGCGGGTCGCGGCCGCAACTGGGAGGCGTGGCGTGTTTCCGGCCCGGCGCCCGCACACTGGCCTCGGCGAGGGGCGCGACGCGTGGCGGGCTGCGGTCGCACAGGGGGCGGTTCCGCCCTGTCAGGCTGCCATGCTTGATTGATCCAGATATATCAGGATATGTTTATATGTGTGATGGTCCGGCGCGAGCCGGCGCAAGAGGGAACGCCGTGCAACCCCCCGCGGGGTCAGTCGGCGGCTGCCCCCGCAACTGTCAGCGGCGAGAGGCCGCGCCTCGCCCCGCGCGGGCAACCACTGGGACGCGTCCCGGGAAGGTCGGCGCCGCCTCGACGACCCGCAAGCCAGGAGACCTGCCGTCACGCACCCGCAACCTCACCGCCGGGCGGGGTGGACCGGCGCATGGAGCACCCGCACGATGGCCATCGCCACCAATCTCGGCTTTCCCAGGATCGGAGAACGCCGCGCCCTCAAGACCGCGCTCGACGCGCACTGGTCCGGCCGCCTCGCCGAGGCCGACCTCCTCGCCGAGGCCGCCCGCCTCCGCGCCGCCCACTGGGACCGCCAGCGCCGCCTCGGCATCAGCCACGTCCCCTGCAACGACTTCGCGCTCTACGACCACGTGCTCGACACCGCCTGCATGCTCGGCGCGATCCCGCCCGGCTACGGCTGGGACGGTGGGCCGGTCTCCTGCGCGACCATGTTCGCGCTCGCCCGCGGCTCGCGCGGCACCGCCGCCGAAGCCGCCGCGGGCATAGCCCCCGGCCTGCCCGCGCTCGAGATGACCAAGTGGTTCGACACCAACTACCACTACCTCGTCCCCGTCCTGCGGCGGGATCAGCGCTTCGTGCTGACCGAGAACCGGCCGCGCGCCGCCTTCGAGGAGGCGCTGGCGCACGGCCTGCGCACCCGCCCGGTGCTGCTCGGGCCTGTCACGTTCCTCAAGCTCGCGAAGAGCGAGGATGGCTCCGACCCGCTCGCGCTGATCGACACGCTGGTGCCCGTCTACGGCGCCATCCTCGCCGGACTGGCCGAAGCCGGCGCGATCTGGGTGCAGATGGACGAGCCCTGTCTTGCGCTCGATCTGACGGACGACGACCGCGCCGCGCTGACCCGCACCTATGCCGCGCTCGCCGCGGCCGCCCCGAAACTCTCCCTGCTGGTCGCGAGCTATTTCGGACCCATGGCCGACAACCTCGCGACCGCGCTGGCCCTGCCCGTGGCCGGGCTGCATCTCGACCTCGTGCGCGGCGGCGCCGACCTCGAGGCGGTGCTGGAGCGTGCCCCCGAACAGCTCTGGCTCTCGCTCGGCGTGATCGACGGCCGCAATGTCTGGCGCGCCGACATGCGCGCCGCTCTGGCGACCCTGCGGCTGGTCGCGCAGCGGCGCGGCACGCGTCGGCTCATGGTCGCGCCGTCCTGCTCGCTCCTGCACGTCCCGATCGACCTCGACGCCGAGGACGCGCTGGATCCGGAGGTGAAGGCACAGCTCGCCTTCGCCGTGCAGAAGCTCGCCGAGATCGCTGCCCTCACGCGCGCCCTCGAGGAGGGAGAGCCAGCGGCAGCCGCGGCGTTCCGGGCCTCGGACGCCGCGATCGAGGCGCGCCGGCGCTCGGCCCGCGTGCACGACGCGGCGGTCGCCCGTCGCCTCGTTGCCGCCGAGCGCGCCGGCCGGGCGAGCCCCTACGCCGTGCGCCGCGCAGCGCAGCGGCTCAGCATCCCGCTGCCCCCCCTGCCCACCACCACGATCGGCAGTTTTCCCCAGACCGAGGAGGTGCGGCGACTGCGCGCCGACCATGCCGCCGGCCGCATCGACGATGCGCAGTACGAAGCGGCGATGAAGCGCCTGATCGCCGAGGCGATCGCCTGGCAGGAGGAGATCGGCCTCGACGTGCTGGTGCACGGCGAGTTCGAGCGCAACGACATGGTGAAGTATTTCGGCGAACGACTGACCGGCTTCGCCGTCACCAGGCACGGCTGGGTGCAGTCCTACGGCAGCCGCTGCGTCGCCCCGCCGATCATCTGGGGCGATGTCGCGCGTCCCGCGCCGATCACCGTCGCCTGGGCCGCCTACGCCCAGTCGCTCACCGCGAAGCCCGTCAAGGGCATGCTCACCGGCCCCGTGACGATGCTGCAATGGTCCTTCGTGCGCGACGACCTGCCGCGCGAGACCGTCTGCCGCCAGCTTGCGCTGGCGATCCGCGACGAGGTGGCCGATCTGCAGGCGGCGGGGATCCGCATCGTGCAGATCGACGAGCCGGCCCTGCGCGAGGGCCTGCCGCTGCGGCGCGCCGACCGGCCGCACTATCTCGCCTGGGCGGTGGACTGCTTCCGGCTCGCTGCCGGCGCCGCGGACGACGCCACCCAGATCCACACCCACATGTGCTACAGCGAGTTCAACGACATCATCGCCGAGATCGCCGCGCTGGATGCGGACGTGATCAGCATCGAGACGGCGCGCAGCCGCATGGAGCTGCTCGACGCCTTCGTCTCGTTCGAATATCCGAACGAGATCGGCCCGGGCGTGTACGACATCCACAGCCCACGTGTGCCGACGGTCGAGGAGATGGCGCGTCTGATCGCGGTCGCAAGGAGCCGCATCCCGGCCGACCGGCTCTGGGTCAATCCGGATTGCGGGCTGAAGACCCGGCGCTGGGAGGAGGTGCGCCCGGCGCTCGCCAACATGGTCGCGGCGGCCCGCCGCATCCGCGCCGAGATGGCGCCGGGCTGACCGGCGGCACCGCCGGAGGCGGACGGCGCGCGGCTGGAGCCGGTTCCGGCGGGTCGGAACCGGCTCCGGCGTTCTCCGGTGCGCATCTTCATCCGATCAGGTGAGTCCGCCTGATCGGGATCTGCGCTACAGATCCGCGTAGACGTGCCGTTCGGCGCGCGCGCCGGGATGGGTCACCGCGCCCTCGTGCGCCGGCCCGACGAGCTGGGCGTATTTCCACAGTGCGCCCGAGGTGTAGATCGTCTCGCGCGGCTGCCATGTCGCCCGGCGCCGGTCGAGCTCCTCGCCCGAGAGATCGACCTCGAGCGTGCCCTTCTCGGCGTCGATCACGATCCGGTCGCCGTTGCGCAGCAGCGCGATCGGCCCGCCCACCGCCGCCTCGGGCGTGACATGGCCGATGCAGAAGCCGCGCGTCGCGCCGGAGAAGCGCCCGTCGGTGATCAGCGCCACCTTGTCGCCCATGCCCTGGCCGTAGATCGCCGAGGTGGTGGAGAGCATCTCGCGCATCCCCGGCCCCCCCTTCGGTCCCTCGTAGCGGATCACGATCACGTCGCCGGGCTGGTAGGCGCGCGCCTGCACGGCCGCGAAGGCGTCCTCCTCGCAGTCGAAGCAGAGCGCGCGGCCCTCGAAGCGCAGCGACTTCATGCCCGCGACCTTCACGATCGCCCCGTCCGGCGCGAGGTTGCCGAACAGCCCGACCACCCCGCCCGTGGGCGAGAGCGGGTTCGACACGGGCCGCACCACGTCCTGGTCGGTCGGGAACACCACGTCCTTGTGGTTCTCGGCGAGCGTCCTGCCCGTGACGGTCAGGCAGTCGCCGTGCAGCAGGCCCGCGTCGAGCAGCGCCTTGATCACCACAGGCACGCCGCCGATCCGATGCACATCCGCCGCGACGTAGCGCCCGCCGGGCTTGAGGTCGGCGATATAGGGGGTGCGCTTCATGATCGCAGCCACGTCGCGCAGCGTGAAGCGGATCCCCGCCTCGTGCGCGATCGCCGGCAGGTGCAGCGCGGCGTTGGTGCTGCCGCCGGTGGCGCCGACCACGACGGCGGCGTTCTCCAGCGCCTCGCGGGTGACGATGTCGCGCGGGCGGATGTTCTTGCGGATCAGCTCCACCACGGCCTGGCCCGAGCGCAGCGCATAGACGTCGCGCTCCTCGACCGGCGCGGGCGCGCCGGCCGAACCGGGCAGCGCGAGCCCGATCGCCTCGGAGACCATCGCCATGGTGTTGGCGGTGAACTGGCCGCCGCAGGCGCCGGCGCCGGGGCAGGCGACGCGCTCGAGCTCCTCGAGCTCCGCATCGGTGATCCGGCCGGCGGCGTGCTGGCCGACCGCCTCGAACACGTCGAGCACGGTGACGTCGCGGCCATGGAACTTGCCGGGCAGGATCGAGCCGCCATACATGAACACCGATGGCACGTTGAGCCTGAGCATCGCCATCATCACCCCGGGCAGGGTCTTGTCGCAGCCCGCGAGCCCGACCAGCGCGTCGTAGCCGTGGCCGCGCACGGTGAGCTCGATCGAGTCCGCGATCACCTCGCGCGAGGCGAGCGAGGACTTCATCCCCTGGTGCCCCATCGCGATGCCGTCGGTCACGGTGATGGTGCAGAACTCGCGCGGGGTGGCGCCGGCCTCGGCCACGCCGCGCTTGGCGCTCTGCGCCTGGCGGGCGAGCGCGATGTTGCAGGGTGCCGCCTCGTTCCAGCAGGTGGCGACGCCGACGAAGGGCTGCGCGATCTCCTCCTTCGAGAGCCCCATCGCGTAGTAGTAGCTGCGGTGCGGCGCGCGGCCCGGCCCGACGGTCGAATGCCGGCTCGGCAGGCGGCTCTTGTCCCAGGTCTGTCCTGTCATCGGGCGTTCCCCTTCCCCTCGATCGATCGCCGTCACACCGCGAGGCGCGCGAGCGCGGCCTCGAGCCGCGCCTTCGCCGCGGCCGCGGCCGCGCGCTTCTCGCGGCTCTCCTCCACCACCTCCTCGGCTGCGCGCGCGACGAAGTCGGGGTTCGCGAGCTTCGCGTCGAGCCGCCTCAACTCGTCCGCGTGGCGCGCGATCTCCTTGGCGAGACGCGCGCGCTCGGCGGCGAGGTCGATCACGTCGGCGAGCGGCAGCACCAGCGTCGCCTCGTCCAGCACCGCCTGGGCGGCCCCCCTCGGCACCTCGCCCGCGAGCGGCGCGGCCTCGGAGAGGCGCGCAAGCCGCAGGACCGGCTCGCGCCAGCGGTCAAGCCGCGCGAGCGTCGCCGGCGCCGCGTCCTTGAGCGCGAGCGGGATCGCGCGGCCGGGCGGCACGCCGCTCTCGCTGCGGATCGCGCGCACCTCGGAGATCAGCCGCACCACCCACTCCACCTCCGCCTCGGCCGCCGGGTCGCGCGGCAGGGACCCCGGATCGGGCCAGGGCTCGACCATCAGGGTCCGCCGTCCCTCGCAGGGTCCCGGCCCGCGGTCGGCCATGGCGTGCCAGATCTCCTCGGTGACGAAGGGCATCACCGGGTGCAGGAGCGCGAGCGTCGCATCCAGCACGAAGGCGGCCGCCGCGCGCGTCTCCTCCCGCAGCGCCGCGTCGCCTCCCGCGAGCGCGGGCTTGGCGAGCTCGAGGTACCAGTCGCAGAACGTTCCCCAGACGAAGTGGTAGAGCTCGTTCGCGTAGGCATCGAAGCGGAACTGCTCCAGCGCCTCGGTGGCGGCCCGCGCGGCCTCGGCGAGCCTGCCGAGGATCCAGCGGTTGAGCGTCGCCCGCGCCGAGGCGGGGGCCCATCCCGGCACCGGCACGCAGCCATGCATCTGGCAGAACCGCGCAGCGTTCCACAGCTTGGTGGCGAAGTTGCGGTAGCCCTCCACCCGCTGCGGCGACAGCTTCACGTCGCGCCCCTGGGCGGCCATGGCAGTGAGCGTGAAGCGCAGCGCGTCCGCGCCGTACCTCTCGATCAGCTCCAGGGGATCGATCACGTTCCCCTTCGACTTCGACATCTTCTGGCCGCGCTCGTCGCGCACCAGCGCGTGGACGTACACCGTGCGGAACGGCACGTCGTTCATGAAGTGCAGCCCCATCATCATCATCCGCGCGACCCAGAAGAAGATGATGTCGAAGCCGGTGACCAGCACCTCGCCGGGGTAGTAGCGCGCAAGCTCGGGTGTCCTCTCCGGCCAGCCGAGCGTCGAGAACGGCCAGAGCGCCGAGGAGAACCAGGTGTCGAGCACGTCGGGGTCGCGCCGGAGCTCGACCTCGTGTCCGCAGGCCGCGGCGGCGAGACGCCTCGCCTCGGCCTCGTCATGGGCGACGAAGATCGCGCCGTCCGGCGCGTACCAGGCCGGGATCCGGTGGCCCCACCAGAGCTGGCGCGAGATGCACCAGGGCTGGATGTCGCGCATCCAGGCGAAGAAGGTGTTCTCCCACTGGCGCGGCACGAACTGCGTCCGTCCGCGCTCGACCGCGGCGATCGCGGGGGCGGCCAGCGTCTTGGCGTCCACGAACCACTGGTCGGTCAGGTAGGGCTCGATCACGGCACCGGATCGATCACCGTGCGGCACGGTGTGGGTATGCGGCTCGATCTTCTCGATCAGCCCGGCCGCCTCCAGGTCGGCGACGATCCGCTTGCGCGCCTCGAACCGGTCGAGCCCGCGATACGGCGCCGGGATCAGCGGATCGTCGAGCAGCCTCGCGTCGCGGTCGAGGATGTTGACGACCTCGAGGCCGTGCCGCCGGCCGACCTCGAAATCGTTGAAGTCGTGCGCCGGCGTGATCTTCACCGCCCCCGAGCCCTTGGCGGGGTCGGAGTGCGCGTCGGCGACGATCGGCAGGCGCCGGCCCACGAGCGGCAGGATCGCGTGCCGCCCGACGAGATCGCGGAAGCGGTCGTCCTCGGGATGCACGGCGACACCCGTGTCGCCCAGCATCGTCTCGGGCCGCGTGGTGGCGACGACGATGAAGCGGCCCTCCTCGCCCTCGATCGGATAGCGGATGTGCCAGAGATGCCCCTTCACCTCGCGGTTCTCGACCTCGAGGTCGGAGATCGCGGAGTGGAACTTCGGGTCCCAGTTCACCAGCCGCTTGGCGCGGTAGATCAGGCCCTGGCGGTAGAGGCTGACGAACACCTCCGTCACCGCGCGGGAGAGCCCCTCGTCCATGGTGAAGCGCTCGCGCGGCCAGTCGAGCGAGGCGCCGAGGCGGCGGAGCTGCGCGGTGATCGTGCCGCCCGACTGCTCCTTCCACTGCCAGACGCGGCGGACGAACTCGTCGCGACCGAGATCCTGGCGCCTGATCCCCTGCTCGGCGAGCTGCCGTTCCACCACCATCTGCGTGGCGATGCCGGCATGGTCGGTGCCCGGCATCCACAGCGCATCGTCCCCGGCCATGCGCCGCCAGCGGATCAGCACGTCCTGCAGCGTGTTGTTGAGCGCGTGCCCCATGTGCAGCGAGCCGGTGACGTTCGGCGGCGGGATGACGATGCAGTAGGGCCGTGCCTTGCTCTCGGGCCGCGCGGAGAAGAGGCCCGACGCCTCCCAGCGCGCGTAGTGGCGGCGCTCCACCTCGGCGTGCGGAAAGGTCTTGTCGAGCATGGCGGACGGAACGGCGATTTCCACGGGGTCTCCTGCGCGGGGGCGGGATTGGGCCGCGCCGCGTGCCTGGGCGTCAAGCCGGCAAGGCGGAAATCCTGCCCTGCCCGGCGATCCGCCGGACGCCTCGCCGGCGTGCGGCTGACGCGCACCGCCGCGCGGATCAGCCGCGCGCGATGCGCTCGAGCTCGGCCTTCACCAGCCGCTCGACCAGCGGCGGCAGGTTCTCGTCCAGCCAGGCCTTGAGCAGCGGGCGGATCTCCTCGCGCACCATCTGCTCGAGCGTGAGGTTGGCGTAGCCCACCAGCGTCTCGGGCCGCGCGGGCGCGGCGGCGGCCGCGCCGGTGGCGGCGCGCAGCGCGGCGAGCGAAGCGCCGGCGGCGGTCGCGGC
>NZ_VIKA01000111.1 GCF_006704265.1 Elioraea sp. Yellowstone | reverse complement strand
TCCTCGCTGTCGGGCGGCAGCGCGGCGATGCGCGCGCGCACCTGGGCGAGCAGCGCGTCGGTCTCGGCCCGTTCGGCCTGGCGTACCGCCTGCACCTCGGCGTGCGGGAAGGCGGGCATCCCCGGCTCGCCGCGCGGCAGGTAGAGTGCCAGCGCAAGCGCCGGCAGGGCGGCCGCGATCGCGCCGATGCTCCAGCGGGTGTAGGCCGGTGGGCGCGCGGCGGGAATGGCCGCGGCGGACGCGGGCACGGCGGCGAGCAGGCGGCGCTGCACCTCGATGACGGCATCGCGGTGCTCGGCGTCGGAGAGCCGGCCCTCCGCGCGGTCGCGGTCGAGTTCGGCAAGCTGCGCGCGGTAGAGTGCCGCGTCGTGCGCCGCGCGCGGCGCCGGCGGACGGGGGCGGCGCAGCAGCGGCCAGAGCACGGCGAGCACGGCGACGAGGGTGGCGGCGCCGAGGACCAGCCAGTCGATCATTCGGCGCCGAGCTCGCGCAGCCGTGCCCGCTCCTCGGGCGAGAGCGGCGGGGCCTCGGCCGGCCCGGCGCGGCGACGGCGCAGATAGGCGGCCGCGACCGCGCCGCCGGCGAGCAGAAGCAGCGCCGGCGCCGCCCAGAGGCCGATCGTGACGGCGTTCACCGGCGGACGCAGCAGCACGTAGTCGCCGTAGCGGTCGGTGACGAAGCGGACGACCTCCGCGTCGCTGTCGCCGGCGGCGATGCGTTCGCGCACGATGCGGCGCAGGTCGCGCGCGAGGTCGGCGTTGGAGTCGTCGATCGACTGGTTCTGGCAGACGAGGCAGCGCAGCCCGCGGCCGATCTCGCGCGCGCGGGCTTCCTGCGCCGGGTCGGGCAGCATCTCGCGCGGGTCGATGACCGCGTGCGCGGGGGCGCCGAGCAGGACGAGGACCAGGGCGAGGGGCCGCAACCGGGAACCCATCGCGGCAAGCCGCGACAGGGCCTGTGCCGCTCGCGCGCCCCGTGGGGGGGGGCCTCCCGCCGGTCGGGGACCGCGGCGCGGCCGCCGGGCCTCTACACGATCCTGCATGCTTCCTCGAAGCGGAGCCGCGGCCGTCGCGGCGGCAGTCGCGCGGTGTCCGCGTGCCCGATGTTCAGCAGGAAGTTCGATCGGATCGTCGTGCCCCTGAAGAAGAGCTCGTCCACCAGCGCATTGTCGAACCCGCTCATCGGCCCGCAATCCAGCCCGACCGCGCGGCAGGCCAGGATCAGATAGGCCCCCTGCAGCGTGCCGTTGCGGAACGCGGTCACCTCGCGCAGCGCGTCGTCGCCGGCGAACCAGCGCCGCGCATCCGCCTCCGGATAGAGCCGCGGCAGGAGGTCGTGGAATGCCACGTCATGGCCGACGATCGCGGTGACGGGGGCGGCCATCGTCCGCGCGACATTGCCGCGCGAGAGCGCGGGCTTCAGCTTCTCCTTCGCCTCGGCGCTGCGCAGGAACAGCACGCGCGCGGGCGAGCAGTTCGCGCTGGTGGGGCCGAGCCGCGCCAGCTCCCAGACGCGGCGCAGCTCGTCCTCGGTGACCGGATCGGGCCGCCAGGCCGAGACGCTGCGCGCCTCGCGGAACAGCAGATCGAGCGACCGGTCATCCAGCGCCAACGGCTACTCCACCGCCTGCACCGCGACGACCTCCGGCACGTAGTGCTTCAGCATGTTCTCGATGCCGTGCTTCAGCGTCGCGCGCGAGGACGGACAGCCCGAGCAGGCGCCGTGCAGGCGGAGCTGCACCACGCCGTCGCGGAAGCCGCGCAGCACGATGTCGCCGCCGTCCATCGCCACCGCCGGGCGCACGCGCGTGTCGATCAGCTCGCGGATCTGCGCGACGATCTCGCGGTCCTCCTCGGCGACCTCGAACGCCTCTTCCTCGGTCTCGCCCTCGATCACCGGCAGGCCGGAGAGGAAATGGTCCATGATCACGCCGAGCACCTGCGGCTTCAGGAGCGACCAGTCGGCGTCGTGCGTCTTGGTGACGGTGATGAAGTCCGCGCCGAGGAACACCCGCGTGACCTCGGGCAGCCCGAACAGCGCGCGCGCCAGCGGGCTCGCTGCGGCCGCCTCCGGCCCCGGGAAGTCGGCCGTGCCCGCGGCCATCACGGTCCGCCCGGGCAGGAACTTCAGGGTCGCCGGGTTGGGGGTGTCTTCGGTCTCGATGAACATGGCGTGCTCCTTCGCCCGCCCGGCGCCCCGCGCTCCGGGACCGGGCGGATCCGCTCCGCCCAGAGGTGGCAGCGCGGCCGCCCCGGGTCAAGCGCGCCCCGCCCAGCCCTCTTCGGCGAGCAGGCGGCGCAGATAGGCGCCATAGGCCGACCTGCCGAGCCGCTCGGCCGCCGCGATCACCGCGGCGCGATCGATGAAGCCCATGCGCCAGGCGATCTCCTCGGGGCAGGCGACCTTCAGCCCCTGCACCATCTCGAGCGAGCGGACGAACTCGGCCGCCTCGATCAGGCTCTCCGGCGTGCCGGTGTCGAGCCAGGCGAAGCCCCGCCCGAGCCGTTCCACCGCGAGCCGCCCCTCGGCCAGGTAGGCCGCGTTCAGGTCGCTGATCTCGAGTTCGCCGCGCGCGGAGGGCTTCAGCCGCGCGGCCATCTCCGCCACCTCGGGGCCGTAGAAGTAGAGCCCCGTGACCGCCCAGTTGGACTTCGGCTGCCGGGGCTTCTCCTCGATCGCGACCGGTCGCCAGGCCGGATCGAAGGTGACGACCCCGAAGCGTTCCGGATCGCGCACGTGATAGGCGAACACCACGGCCTCCTCGGCGGCCGCGGCGCGGGCGAGCAGGGCAGGCAGCCCGTCGCCGTGGAAGATGTTGTCGCCGAGGATCAGGCAGACGCGGCTGCCGGCGATGAAATCGCGGCCGATCAGGAAGGCCTGGGCCAGCCCCTCGGGCCTCGGCTGCACGGCATAGGCGAGCCGCACGCCCCAGGCCGAGCCGTCGCCGAGCTGGGCACGGAACAGCGGGGCGTGCTCGGGCGTGGTGATCACCAGGATGTCGCGGATCCCCGCCAGCATCAGCGTGCTGAGCGGGTAGTAGATCATCGGCTTGTCGTAGACGGGGAGGAGCTGCTTGGAGAGCACGCTGGTCATCGGGTGCAGCCGCGTGCCCGCCCCGCCGGCGAGGATGATGCCCCTCATGCGACGCCGAGCCGGCCGCCATCGTAGCGGACGCGCATCCCCTCCTCCCACCAGTCGCGGTGCTCGAGATACCAGGCGACGGTCGCGCGCAGCCCGTCGGCGAAGCGGCGCTGCTTCGCCCGCCAGCCGAGCTCACGCGCGATCCGCGTGCAGTCGATCGCGTAGCGGAAATCGTGGCCCGGCCGGTCGGGCACGAAGGCGATCAGCCGCCGCCGCGGCCCCTCGGCCAGCGGCCCGGCCAGTTCGTCCACGAGGTCGCAGATCATGCCGACGGTGTCGATGTTGCGGCACTCCTCGCCGCCGCCGACGAGATAGGTCTCGCCCGGCTGCCCGCGCGTCAGGATCGCGTGCAGCGCGCGCGCATGGTCCTCGACATGGAGCCAGTCGCGCACCTGCCGCCCGTCGCCGTAGACCGGCAGGGCCTCGCCGCGCAGCGCCTTGATGGTCATCAGCGGGATGAGCTTCTCCCAGAACTGCCAGGGCCCGTAGTTGTTCGAGCAGTTCGAGATCAGCGTCGGCAGGCCGTAGGTGCGGAACCAGGCGCGCGCGAGATGGTCCGCCCCGGCCTTGGAGGCGGCGTAGGGGCTGTTCGGCCGGTAGGGCGAGGCTTCCGTGAACGCGCCCTCCTCGCCGAGCGCGCCGTAGACCTCGTCGGTCGAGACCTGGAGGAAGCGGAAACGCGCGCGCGCCTCCGCATCGAGGCCGCGCCAGTAGCGCGTGGCCTCGTGCAGCAGCGTGGCGGTGCCCAGCACGTTGGTCTGCACGAAGGCGAGCGGGCCGTCGATCGAGCGGTCGACATGCGTCTCGGCGGCCAGGTTCACGATCGCGTCGGGGCGGAACTCGGCGATCGCGCGCCCGACCGCCTCGCCATCGGCGATGTCGGCCTTCACGAAGCCGTAGTTGGGCGAGAAGACGGCGTTCTCGACCGCAGCGAGATTGGCCGCGTAGGTGAGCTTGTCGAGATTGAGCACGCGCGCGCCGACCTCGCGCACGAGATGGCGCACCACGGCCGAGCCGATGAAGCCCGCCCCGCCGGTGACGAGGATGCGCATGAGGCTCAGTGGAGCGTCTCGAGGAGGCCGAGCATCAGCGCGGCGCGTGGGGCGAGCTCGCGCCACAGGATGTGCTCGTGGTCGGCATGCGCGCCCGCGCCGGGGCAGCCGAGCCCGTCGAGCGTGGGGATGCCCATCACCGCGGTGAAGTTGCCGTCCGATCCGCCGCCGCGGGATTGCTTGGGCAGGTCGAAGCCCAGTCCCGCCGCGATCGCGCGCGCCTGTTCGTAGAGCCGGAGCACGCCCGGGGTCTCGGCGAAGGGCGGGCGGTTCATCGATCCCGTCACCGTCACCCGGCAGCGCGGGTTCCTCGGCCTGAGCCCCAGGATCGCCGCCGCGCAGCGTTCGCCGTCCTCGACCGTCGGCACGCGCAGGTCGATCTCGCAGCGCGCCTCCTGGGCGATCACGTTCGGCCGGGTGCCGCCCGCGATCGGGGCGACGTTCGTGGTGATGCCGCGCTTCAGGTCCACCATGGCATTGATCGCCAGGATCTGGTGGGCGAGCTCGACCACGGCCGAGGCGCCGTCCTCGAAATTGCCGCCGGAATGTGCCGCGACCCCGGTGACGGCGAGCTCGAACCGCCCCACCCCCTTGCGCGCGGTCACCACCGCCCCGCCCGGACCCGCCGGCTCGGGGATCAGCACATAGGCGGATCGCTGCGCCTCGGCCTCGATCAGCGCGCGGCTGGTCGGGCTGCCGACCTCCTCGTCGGGGGTCAGCAGCAGCGTGATCGGCAGCCGGGTTGCGACCTTCTGTCGCAGCAGCGACGTCACCGCGTGATAGGCCAGGTACGACCCGGCCTTCATGTCGTAGATGCCCGGGCCGTGGGCGCGCTCGCCCTCGATCCGGAACGGCATGGCGGCAAGCGTCCCGTGCGCCCAGACCGTGTCCAGATGGCCGGCGATCAGGATCCCCCTGCCTTCCGCATGGCCGATCCGCGCGCGGAGCATGTCTCCGTAGCCGTCGCGTCCGCCGATCCGCACGACCGTGGCCCCGGCCTCCCGCAGCCCGACTTCCGCCCGGTCCATCAGGCGGTTGACCGCGGCCGGGTCGGTCGTCGGGGTCTCGATCTCGACCCATTGGCGCAGGCCGTCGAGGATCGCCTCGGACGGGCCCGGATCGGTCGCCGGCATGGTGATGTTCATCCTCTGTTTCAGAAGTCGGGTCATGCTGCGCGGCGCTGGACTGCTTGTCCAGGCAGCACCGTTCGCGTAGTTTTGGACATGCTGCGCCGCCGCAAGCGGCAAGTCGGGCAGCAGGGAAGGACAGACTCCATGGCAGTTGCGGCTGGCAACGGGTTCATCTACTTCGAGGATCTGTCCGAGGGCATGAGCGCCTCGTTCTCCCGCACCGTGACCGAGTCCGACATCGTGCTGTTCGCCGGCGTCTCCGGCGACATGAACCCGGTGCATCTGGACGCGGAATACGCCGAAAAGACGGTCTTCAAGGGGCGGATCGCGCACGGGATGCTGTCGGCCGCCTTCATCTCCACCGTGCTCGGCACCAAGCTGCCCGGCCCAGGCACGGTCTATCTGGCGCAGAGCCTGAAGTTCAAGGCGCCGGTGCGGATCGGGGACACCGTCACGGCGACCTGCGAGGTGGTCGGGCTCGACCCGGAGAAGAAGCGCGCCACGCTGCGCACGGTCTGCACCGTCGCGGGCAAGCCCGTGGTGGAGGGCGAGGCGCTGGTGATGGTGCCGGCGCGCGCCGCCGCCGCGCCGGAGGTGGCCGCCGCCTGAATTGACCCCGCGGCCGTGGCGGGCCATGTCCCGGCCGTGCGCATCTTCCGGGACTTCGCTGGCCTTCCGCCCGACGCGCGCGGCGCTGCCGTCGCGCTCGGCAATTTCGACGGCGTGCATCGCGGCCATGCCGCGGTGATCGCCGCGGCCGCCGAGGCGGCGCACGGGCGGGGCATCCCGCTCGCGGCGCTGACCTTCGAGCCGCACCCGCGCGAGGTGTTCCGCCCGCACGATCCCCCCTTCCGCCTCACCCTGGCCGAGGCCAAGGCCGAGGCGCTGGCCGCGCTCGGCGTCGAGATCCTCTACCAGCTCCCCTTCGACCTCGCCTTCAGCCGCATGCCGGCCGAGACCTTCATCGACGCCGTGCTGGCCGCGGGCCTGGGCGCGCGCCACCTCGCCTGCGGGCCGGACTTCCATTTCGGCCACAAGCGCACCGGCAACCCCGCCCTGCTCGCGACCCTCGGCCCGGCCCACGGCATGGGCGTGTCGATCGTGCCCGAGGCGGCCTCGCCCGACGGGCTCGTCTGGTCCTCGACCGCGGTGCGCGACGCGCTGAAGGCGGGTGACTGCGCGCGCGCGGCCGCGATCCTCGGCCGGGCGTGGGAGATCCGCGGCACGGTGGCGCGCGGGGCGGCGCTGGGGCGCACGCTGGGCTTTCCCACGGCGAACATCGCGCTCGGCCGGCACCTCGCGCCGCGGCTCGGCATCTACGCGGTCGAGGCGGGCGTGGCCGGCGCGGACGGGGAGATCATGTGGCGGCCCGGCGTGGCGAGCCTCGGGCTGCGGCCGACCGTCAACCCGTTGCCCGAGCCGCTCCTCGAGGTGCACCTGTTCGACTTCGCGGGCGACCTCTACGGCGCGGCGATGCGGGTGCGGCTGCATGCGTTCCTGCGCGACGAGGCGCGGTTCGAGACACTGGAGGGGCTGGTGGCGCAGATGCGGCGCGACGCGGCGGAGGCGCGCGCGCTGCTGGCGGGCGGCTGAGCCGGGCGATGGCCTGGCTCTACCTCGTCCTCGCCGGCCTGCTCGAGATCGGCTGGGCGGTCGGGCTCAAGCTCTCGCACGGGTTGTCGCTCACCCGGCCGGTCCACACCGGTCTGACCGTCGCCGCCATGGCCGCGAGCGTGATCCTGCTGGGCCTCGCCGCGCGCAGCCTGCCGATCGGCACCGCCTATGCGATCTGGGTCGGCATCGGCGCTGCCGGCACCGCGATCGCGGGGATGATGATGTTCGACGAGCCCGCGACCGCCGCCCGGATCGGCGCGATCGCGGTGATCGTCGCCGGGGTCGCCGCGCTCAAGCTGGTGTCGTGACCCCGCCTTTCGTTGACCGCAACGGGGCGGGGCGGTATCCGACGCCCATGCACAGGTCGCGGCACGCGCGAATTACGGTCCCGGCGCTCGGCTGAGAGCGCCGGGTCCCGCCCCACGCCACGCCTTCCAACCGGACCGATGCGATGAGCGAGAGCAAGCGCGACTACCGCGACACCGTCTTCCTGCCCTCGACCCCCTTCCCCATGCGCGGGGAACTCCCGAAGCGCGAACCCGCCCTGCTCGAACGCTGGGCGCGCCTGGACCTCTGGAAGCGGCTGCGCGACGCCTCCAGGGGCCGCGAGAAGTTCGTGCTGCACGACGGCCCGCCCTACGCCAACGGCCACATCCATATCGGCACCGCGCTGAACAAGGTGCTGAAGGACGTCATCAACCGCGCCAAGCAGATGGCCGGCTACGATGCCAACTACGTGCCCGGCTGGGACTGCCACGGCCTGCCGATCGAGTGGAAGATCGAGGAGCAGTACCGCGCCGCGGGCCGCGACAAGGACGTGGTCGATCCGGTGGCGTTCCGCGCCGAGTGCCGCGCCTATGCCGCGCACTGGCTCGGCGTGCAGCGCGAGGAGTTCATCCGCCTCGGCGTCGCCGGCGACTGGTGGAACCCCTACGCCACCATGGACTTCCGCTCGGAGGCGATCATCGCGGGCGAGATCGGCAGGTTCCTGCTGAACGGATCGCTCTATCGCGGTGCGAAGCCGGTGCTGTGGAGCCCGGTGGAGAAGACCGCGCTGGCGGACGCCGAGGTCGAGTACCACGACCACAGATCGACGACGATCTGGGTGCGCTTCCCGATCGTTGCGCCCTCGCCACCCGATCTCGCCGGTGCCGCGATCCTGATCTGGACCACCACGCCCTGGACCATCCCCGGCAACCGCGCGATCGCCTATGGCGAGGACATCGACTACGCGCTCGTGGTGGTCGAGGGCGTGGCCGAGGGCGCGACCGCACGCCTGGGCGAGCACCTGCTGGTCGCGCTGCCGCTCTGGCCCGAGGTCGCGAAGACCGCCGGCATCACCCAGCACGTGGTGCGGCGGGTGCTGAAGGGGCGCGAACTCGCGGGCACGGTCTGCGCGCATCCGTTGCGCGGCCGTGGCTACGATTTCGACGTTCCCGCCTTGCCGGGCGACTTCGTCACCACCGAGGCCGGCACGGGCTTCGTGCACATCGCGCCCGGCCACGGCGAGGACGACTGGCTGCTCGGCCAGGCGCATGGCCTGCCGACGCCCGACACGGTGGGCGATGACGGCACCTTCCTCGCCCATGTGCCGCTCTTCGCCGGCGTGCACGTCTACGAGGCGGCGGATCCGGTCTGCGCCGCGCTCGCCGAGGCGGGCGCCCTGCTCGCGCGCGGCACGCTGGTCCATGCCTATCCGCATTCCTGGCGCTCCAAGGCGCCGCTGATCTTCCGCAATACGCCGCAGTGGTTCATCGCCATGGACGGCGCGAAGGGCGTGCGCGCGCCCGCCCTCGCCGCGATCGCGGCGACCCGCTTCGTGCCCCCCCAGGGCCAGAACCGCCTCCGCGCGATGATCGCCTCGCGCCCCGACTGGTGCATCAGCCGCCAGCGCGCCTGGGGCGTGCCGATCGCGATCTTCGTCGATCGCCGCACCGGCGAGCCGCTGCGCGACCCGGCCGTGATGGCGCGCACGGTGGCGATCTTCGAGGCGGAAGGCTCGGACGCCTGGTGGACACGCCCGGCGCAGGACTTCCTCGGCGACGCCTACGACGCCCGGGACTACGAGCAGGTCCGCGACATCGTCGATGTGTGGTTCGAATCAGGCGCGACCCACGCCTTCGTGCTGGAGGGCAATCCGGACCTGAAATGGCCGGCCGATCTCTATCTCGAGGGCTCGGACCAGCACCGCGGCTGGTTCCACTCCTCGCTGCTCGAGGCCTGCGGCACGCGCGGCCGCGCGCCCTACGACGCCATCCTGACCCATGGCTTCGTCGTCGACGAGCAGGGACGCAAGATGTCGAAGTCGCTCGGCAACACGGTCAGCCCGCAGGAGGTGATCGCCGAGTACGGCGCCGACATCCTGCGGCTCTGGGTGATGGCCTCCGACTACACCGAGGATCTGCGCATCGGCCCCGAGATCCTGAAGCAGCAGGCCGAGCTCTACCGCCGCATCCGCAACACGCTGCGCTGGCTGCTCGGCGCGCTGGACGGCTTCGACGAGGCCGAGCGCGTGCCGTTCGACGGGATGCCCGAGCTCGAGCGCTGGGTGCTGCACCGACTCGCCGAGCTCGACACCCGCGTGCGCGAGGCGACCGACCGTTTCGAGTGGACCGGCGTGTTCGCCGATCTGCACGGGTTCTGCACGACCGACCTGTCGGCCTTCTACTTCGACATCCGCAAGGATGCGCTCTACTGCGACCGCGCGGATTCGCCCCGCCGGCGCGCCTGCCGCACGGTGCTCGACCACGTGTTCCGCTGCCTCGTCACCTGGCTCGCGCCCGTCCTGGTGTTCACCGCCGAGGAGGCCTGGCTCGCGCGCTTCCCGGGCGAGGAGGAGAGCGTGCATCTGCAGACCTTCCCCGCGATCCCGCCGGGGTGGCGCGACGAGGCGCTGGCGGCGCGCTGGCAGCGCATCCGCGAGATCCGCCGCGTGGTGACCGGCGCGCTCGAGCGCGAGCGCGCCGAGGGGCGGATCGGCGCCTCCCTCCAGGCGGCCCCCACCCTGATCCTGCCGGACCCCGATCGTTCCCTGCTCGACCCGGCGGGTTGGGCCGAGATCTGCATCACCTCCGGCATGACGATCGCGCCGTCCGCCCACCAGCGGCTGGAAGGCGCGGAGAACCGGTTCTCGGTCGAGGGCATTCCCGGCGTCTTCGTGCTGCCGGGCAGGGCCGCGGGCCTGAAATGCGACCGCTGCTGGCGCGTGCTGCCCGAGGTCGGAACGCATGCGGACCATCCGGGCCTCTGCGACCGCTGCCACGACGCCGTCACCTCGGGAGTTCTGGCCCGGCGCAGGGCGGCCTGATACCCTCCGCACAAAGGCTCGACCTTTGTGCGGAGGGTATCGCGCGCGGGGCTGGTGGGGCGGCCGCGCGCGAACATGACCCCGTACCAGCCCGCCGAAGGTCAAGCCTTCGGCGGGCTGGTATGA
>NZ_VIKA01000110.1 GCF_006704265.1 Elioraea sp. Yellowstone | reverse complement strand
TCGGCCGGCAGCACGGCCGCCTGCGTGCGCGCCGCCCAGATCGCGGCGAGATGGCTCTTGCCCGCCCCCTCCGGCCCCCAGAGCGCCAGCCGTCCGGACGGCCAGCCGGGCCAGCGCGCGAGCCAGGCGCGCGCCTCGGCCGATGCGGCTGCCGGCACGAAATCGGCCTCGGCGTAGGAGACGGCGGGGGGGAAGGCGAAGGCGAGCTGGCCCGGACCGGTCACGCCCCGCCCTCGTCGCGATAGAGCGCGCTCGCGCGGTAGCGCTTCAGCCAGTAGCGGGCGACCACGCCGATCGCCGCAGCGGCCGGCACCGCGAGCAGCACGCCGATGAAGCCCAGGAGCGCGCCGCCCGCGAACAGCGCGAACAGCACCCAGACCGCGTGCAGCTCCACCCGGTCGCCGAGCAGGCGCGGATAGATGACGTAGCCCTCGACGATGTTGCCCGCGACGAAGATCGCCGCGATCAGGGCGACATCGCGCCAGTCGGTGAACTGGACCAGCGCCATCCCGACGCTGATCACGAACCCGGTCAGCGTGCCGACATAGGGGATGAAGGAGATCAGGCCCGCGGTCAGCCCCACGATCAGCCCGAGCTGCAGCCCGGCGGCGGTCAGCGCGACCGCATAGAAGACCGCGAAGATGAGGCAGACCAGGGCCTGGCCGCGCACCCAGGCCGACAGGATGCGGTCGATCTCGCGCGCGAGCTCGCGCACGGTCGGGATGTAGCGGCGCGGCACCCAGGAGTCGACGCTCGCCACCATCTTCGGCCAGTCGCGCAGCAGGTAGAAGGTCACGATCGGCGTGACGACGACGATCATCAGCACGTTGAAGAGCTGCACCCCGCCGCCCAGCACGGTCGCCACGGCGCCGGTGACCCAGCCGAGCATGGTGTTGATCTGCCCGGTCGCGAGCTCGCGCAGGCGCCGGTCGACGACCTCGGGCCCGAGCCGCTCCTCGAGCCAGACCAGCGCCTCCTGCATCAGGTTGCCGAGCGCGCGCAGGTACTGCGGCACGAGGGAGAGGAGGATGTTCAGCTGCGCGAGGATCAGCGGGTAGATCAGCAGCAGGAACAGGATGATCAGCGCCAGCAGCGCGACCACCAGCGCGACCGCGGCGAGGCTGCGCGGGACGCCGACCGCCTCCAGCCGGTCGGCCAGCGGGTCGAGCAGGTAGGCGATCAGCGCGCCGAGCACGAAGGGCAGCAGGATCGAGGCGAAGAGATGCAGCGCGAGCGCGAAGGCGGCGAGCGCGCCGAGGATCAGGTAGCGGCGCTGGCGCCGTCCGGCCTCGGCCTCCTCCGCGGTCATCCGCCCGCCCCGCCCCCGCGCACCCAGCGCGCGACATAGGCCGCGCCCGAGGCCAGCGTGGTCGCGGCGACCGTCCAGATCAGCGCCGCGACCACGCCCGCCGACGGCACACCGTAGGCGGCATGCAGCAGCACAGCGGCGGCGAGCAGAATCTGCATCGCGGTGTTGGCCTTGCTGACGAAGAGCGGACGGATCGCCGGCTCCTGGCCCAGAACATAGAGCGTCAGCACGCCGCCGACGATCAGCACGTCGCGAAACACGACCAGGATCACCAGCCAGGACGGCAGGAACCCGCTCGCCCCGAGCGTGACATAGACCGAGACCAGGAGCGCCTTGTCCGCCACCGGATCGAGCACCGCACCGACATGGCTGCGCGCGCCGAAGCGCTTGGCGATGAAGCCGTCCACCGCGTCGGAGACGCCGGCGGCGACGAACAGCCAGAAGGCGAGCGCCATCTCGCGCTGCAGGATCAGCCAGACCGCGAGCGGCACCGCGAACAGCCGCGCGAGCGTGATCACGTTGGGAAGGGTGATCATCGCATCCCGATCGTCCGGACCCGGCAGCGCGGTCTGCACGTCAGGGCGCGCCGAGCGCGAGGCGCCACCCGTCCGGCCCCTGGGTGAGGGCGAGGCCGGCGGCGGCGAGCGAGGCGACCGCGCGCTCGATCCCGGCGGTGAATGTCAGGCCGAGCCGCGCCTCGGCGGACGACAGACCGAGCAGCTCGACCCGCGAGACCGCCGGACTGCCGGCCAGGCGGCGGCGGATCTCGGTCCACTCCGCGAGCGAGACGAAGGCCGCGCGCGCCTCGATGCGCGCCGGCGCCGCGCCGCCGGCGAGCAGCGCGCGCACCGGGTCGGGGCGGAAGATCACGGTCATGGTGGCGCCGTAGCGGGTGGCGGTGACGCGCTCCTCGGCCACCTCGAAGCCTTCGACCAGGCGCGCGAGCTCGGCATCGGGCAGCGCGGCGAGGGCGGCGGCGCGATCGGGCGCCTCGCTCTCGAGCAGGCGCCGCCAGGCCTCGCGGAAGCCCTGCAGATGCGCGGCCTCGCGCGCGGCGATCGGGGTCGCGGCACTCGCCTCCACCGCGACGTCGCGGACCACGAATCCGCCCTGGGCGCGCGCCCCCGGCGCCAGCAGGGGGAGCGTGACCAGCATCACGAAAACCCCGATTGCCGCGCTCCGCCGCAGGCGGTCTATTGTCGCCAACTCTCCCCCCAGAACGCTGAGCCGCGTGGCACGGGTTCCCTTAGCCGATCGGAGGCCGCCATACCAAGCCTGAGCTATCGCGACGCGGGCGTGGACATCGACGCCGGCGACGCCCTGGTCGAGCGGATCAAGCCGCTCGCGCACGCCACCGCCCGGGCCGGCACCATGGGCGGGATCGGCGGCTTCGGCGCGCTGTTCGACCCGCGCGCGGCCGGCTACGCCGATCCCGTGCTCGTCGCCACGACCGACGGCGTCGGCACCAAGCTGCGCATCGCGATCGAGACCGGACGGCACCGGTCGGTCGGCATCGATCTCGTCGCGATGTGCGTCAACGATCTCGTGGTGCAGGGCGCCGAGCCTCTGTTCTTCCTCGACTACTTCGCCACGGGCAGGCTCGAGGTGGACGAGGCGGCGCATGTCATCGCCGGCATCGCGGAGGGCTGCCGGATCGCCGGCTGCGCCCTGATCGGCGGCGAGACCGCCGAGATGCCCGGGATGTACCGCGGCGGCGACTACGACCTCGCGGGCTTCGCGGTCGGCGCGGCGGAGCGCGGCCGGCTGCTGCCGCGCGGCGACGTCGGCCCGGGCGACGTGCTGCTCGGCCTCGCCTCGTCGGGCGCGCATTCGAACGGCTTCTCGCTGGTGCGCCGCATCTTCGGCGCCGACGCCGCCCGCTGGTCGAGCCCCTGCCCCTGGCAGCCGGGCGCGAGCCTGGGCGAGGCCCTGCTCGAGCCGACCCGGATCTACGTCGCGAGCCTGCTGCGGCTGCACCGCGCGGGGCTGCTCAAGGCGGCGGCGCACATCACCGGCGGCGGGCTGCCGGGCAACCTGCCGCGCGTGCTGCCCGCGGGCGTGGTGGCGGCGCTCGACGCCGCCGCCTGGCCCGTGCCGCCGGTGTTCCGCGTGCTCGCGCACCAGGGGGGCGTCGCGGCGGAGGAGATGCTGCGCGTGTTCAACTGCGGCATCGGCATGGTCGTCGTGGTGGCGGCGGAGCGGGCGGACGAGGCCGCAGCCATGCTGCGCGGCGCCGGCGAGACGGTGCACCGGATCGGCGAGCTGCGCGCAGGCGAAGGCCGGCCGCGGGTCACGATCGCCCTGCCCGAGGGCTGGCCGGGATGAGGCGCCGTGTGGCGGTCCTGATCTCGGGACGCGGCTCCAACCTGCGCGCCCTGCTCGCCGCCGCCGCCGACCCGGCCTATCCGGCCGAGATCGTGCTGGTGGTCTCGAACGTGCCCGAAGCGCCGGGTCTCGCGGTCGCGGCCGAGGCCGGCGTGCCGGCCGCGGTGGTGGACCACCGCCGCTTCGGGCGCGACCGCGCCGCGCACGAGGCGGCGATCCAGGCCGCGCTCCACGGTGCGCGGGCGGAGTATGTCTGCCTCGCGGGCTACATGCGCCTGCTCACCCCGTATCTGGTCGGGTTGTGGGAGGGGCGGATGCTCAACATCCATCCCAGCCTGCTGCCGGCCTTCCCGGGCCTGCGGACGCATGAGCGCGCGCTCGCCGCCGGGGTGAAGCTGCACGGCTGCACGGTGCATCTCGTCACGGAGGCGACCGACCAGGGGCCGATCCTCGCCCAGGCCGCCGTGCCGGTGCTGCCGGACGACGATGCCGCCCGGCTCGCCGCGCGGGTGCTGGCCGCCGAGCACCGGCTCTATCCGGCAGCCCTCGCCGGCCTCATCCGCGGCGGGACGCGCCCGGCCACCGCCCAGTCGGCGCTGTTCAACCCCTTGCCGGCGGCTCCGTCGGGCGACTAGAAGGCGCGGGCGAAAGCGAGGACAGACGATGGCGCAGCACGGCGGAGCGATGACCACCGACGATCCGGAGCTGAAGGCGTTCCTGCAGGCGCGCGAGCGCGTCTATGGCGGCTTCCTGACCTTCGTGACCTGGTCGATCGTCGGGATCGTGCTGCTGCTGATCCTACTCGCGGTGTTCCTGCTCTGAACCGCCCCGCCTGAGAGCCGCCCCGCCTGACCGCGGGCGGGCGCGGTGCCCGGCTGGCCGGCCGCACGGGGGCGGACGGCGGACGATCCTTGCCGCCACGGTCGCGCGATCGCCGATCCCGCACGCGCGCGGGCGGCCTCATCCGCGCAGGTGGCAGGCGACCCAGTGGCCCGGCCGCGCCTCGCGCAATCCGGGCGTCTCGGTGCTGCAGAGCGGCAGCTGCCGGATCGGGCAGCGCGTGTGGAAGTGGCAGCCCGGCGGCGGGCGCAGCGGATTGGGCACGTCGCCCTCGAGGCGGATGCGCTCGCGCTTCACGGTCGGATCGGGGATCGGCACCGCCGAGAGCAGCGCCTCCGTGTAGGGGTGCAGCGGGTTCGTGTAGAGATCGCGCGAGGAGGCGATCTCGACGATCCGGCCGAGATACATCACGGCGACACGCGTGCTGATGTGCTCGACGACCGAGAGGTCGTGGGCGATGAACAGGTAGGTGAGGCTGAACTTCTCCTGCAGGTCCTCGAGCAGGTTGATCACCTGCGCCTGGATCGAGACGTCGAGCGCGCTCACCGGCTCGTCGCAGACGACCAGCTTGGGCGAGACCGCGAGCGCGCGGGCGATGCCGATGCGCTGGCGCTGCCCGCCCGAGAACTCGTGGGGGAAGCGGCGCGCGTGATCGGCGTTCAGGCCGACGGTCTCGAGCAGCTCGACGATCCGGTCCTCGAACGCGCGCCGGCCCTTCGCGAGGCCGTGGATGATCAGCGCCTCGCCGATGATCGCGCCCACGGTCATGCGCGGGTTGAGCGAGGCGTAGGGATCCTGGAAGATGATCTGCATGTCGCGGCGCAGCGCCGCGAGCTCGGCCCTGCCGAGGGCCGCGACGTCCCTGCCCTCGAACCACACCTCGCCGGAGGTGGGCTCGATCAGGCGCAGGATGCAGCGTCCGGTGGTGGACTTGCCGCAGCCGGATTCGCCGACCAGCCCGAGCGTCTCGCCGGCGGCGAGCTCGAAGCTCACCCCGTCCACCGCGTGCACATGCGCGACCACGCGCTTGAGCAGGCCCCCCGTGACGGGGAAGCGTTTCACCAGGTCCTTCACGCGGAGCAGCGGCTCGGTCATTCCGTCGGTCCTCACGCGGGCTGATCGAGCACGCAGGCGACCTTGTGGCCGGGCGCCACCTCGCGCAGCGGCGGCTCGGCCTCGACGCATCGCGCCATCGCGAAGCGGCAGCGCGCGGCGAAGCGGCAGCCGGGCGGGGGGTGGAGCAGGGACGGCACGACGCCGGGGATCGCCTCCAGCCGCTGCTTCCTCACCGCCGCGGTATCGATGCGCGGGATCGAGCGGATCAGGCCCTGGGTGTAGGGATGACGCGGGCGCGCGAACAGCTCGCCCACCGGCGCCTCCTCCACCACCTTGCCGGCATACATGACGACCACGCGCTGCGCGACCTCGGCCACCACGCCCATCGCGTGGGTGATCAGCATCACCGCCATGCCGAGCCGCGCCTTCATCTCGGCGATCAGGTCGAGGATCTGCGCCTGGATCGTGACGTCGAGCGCGGTCGTGGGCTCGTCGGCGATCAGGAGCCGGGGGCCGCAGGAGAGCGCCATCGCGATCATCACGCGCTGGCGCATCCCACCCGAGAACTGGTGCGGGTAGTCGTGCACGCGCCGCTGCGGGTTGGGGATGTGCACGAGCTTCAGCATCTCGACCGCGCGCTCGAGCGCGGCGCGCTTGGAGAGGCCCTCGTGCAGCCGCACCACCTCGGCGATCTGCTCGCCCACGGTGTAGACCGGGTTGAGCGAGGTCATCGGCTCCTGGAAGACGATGCCGATCTCGCGCGCGCGGATCGCGCGCATCTCGTCCGCGCCGAGGGGGACGAGATCGCGCCCCTGCCAGAGGATCTGCCCCGCGACGATCCGCCCCGGCGGCATCGCCACGAGCTTCATCACCGTCATCGCGGTGACGGTCTTGCCGCAGCCCGATTCGCCGACCACGCCGAGCGTCTCGCCGCGGTCGAGCGTGAGGTCGACGCCGTCGACCGCGCGCACCCAGCCGTCATCGGTGGCGAAGTGCGTCTTGAGGCCGCGGATCTCGAGCAGCCGCGCTCCGGTGCCGCGCTCCACGCTCAGAGCACCCTGCGCGGATCGAGCGCGTCGCGCAGCCCGTCGCCGATGAAGTTGATGGTCAGCACGGCGAGGAAGATCGCCGCTCCCGGGAAGAGCGCCCAGTGCGGCGCGAAGTCGAGCGTGTCCTTGGCGTCGAACAGGATCCGCCCCCAGGTCGGGATGTCGGGCGGGAAGCCCAGGCCGAGGAAGGAGAGGGTCGATTCGGCGATGATCGCGGCGGCGACGTCGATCGTCGCGGCGACGATCACGGGACCGAGCGCATTGGGCAGGATGTGGCGCACCACGAGCCGCGGCGTCGAGGCACCGAGCGCGCGCGCCGCCTCGACGAACTCCTTCTCGCGCAGCGAGAAGAACTGGGCGCGCACCAGCCGCGCGACCGGCATCCAGCGGAACCCGCCGATCACCACCACGATCAGGATGAACACACCCATCTCGGGCCCGACCAGTTCGCGCAGCGTGTCGCGGAAGAGGTAGATGATCAGCAGCAGCAGGGGGAGCTGCGGCAGCGAGAGGAACAGGTCGGTCAGCCACATCAGCGCCGCGTCCACCGACCCGCGCGAGATGCCGGCGACCGCGCCGATGACCGTGCCGACGATCACCGCGACCATCATCGCCGCGACGCCGACCGCAAGCGAGATGCGCCCGCCATAGAGCATGCGCGCGAGCAGGTCCTGGCCGAGATCGTCGGTGCCGAGCGGATGCGCCCAGGACGGGCCCTGGAGCCGCGCCGAGAAGTCGATCTCGTTGATCGGCACGGTCCAGACCAGCGGGCCGAACAGCACCGCCAGCACCATGGCGCCGAGCACGAAGGAGGACGCGACCGCGAGCCTGTGGCGGCGGAAGCGGCGCCACGCCTCGCGCCCCGGCGAGATGCGCCGGGGCCGGGCCGCGGCCGGGACCGCGACGCCGTCAGCGGTAGCTGATGCGGGGGTCGAGCCAGCCATAGAGGATGTCGGCCAGGAGGTTGAAGAACACGACCAGGCAGGCGAACACGAAGGTCACCGCCATGATCACGGGCGTGTCGTTGGCAAGGATCGCGCTGATCAGCAGCGAGCCGATGCCGGGGACGCGGAAGATCTGCTCGGTCACGATCGCGCCGCCGAACACCGAGGGCATCTGCAGCGCGACCAGCGTCACCACCGGGATCAGCGCGTTGCGCACCACGTGCTTGACGATCACCACCCGCTCCGGCAGGCCCTTGGAGCGCGCGGTGGTGACGTAGTCGAGCCGGATCACGTCCAGGACCGAGGAGCGCACGAAGCGCGTCCAGGCCGCGCCCTGGAACAGCCCGAGCACCGTGATCGGCATGATCGACTGCTTGAAATGGGCCCAGAACCAGGCCCAGCCGGTGGCGTCGATGTCGGCGCGATAGACGAAGGGCAGCCAGTCGAGCGTGATCGAGAACAGCAGGATGAACAGCAGCCCGGTGAAGAAGGTGGGCAGCGAAAAGCCGACGAAGGCGAAGGTGTTGGCGATCTGGTCGAACACCGAATAGGGCCGCGTGGCGGCGAACACGCCGACGGGCAGGGCGATCATCAGCGCCAGCACCTGCGAGGAGCCGAGGATCACCAGCGTGACCGGCAGGCGCGAGAGGATCAGCTCGTCGACGTTCACGCGGCTGACGAAGGAGTAGCCCCAGTCGCCGTTGATCATCGCCACAAGCCAGCGAAAGTAGCGCACCATCACCGGGTCATCGAGGCCGAACTTGGCGCGCAGCGCGGCGCGCACCTCGGGCGGCACGGCCGGGTTGGTGGCGAGCTCCTCGAACGGATCGCCCGGCGCCAGCGCCAGCACCGTGAACAGCACGACGCTGATGCCGAGCAGGCTGGGGATCGCGATCAGGAGGCGGCGGAGGAGATACTGGCTCACGTCTCTGGGGGCTGGCTCGCGGCACTCCGGACGCCGGCCGCGACGCCGGCGCCCGGAGGCTGCGTCGTCTCAGGTCTCGCGGTACCAGTCCCTGAGCAGCCAGAAGGTATTGTCCCAGGCGCTGAGCGGCGCGCGCAGCGCGTTCAGGCTGGCGCTCACCAGAGGACGCTGGACGAGCGGGATGATCGCGTTGCTGCCGACGATCAGGTCGTTCAGCTTGATGAACAGCGCGGCGCGCTTGACCGGATCGAGCTCGCCCTCGGCGGCGCGGAAGGTGCGGTCGTACTCCTCGTTGCGCCAGCGGACGATGTTGCGGCCCTGCCACTTGTTCTCCTTGCTGGCGATCTCCCACGAGCAGTACTGGTTCATGAAGAGCTGCGGGTCCGCCTGCGTCATCGTCGTCGTGTACATCTGGATGTCGGCGTAGAACTTCGTGTAGGTGTCGGGGTTCGCCACATCCGAGGAGAAGAACACCGAGGCGGTGACCGACTTGATCTCGATGTCGATGCCGGCGCGCTGCGCCGCCTGCTTGATGATCTGCTGCGTCTTCTGGCGCGGTGCGTTGATCGAGGTCTGGAAGACGTATTTCAGCTTCACCCCGCCCTTGGCGCGGATGCCGTCGGGCCCGCGCGCCCAGCCCGCCTGGTCGAGGATCTCGTTCGCCCTGGCGATGTTGAACTCCCAGGTCATGTTGGGCGAACGGAAGCGCGGCGGGTTGTTCAGGAAGTTCGCCGTCGCCGGCCCGCCGCGCCCGTAGATGAAGTCCTGGATCGACTTCTTGTCGACCAGCAGGCTGAGCGCCTTGCGCACCGCCGGATCCGACAGCGACGGATGTGTCGTCTTGATGCTCGAACGCTCGCCGTCCACCTCCGTCCAGGGGTCGGTCTGGTTGAGCTGGATGAACTCGATGTTGCCGCCCTCGACGATGTTCACCCGGCCGCGGCCGGCCGCCTCGAGGCGCTTGAGGATCTCGTCCTCGACCTGCAGGTTCCAGGCGTAGTCGAACTCGCCGGTCTGCAGCACCGCGCGCGCGGCCGAGACCGCGTCGCCGCCGCCCTTCACCTCCACCGAATCGAAGAAGGGCCGGTTCGGCAGGTAGTAGTTCGGGTTCGCCTCGCCCTTCACCAGGTCGCCAGGCTGGAACTCGGCGAAGCGGTAGGCGGCGGTGCCGACCGGACGCAGATTGGTGGGCGCGTCGCGCGAGTTGGCGCCGACATAGTCCTTGAACTTGTGCTTCGGGATGATCATCCCGCGCGAGGCGACGAAGGCGTCGGCCCAGAACGGCGTCGGCTTCTGGAACTCCACCCGCACCGTGAAGTCGTCCACCTTCACCACGTTGATGTCGCGGTAGCTGCCGACGCTCACCGAGGCCGTCGCGGGATCGCGCGCGTACTCCCAGTTGAACACCACGTCGTCGGCCGAGAACGGCTCGCCGTCGTGCCACTTCACGTCGCGCCGGAGCTTCCAGGTGACCGACCGGCCGTCCTCGGCGAGGCCCCGGTTCTCGATCGAGGGGATCTCGGCGGCGAGGATCGGCACCAGCGTGCCGTCGGCCGCCCAGCCGGCGAGCGGCTCGTAGAACAGGCGGCTGCCGTCCTGGTCCTTGGTGCCGACCGCGAAATGCGGATTGAGGAGCGTCGCCCCCTGCCAGTAGATGATCTTCACCTGCCCGCCGCCGCGCCGCGTCGGCTTGTACTCGGGCACGCTCTGCGCCGAGGCCGGGCTCACCCCGGCGAAGGCGAGGAGCTGGGTCGCCATCGGCGCGGTCAGCCCGACCGCCGCCATCCGCCGCACGAAGGCGCGCCGCGACATCTTGCCGTCGCGCACGCGGCGCATCAGACGCCAGAGTTCCTGCTCGTTCATCGTCCCGTGACCTCCCTTGGACCGCGGCCGGACGATAGCCTCCCTCCCGCCGCGCGCCTCACGCGTGAGCCTCGCGGAATGCTACAGCACTCCAAGTCGCGACGTCAGTCCCCAATTCATGGACCGGATTCCTCCGGCTCAGGCGCCGCTCAGCCGCGCGGACGCGCGGGCGGACGCGCCCCGTCCGGGCGGCCCGCATCGAAGCCGAGGAACCCCGCCTCCGGCACCGGGCTGCCGCCGCCGCCCTGCCAGAGCGGCGCGACCGGCACGGCGCCGCTCGTGTGGATTTTACACAACACCGCCAC
>NZ_VIKA01000010.1:7500-47911 GCF_006704265.1 Elioraea sp. Yellowstone | reverse complement strand
GGCCGCGGCCTCGCGCGCGGCCTGCGGCAGCCGCACGGTGAAGCGCGCCCCGCCGCCCGGCGCGTCGTCCACCGCGATCATGCCGCCATGCGCGGCGACGATCGCGTGGCAGACCGAGAGCCCGATGCCGGTGCCCTCGCCCTGCTGCTTGGTGGTGAAGTAGGGCTCGAAGATGCGGCCGCGGATCGCGGGCGGCACGCCCGGGCCGTTGTCGGCCACCGCCACCTCCACCGATCCGCCCGCCACGGTGACGCCGACGGCGATGCGCCGCGGCTTGGCCGAGCCGCGCAGCGCGTGCTGCGCGTTCACCAGCAGGTTGAGGAAGAGCTGGTGCAGCGCGTCCTCCTCCGCCTCGACCACCGCCTCCTCGGGCACGGGGGCGATCTCGAGCGCGATGTCGTCCGCGCCGAGCCCGTAGGCGAGGATCTCGCCCACGGCCGAGAGCACGCCGCCGAGCGCGACCGGTCGGCGCTCGCGCGGCTTGGCGCGGGCGATCGCGAGGAAGGTGCGCACGATCGCCGCGCAGCGCTCCGCCGCCTGGCGCAGCACCCGCACTGCCACGCCGACCTGCGGTTCGGCCACCTGCTCCTCGAGCAGCAGCGCGCGCGCCACCACCACCGAGAGCGGGTTGTTCAGCTCGTGCGCCACACCGGCCAGCAGGCTGCCCATCGCGGCGAGCTTCTCGTTCTGGTGCGCGAGATCCTTCTGGCGCGCGAGCTCCGTCTCGGCCGCCCTCTCGCGCGTGACATCGGTGAGCAGCAGCAGCAGTTCGCCGGCGTCGGTCGCGAAGGGCGCGATCGCGATGGTGCGCCGGTCGGGCAGCACCACCTCCTCCTCGCCGCGCACGGCGTCGTCGGCGCTCACGTCGCCGAAGCCGGCGCGCCAGGCGGCGTAGCGCGCGAGCGAGGGGTTCGCATCGAGCGCACGGGCAAGGGCGGGATCGATGGCGGCGAGTCGTCGGTTGCGCAGCAGGAGCCGCCCCTCCTCGTCGAACATCAGCAGCGCGTGCGGGATCGCCTCGACCGCGTCGCGCAGGTGGCGCTCGAGTTCGCCGATGCGCGCATCCGCCTCCACCTGGCGCGTCGCGTCCGACCAGATCGCGATCAGCGTGCCGTCCTCGCCCACCCGCTCCTCGAGGCTGAGCCAGCCGCCCTCGACATGGCGCAGGAGCAGGGGCAGCGACACCGGCAGCGCGGCCGGCAGCGGCCGCGCTGCGACCGGGGCGAGGCGGGCGCGATCCTCCTCCAGAACCGAGTCGCGCTCGATCCGGGCGAGATGGTCGCGATAGGTGGCGGTGGCGTTCACCAGGTCGCCGATGCCGGGGAACAGCTCCTGGTAGCGCTTGTTGGCGGTGACGAAGCGCCCTGTCGCGTCGAACACGGCATAGCCCACGTCGAGCGAGGCGGCCGCCCGGTCGGCCGAGCGGCGCGTCACCGTGGGCTGCTCCTCGGAGGTGTCGCGCCAGAGCCGCACGCGCCCGCCGCCGGGCAGCGGCAGCGAGGCGACCTTCAGCCAGCGGCCGGAGCGGAGCTGGAAGGTGAAGGGTGCGGTCTGCGCGCGGTGGCGCTGCACCGCGGCCTCGACATGCCGGTCGATCCGCTCGCGCTGGCTCTCGGCGAGGTTGACCGCGAAGAAGCGGTGCAGCGTGTCGGCGTAGGGGGTGCCGGGCGCGATCGTCGCGCGCTGCTCGGGGAAGAAGGCGAGGTAGGAGTCGTTCCAGAGCACGACCCGATCATCGGCGTCGTAGACGCAGATCGCGATGCCGAGCTGGTCGAGCGCCGTGGCGAGCACGGCCGCGTCCTCGCCGCAGGAGGCGAACAGCGGCGTCCGGCCGGGCACCTCCGTCGGCGTCCCCAGCGCGCCTGTCATCGTTCCGCCGCCATGGCAGCGCCAGTCTCGGCTGCCGCGCGCGCAAGGACAAGTGCCGCGCGCCTCAGAGCAGGCCGAGTTCGGCGAGTTCCCGCCGCATCGCCGCCGGCATGGCCGCGAATCCCTCCTGCGCCTCGGCCATGCCCCGCGGCCGGTCCGGCGGCGCGTCGGCCGCCGCCAGGTAGCGCCAGCCCTGGAACGGCTTGGCCGGACGGAACTGCACCGGCACCAGGGCCGGGTCGAGATGCAGGGCGCAGCAGGGCGAGCCGTCGTCCAGCGAGTCGGGCGTGATCGCGACGATGCGCTGGCGCACCTGCACGAAGCCCGCGATCACCCAGTAGAGCGAGCCGCCGGCGAGGATCTCCTCGGCGCGCTTCGGGGTCGCGCGGGTGCGGTGGCGCAGCGGCGGGTGGGTCTTCGCCCGGCGCGCCTGCCATTCGGCGAGGTCGTCGACCGAGGTGCAGCCGACTGCGAGCTTGATCAGGTGGAGCATGGCGCGCCGGAGTCTGGTGCCGGGGCCGGCGCGCGCAAGGGGTCAGCCGCGGGGCGGCGGCTCCGCCACGGCGCCCTCGTCGGCCTGATGGGGTGGGCCGGGCGGTTCGGCGGCGGAGGCGGGGGGCGCGGCGGTCTGGCCCGCAGCCAGCCAGGCGGAGAGCATCGCGGCCCAGAGCGTCGTCTTGCGAGGCGTGGTCATGCGAGGTCCCGTCATGGCGTCGAACGTCGGCGCGGACCATGGCGAAGACGCGGCCGGATCGGGGTGATCCCGCGCACATCGCATGAACTTGCGGTGATCGGCAGCGTGCGGTCGCGCCGCATGGCATGGTCGGGCCATGCGAATCGCCCTCCGCTGGTCGCAGCACCTGCTGGTCGCGGTCCTGGTTCTCGTCCTGCTGCTGGCGGGCGCGATCGCGCTCGCGTTCCGGCTCACCCTGCCCTCGACCGAGAACGATGCGGCGATTCCCGGCCTCTCGGCGCCGGTCGAGATCGCGCTCGACGCGCACGGCATCCCCTGGGTGCGGGCCGCCTCGGCCGAGGACGCCCATGCCGCGCTCGGCTACCTGCATGCGCGCGACCGGCTGTTCCAGATGGACCTGATGCGCAGGGGCGCTGCTGGCCGGCTGTCGGCGCTGATCGGCGCGCAGGGGCTCAGGGTCGATCGCTATGTGCGCCTGCTCGGGCTCGAGCGCCGCGCCGAAGCCGATCTCGCCGCCCTGCCGGCGGAGACGCGCGCGGCACTCGCCGCCTATGCGCGCGGAGTGAATGCCTGGATCGACCGGCACGGGATGGCGGCCGCGCCCGAGTACGTGCTGCTGGCGACGCGGCCCGAGCGCTGGCGCGAGGCCGACAGCCTGCTCTGGGGCAAGGCGATGGCGCTGTTCCTGACGGGGAACATGCGCACCGAGCTCGCGCGGCTGCGCCTCTCCGCGGTGCTGCCGCGCGAACGGATCGACGAGCTCTGGCCGCGCGACGAGAGCCCGCATTCGCCGGTCGCGGCGCTGCCGGCGCTGCCGCCGGATCATCTCGCCCGCGTGCTTGCCGCCCTGCCGGTGTTCGGCGAGGACGCGCCGCTGCCCTCGACCGCGAGCAACGTCTGGGCGGTCACGGGTGCAGCCAGCGCGACCGGCAAGCCGCTGCTCGCCAACGATCCCCATCTCGCCCTGGTGACGCCGACCCAGTGGCACCTCGCGCGCGTCGAGGCGCCGGGGCTGACGCTCGCCGGCGCCTTCGCCCCGGGCGTGCCCTTCCTCATGCTCGGCCACAACGGCCATGTCGCCTGGGGCTTCACGACCACGCATTCCGATACCCAGGACGTGTTCATCGAGCGCCTCGCCGGCGAGGACGCCTATCTCACCCCGGACGGGCCGCGCCCGTTCGAGACGCGCGAGGAGGTGATCGAGGTCCGGTTCGGCGATCCGGTGCGGATGCGCGTGCGCGAGACGCGCCACGGCCCGGTGATCTCGGATCTCGACCCGGTCCCCGGCACGCCGGAGGGCCACGTGCTGGCGGTGGCGATGGCGCTGCTCGCGCCGGGCGATGCGGCAGCGGCGGCACTGCACCGGCTGAACACGGCGCGGACCTTCGCCGAGGCCGAAGCCGCGGTGCGGCTGATCGCCGCACCGCAGCAGAACATCGTGATCGCGGACCGCGCCGGACGGATCGGCATGGTGGTGCCCGGCCGCGTGCCGATCCGACGCGCCGGCGACGGCTCATTCCCCGTGCCGGGCTGGGACGGCAGCCATGACTGGGTCGGCTTCGCGCCCTACGAGGCGTTGCCGCGCTTCGTCGATCCGCCCACCGACCGCCTCGTGAACGCCAACAACCGCGTGGTGCCGGACGACTTCCCGGTCTGGCTCACGCGCGACTGGTGGGGCGATTTCCGCTTCCGCCGGATCGTCGCCCGGCTAGAGGCGCACGGCGCGCCGCACGACGCCGCAACCCTTGCCGCGATCCAGATGGACATCGTCAGCGAGGCGGCACGCCGGCTGCTGCCACTGATGCTGCGCGCCGAGCCGGGCCCGGGAGCGGCCGCGCGCGCGCATGCGCTGCTTGCGCGCTGGGACGGCACGATGGCGGCCGACCGGCCCGAGCCGCTGATCTACACCGCCTGGACGCGGGCGTTCGGCCGGCTGCTGGCCGAGCGCGCGCTCGGCCCCGACGCCGAGGCGTTCCGCGAGACGGTCGCCGAGTTCCAGCTCTTCGTGCTGACGCGCGGGGCGCACTGGTGCGGCGACGGGGCGGATCCGTGCCGCCCGCTGCTCGCCCGCGCCCTGGACGACGCCCTTGCCGAGCTGGCCGCGTCGCAGGGACCCGACCTCGCGACGTGGCGCTGGGGCGCGGTGCACCGCGCGCGCTTCCCGCACCTGCTGTTCCAGTTCATCCCCGGCATCGCCGCCTGGTTCAACGCCGAGATGGAGACGCCGGGCGACGGCTACACCGTGCTGCGCGCGGGGCTCCGCCTGTCCGGCCCGCGCCCGTACGAGAACGTCCACGGACCGAGCTTCCGCGGCGTCTACGATCTCGCCGATCTCGACGCCTCGCGCTTCGTTGTCGCGCCGGGCCAGTCCGGCCACCCGCTGAGCGCGCACTACCGCGACCTCGCCCCGCTCTGGCTGGCGGGCGGTCACGTCACCCTGCCGGCCGAGCCGGCGGCGGTGCGCGGGCGGATCACGCTCAGGCCCGCACCGATCGGCGGTTGACGGCACCGCGGCGGTTCCGCTTCATTGCCAGTTCACCCGAGCCACACGGCGATGCTGCAGAAACCGGCCAGGCGCCCGCAGTTCTTCTACACGACGGCCCCGCTCCCCTGCCCGTACCTGGCCGGCCGGACCGAGCGCAAGATCGTCACCGAGCTCACCGGCGCGGATGCCGAGGCGCTGCACGACCGCCTCTCGCGCGCGGGCTTCCGGCGCAGCCACAACATCGCCTATGCGCCGGTCTGCCCCGGCTGCCGCGCCTGCATCCCGATCCGCGTCAACGTCGCCGCGTTCGAGCCGAACCGCACGCAGCGTCGGCTGATCGCGGCCAATGCCGGGATCGAGGGGTTCGAGGTGCCGGCGCGTGCCACCACCGAGCAGTTCGCGCTGTTCCAGCGCTACCAGGCGGCCCGCCACGCCGACGGCGACATGGCGGCGATGGGGTTCTACGACTACCGCGCCATGGTCGAGGACACGCCGATCGAGACCATGATGGTGGAGTTCCGCGACCATACGGATGCGCTGATGGCTGCCTGCCTGACCGACCGGCTCTCCGACGGGCTCTCGGCGGTCTACTCCTTCTTCGAGCCCATGCTGGCGCGGCGCTCGCTCGGCACCTGGATGGTGCTCTGGCTGGTGCAGCGCGCGGGCGCGCTCCGCCTGCCCTTCGTCTATCTCGGCTACTGGGTGCCGGAGAGCCGCAAGATGGCCTACAAGGCCCGCTTCCGGCCGTCCGAGATCCTCTGGGGCGGGCAGTGGCGCATGCTGACGGATGCGGAGGTCGAGCGCGGGCCGCTCGTCGTGCCCGCCGAGCCGGCGCTCACCGCGGGCTGAGCCGTCAGCGGGCCGGCACCGCCCGATTGCCCCAACGGTCGGCGACACCCTCCGCCGGCAGGTCGCGCCCGGCGACGCTGAACCACATCAGCCCCGTCGCTCGCGGGTCGCGCGGGCCGGCGCCGCGCGACATCCAGGCATTCGCCGCGACGTGGTGGTGGTAGCGGTCGGCCGCCATGAACACCGCGCCGGGTCGGCGCGAGGTCACCTCCAGGCCGAGTGAAGCGGTCCAGAACGACTCCGCCTCGATCGTGTCACCGACCTTCAGGTGGATGTGGCCGACCCGTGTGCCGGCGGGCGCAAGAGGCGCCGGCCCCGATGCGGCGGCAAGCAGGCCGCGGCAGTCGAGCGGCCGGGTGTCCATGGTCACGCCCGCCCGGTCCCAGCGCCAGGCGCTGGCCGGCCGGTCGGCGTACACTTCGATACCGTTGCCCTCGGGGTCGGCGAGGTAGATCGCCTCGCTGACCACGTGGTCGGAGGCGCCGTCGATCGCGAGCCCGCGCTCGATCGCGTGCGCGAGCCAGCCGGCGAGGTCGGCGCGCGAGGGCAGGAGGAAGGCGGTGTGGAACAGCCCGGCGGCGAGCGCGTCCGGCGCCCGCGCGTGCGGATCGCCGATCAGGGTCAGCAGCCGGACACCGCCGGCGCCGAGGCCGACCGCGCCGCCGGGGGCCGGCACGTCCTCCAGCCCGATCGCGTCGCGGTAGAATCGCGCGACCCGGTCGAGATCGCGCACCCGGAGCGCCACCTCACCGATCGCGAGCTTCGGTGTCGTCCCGGTGCCGGGTCCTGCCATCGCCGTCATCTTTGTCCTCCGCCGCCCTCTGACGATGGCGAGGGCCGGGGCGGAACGGAAATCCGTTCTGCCGATGACGCCGATCGGGGGGTCATACCAGCCCGCCGAAAGTTTGACCTTCGGCGGGCTGGTCTGGGGTCATGTTCGCGCGCGGCCGCCCCACCAGCCCCGCGCGCGATACCCTCCGCACAAAGGTCGAGCCTTTGTGCGGAGGGTATCAGCCGAACCGGCCAGAGGACGGGAACCCCTTCCAGGGCAGCCGTCCGGCCTGGGCGCGGTGCCCCATCCACTCGGCGAGCTCGGCGGCGGGGCGCACGCTCACCCGGTTCTCGCCCAGCCGTACCGCGAGCCCCTCCGCGAGCGCGAAGGGCTTGGCGTCGGCAAGCCCGCCGTCCTTGTATTTCTGCAACGCGACGCCGCGGCCGCGCGCCATCTCCGGCACCTCCTCGAGCGGGAAGACCAGCAGCTTGCGGTTCTCGCCGATCACGGCGAGGTGGTCCGCGCCCGCGGGCACGAGCGCGCACACGGCCGCCTCCTCGCCCTCGAGGTTCAGCACCTGCTTGCCGGCGCGCGTGCCCGCGACCGCGTCCTCGGCCCTGACGATGAAGCCGCGCCCCGAGGCGGAGGCGACGAGGTAGCGTGCCCCCTCGCGGTGCACGAACAGGGCGACGAGATCGGCGTCGTTCGGCAGGTCGATCAGCAGCCGGATCGCCGTGCCGTCGCCGCGCCCGCCGGGCAGCCTGTCCGCGGCGACGGTGTAGAAGCGGCCGTTGGTGGCGAAGGCGACCAGCCGGTCTGTGGTTTCCGCGGGCAGCAGGAAGCGCAGCCGGTCGCCCTCCTTGAAGCGCAAGGACGCGGGATCGACCGCGTGGCCCTTGAGCGCGCGCACCCAGCCCTTCTCGCTGACCACCACGGTGATCGGCTCGCGCACGGTCAACGCCTCCGCGACCGCCTCGGCGGTCGCGACGGGGGCGGCGGCGAAGGAGGTGCGGCGCAGCCCGAGCGCGCCCGAGCCGAACCGCTTGCGGATCTCGGCAAGCTCGGCCGCGATCGCGCGCCAGCGCTCGCCCTCGTCGCCGAGGAGCGACTTGAGCCGCCGCCGTTCGGCCGAGACCGCCTTGTGTTCCTTGCGGATCTCCATCTCCTCGAGCCTGCGCAGGCTGCGCAGCCGCATGTTGAGGATCGCCTCCGCCTGCATCTCGGTGAGCGCAAACGCCTGCATCAGGACGGGCTTCGGTTCGTCCTCGGTGCGGATGATGCGGATCACCTCGTCGAGGTTGAGATAGACGGCGAGATAGCCCTCCAGCACCTCGATGCGCCGTTCCGCGGCGGCGAGGCGATGGCGCGTGCGGCGGAGCAGCACCTCGTGGCGGTGGTCGAGGAAGGCGCGCAGCACCTCCTTCAGCGACATCACGCGCGGGGTGCGCTCGGCGTCCAGGACGTTCATGTTGAGGCTGACCCGGCTCTCCAGCGCAGTGACGCGGAACAGGCTCTCCATCAGCAGCGCGGGATCGACGCTCTTCGATTTTGGCTCCAGCACGATCCGCACCCGGTCGGTGCTCTCGTCGCGCAGATCGCCGAGCAGGGGTAGCTTCTTCTCCTCCATCGCGGCAGCGATCTGCTCGACCAGGCGGGCCTTCTGCACCTGCCAGGGGATCTCGGTGACGATCACGCGGAAGGTGCCGTACTTGCCCTGCTCGACCTCCCACCTGGCGCGCAGCCGGAACCCGCCGCGCCCGGTCTCGTAGGCGGCCGCGATCGCGTCTGCCGGCTCGACGATGATGCCGCCCGTCGGGAAGTCCGGTCCCTGCAGGTGGCGCAGCAGATCGGCGGTGGTGGCGTCCGGGTGCTCGATCAGGTGGATCGCGGCGGCGCAGACCTCGCCTGCGTTGTGCGGCGGGATGGACGTCGCCATGCCGACCGCGATCCCCTGCGCGCCGTTCGCGAGCAGGTTCGGGAAGGCGGCGGGGAGCACGACGGGTTCGCGCTCCTCGCCGTCATAGGTGGCGCGGAAATCGACCGCATCCTCCTCGATCCCCTCGAGGAGCGCTTGGCCGACCTCGGTCAGGCGGGCCTCGGTGTAGCGCATCGCCGCGGCGTTGTCGCCGTCGATGTTGCCGAAATTGCCCTGGCCCTCGATCAGCGGGTAGCGCTGCGCGAAGTCCTGCGCGAGCCGCACCAGCGCCTCGTACACCGCGGCGTCGCCGTGCGGGTGGAACTTGCCGATCACGTCGCCCACCACGCGGGCGCATTTCTTGAACCCGGCCTGCGGGTCGAGCCGGAGCTGGTGCATCGCCCAGAGCAGGCGCCGGTGCACCGGCTTCAGCCCGTCGCGCACATCCGGCAGCGACCGCGCCATGATGGTGGAGAGCGCGTAGGCGAGGTAGCGCTCGGAGAGGGCATCGGCGAGCGGGGTGTCGCGAATCTCGGTCATGTCGATCGGCATGGGCGCGACTCGGGGCAGGGGTTCCCCGCCTCTCTAGGCGCTCGGCGCGTCGGGGTCACGCGGTGCGGAAGCCCGCCCGCCACGGCCGCGGCGCGTGACGCCGATCTTCGGCGGCGGCCGCCTGCCGCGTGACGGGTTCCCCCGCGCGACGGGATGAGGCGCGTCAACGCGGCTCATCCATCAGCCCTTTCACGATCGAGATGCAGGCGAGCAGCAGCACGACCGTGAACGGGAACCCGGTCGAGACCGCCATCGCCTGCAAGGCCGCGAGCCCGCCGCCGAGCAGGAGCGCGATCGCCACCAGCCCCTCGAAGCTGGCCCAGAACACGCGTTGGCTCACCGGCGCATCGACCTTGCCGCCGGCGGTGATGGTGTCGATCACCAGGCTGCCGGAGTCGGAGGAGGTGATGAAGAACACCACGACCAGCACGATGCCGATGAAGGAGGTGACCGCGGCCAGCGGCAGATGCTGGAGCATCGCGAACAGCTTCAGTTCGAGCGGTGCGTCGGCGGCAGCCGTGATGCCCTGGTGGACGATCTGGCTGATCGCGGTGCCGCCGAACGCCGTCATCCAGAACACCGAGACGAGCGCGGGGATCAGCAGTACCGCGACCAGGAACTCGCGCACCGTCCGGCCGCGGCTGACGCGCGCGATGAACATGCCGACGAAGGGCGACCAGGAGATCCACCAGGCCCAGTAGAACGCGGTCCAGCCCTGGCGGAAGTTGTCGTCCTGGCGCCAGAACGGCATCGACAGCGGCACGAGTTCGCGCGCATAGGCCGCAAGGTTGCCGAAGAAGCCAGCCAGGATCTGCACGGTGGGCCCTGCGAGCACCACGAACAGCACCAGCGCCGCGGCAAGGATCATGTTGGCCTCGGAGAGCCTCTTCACGCCCCCTTCGAGTCCGCGCAGCACCGACCACACCGCGACAGCCGTGATCGCGACGATCAGGATCACCTTGCCCGCATCGCCCTCGGGGAAGCCGAACAGGAAGTGCAGCCCCGCGCTCGCCTGCTCGGCGCCGAGGCCGAGCGAGGTCGCGAGCCCGAACAGCGTGGCGAACACCGCGAGGATGTCGATCACGTGGCCGGGCCAGCCCCAGACCCGCTCTCCGAGCACCGGATAGAAGGCCGAGCGCATCGTCAGCGGCAGCCCCTTGTTGTAGGCGAAGACTGCGAGCGCGAGGCCGACCACGGCATAGATCGCCCAAGGGTGCAGGCCCCAGTGGAAGATCGTCGCTGCCATGCCCAGCGCGCGCGCCGCCTGCGGGTCGCCGGCCGCGGCGCCGAGCGGCGCCCAGTCCGTGCGCATGCCCTCCTCGAGGGCAACGCCGGCGAAGGCGCTGTTGTAGTGCGAGATCGGCTCCGCGACGCCGAAGAACACGAGCCCGATCCCCATGCCTGCGGCGAACAGCATCGCGAACCAGCTCGCATAGCCGAAGTCCGGCGTCGCTTCGGTGCCGCCGATCCGCACGCGCCCCAGCGGTGAGACGATCAGCGCGAGGCAGACCAGCACGAAGATGTTGGCGGCGGAGAGGAAGAACCAGTCGAGCCTGGCGGTGAGCCAGTCGCGCAGGCCGACGAAGACCGGCCCCAGATCGGCCTGGAAGGCGAGGGTGAGAAAGGTGAACGCGACGATCGTCAGCCCCGAGACGGCGAAGACTGGGTTGTGGATGTCGAGGCTGAACGGACCGAGCCTCGGCGTGATGTTGTCCTGGCCGATCTGGTAGTCGGTCTCGATCGGCGCAACGTCGCCCTCCGGCGGCGGCAGGCCGGTGTCGGTCGTCGCGGGGATCTGCTCCTTGGTCTCCTCGCTCACTGGAGTGCTCCTTCCGATATTTCGGCTCGATCGCAGGCGCCCCGGATTCGTGGGCGAGCCTGTCGTCCCGGCACGATGCCGAATGAAGTCGAAGATGGAGGACAGCAGCCCTCGAAGCAGCCAAAAGTCAGTCGTGCAGCCGACTGCAATCGATCTGAGGCTTGCCGGGCATGTCTTCCTTGCCGGTCATGGCGAGAAGGAATGGAAGATTTCAGCGTTCATCAATCGTCGTGATCTTAAACTGTCAGGATGGGACGGGGCAAGTCCGTCATGGCTTCGCCGATGGGTATCGCGGCCTCGCCGGCATGTCGTTGTTATGCCAGCACGAGCGCCTCTCCCTTGCCGGTGGCGCGCTTGTGCACGGCTGCGCATGGCGCAACAGTCGGACCGCCCATGCCGCTCCGCGCCCCCGCGGGACTCCGCTCCCTCGGCCGAACCTTGAGCCACCGCAATGGCCGCGTGTTCTACGCGGGCAGCCTGCTTGCCTGGACGGGGATGTGGATCCAGCGCATCGCCGTCGGCTGGCTCGCCTGGGAGCTCACCTACTCGCCGTTCTGGTTGGGGCTCGTCGTCTTCTGCGACCTCGCCCCGGCCGTGATCGTCGCGCCGATCGCCGGTGCGGTGGCCGACCGCACCGACCGCATCCGGCTCACGATGGCGGCGCAGGGCGTCACCGCGGTGCAGTCGCTGACGCTTGGCCTGCTCGTGCTGACCGGGCTGATCACGATCGAGCTCCTGCTGGCGCTCGAATTCGTGGTCGGGGTGTCCAACTCCTTTACCCAGCCCGCCCGGCAGACGCTGATCCCCGCGCTGGTTCCGCGCGAGGACCTGCCGGCCGCGGTCGCGCTCAACTCGCTCACCTTCAATGTCGCGCGCTTCGCGGGCCCGGCGATCTCCGGCGCGCTCATCGTCTGGGCCGGGGTCGCGCCCGCGATCCTTGTGAACTGCGCCGCCTACCTGATCGCCTCGGTCTCGCTGCTGATGCTGCGCATCGCCGCCTCCGAACGCCTCGGCCACGCGCCGACCCGTTCCTTGCGCGCCGAGACGCTGGACGGCTTCCGCTACGCCGCGCGCCACCGCGGCATCGGGCCTCTCCTGCTGTTCGCCGCGCTGATGGGGGTGTTCGCGCGGCCCTTCCTGGAACTGCTGCCCGCCTTCGCCGATTCGGTGTTCCAGCGCGGCGCGCCGGGGCTCGCCATGCTCGCTTCGGCGACGGGTGGCGGGGCGCTGGTGGCGGGACTGCTGCTCGCCGCGCGCGGCGGCACGCGGGGGCTCACCTTCATCGGGATCGCCGCCGGTGCGGCCATGGCGCTCGGGGGGTTCCTGTTCGTCGCGACGGTGATCTTCGAGATCGGGCTTCTCGGCGCGGCCATTGCCGCCGCAGCACAGATCGTCCACGGGGTGGCGATCCAGACGCTCGTCCAGGGTGCGGCCGATCGGGCGATGCGCGGCCGCGTGCTCTCGCTCTGGGGCCTGATCATCCGGGCCTGCCCGGCCCTCGGCGCGCTCGGCCTGGGCGCGCTGGCCGAGGCGATCGGGCTCCGGCTCGCCGTGGCCTGCGCCTCGGCCGCCTGCCTGCCGGTGTGGTGGTGGGGGATGCGACGGCAGCGCCGCGTCGCCGTGGTGATGGAGCGGGGGATCGGCCCGAAGCCGCCTCCGCCCGCCGAGAAGGGAGGGATCTGATGATCGACGCCGCGATCGTGGGCATGGGCCGCTGGGGCCGCGTGCTGGTGGAGAGCGTGCAGGGCAAGTCGGAGGCGATCCGCTTCGTCGCCGGCTGCACGCGCAGCCCCGAGAAGGCGGCCGACTGGGCCAGAACCCAGGGCATCCGCATGCTTCCGGACTACGATGCCGTGCTCGCCGATCCGGCGGTCGGGGCGGTGGTGCTGGCCACCCCGCATTCGCAGCACGCCGGGCAGGTGATCGCCGCGGCGCGCGCGGGCAAGCAGATCTTCGTCGAGAAGCCGTTCACGCTCACCCGGGCGTCCGCCGAGCAGGCCGTCGCTGCCGTGCGCCAGGCCGGCGTGGTGATGGCGCTCGGCCACAACCGCCGCTTCCTGCCCGCGGTCGCCCGGCTGAAGCGGATGATCGCCGAGGGCGCGCTCGGCACGCTCTGCCACATCGAAGGCAACATCTCCGGCCCCGGCGCGCTCGCCTACAAGCCCGGGATGTGGCGTGCCGATCCGGTCGAGAGCCCTGCCGGCGGGCTCGCCGGCATGGGCATCCACATGCTCGACATGTTCCAGAACCTGTGCGGGCCGCTGGCCGAGGTCTCGGTGGTGAGCCATGCCCGTGTGGCCACCAACGGGCTCGACGACACCACCGCCGCGCTGGTGCGGTTCGGGAGCGGCGTCACCGGCACGCTGACCACGCTCGCCGCCGTGCCGCGGCTCTGGCGCCTGCAGGTGTTCGGCTCGGAGGCTTGGGTGGAGATGTGGGGCACCGATACGCTGGTGGTGGGCCGCGAGGGCAAGCCGCACGAGCGCATCAGGTTCGAGCCGGTCGATCTCGAGCGAGCCGAGCTCGAGGCCTTCGCCGCCGCCTGCGCGGGCGGGCCGGCCTATCCGCTGTCGCTCGAGGAGGCGGTGCACTCGGCGGCGATGTTCGAGGCGGTTGCCAGGGGCGCGCGGAGCCCCGGCTGGATCGCCGTGCCGTGACGTGCGGGGCGCGGCGGCCGCGGGGTAAGGTGCCGTCCATGAGTTCACGCCGCGCGCTGCTCGGCCTGTTCGCGACCGTCGCGGTCGTGGCACCCGCGCGCGCCTTCCGGGTCGAGCCGCTCGACGTCCCGTCCGCCGCCGACTGGTCGGCCAACGCGGCCTGCGCCCGCTCGCCGATCCACGACGAGCTTCGCGCCGAGATCGCTGCCCTCCTCAAGGGCCGCGACGCCCCGCCGGATGTGGCCGAGGCTGTGGAGCGGCTGTCGGTCTGCCCGTTCTGCCGTTGCGTCGTCACCGCCACCGCGGCCGGGCCGCCGCGCTTCTGACACCCAGGTTGTCCGTCCGGCCGCGGGCTCTACACTCCGCGCCGTTCCACCAACCAGAGAGGGGAGAGGGCGCATGAGCCGGATCGACCGCGTGAACCCGGGCAAGATCTATTCCGATGCCGTCGAGTACCACGGCTTCGTGTTCCTGCGCGGCGTGACCGCCAAGGACACGTCGAAGGACATCAAGGGCCAGACCAGGGACGTGCTCGACCAGATCGATGCCCTGCTCGAGGAGCGCGGCACCGACAAGACCAGGCTGCTGTCGGCCCAGATCTGGCTCTCCGACATCACGCTGCGCGACGCCATGAACGAGGTCTGGACCGCGTGGGTGCCGCCCGGGATGGCGCCGGCGCGGGCCTGCGTCGAATCGAAGCTCGCCAATCCGGCCATGCTGGTCGAGATCATGGTCGTCGCCTGCAAATAGCGCCCGCACCCGTTCGGGATGAAGTGGTCCGACCCCCGCCGGTCACCGGCGGGGGTCTTCTTTCGGGTGCCTGTTGCGACCGCTTGGCCGCGCCCGTCGAAACACAACGAAATATGCTGTTATAGGATTTTCATCCTGTTTCGGTTCGGTGTCCACAGCCGAAACACGGGAAACAATCGGGCAATACGGTGGCAGTCGCAATCGCGGGTTGCCTGTTCGCGTGCCGCGCGGCCTCCTCCTCGGGCTTCGCAGTCATCTCTCGGGAGAGGGTCAGCCATGCGCGTCGATCGTTGCGGCTTCCGGAGCGTTGTTGCTCTCGCCTCCCTTCTCGCGGTGGCGATGCCGACCGCTCCCGCGGAGGCCCAGGCGAACCGCCAGGCGGTTTCGCGCCCCGCCCCCGTGATCGGCCTGCAATGCGTACCCTTCGCCCGCCATCTCTCCGGCATCGACATCGTCGGCAATGCCCGCACCTGGTGGCACCAGGCGGAAGGCCGCTACGAGCGCGGCAGCCGCCCGGAGGTCGGCTCGGTGCTGACCTTCAAGCCGACCGGTGCGATGCGGCTCGGCCACGTCTCGGTCGTCAGCCAGATCGTCTCGGCGCGCGAGATCCTGGTCGATCATGCCAACTGGCCGGGCCCGGGCGTGCCGAAGGGCCGGGTCGCGCGCAGCGTCTCCGTGATCGACGTCTCCGACGCCAACGACTGGACGGCCGTGCGTGTGGAGATCCATGGCCGCGGTTCGGGCTACGGCCGTATCTACCCGACCTGGGGCTTCATCTATCCCCGCACCGTCGCCAACGTCGCCGCCGCCGACGGTGCGGTCTCGCCGGCGGTGGAGCGGCTCAACGCGCGCGCCGCCGCCGCCGCGTCCCGGCCCCCCGCCTATGTCGGCCAGGCGGGCGCCGGACTCGACGCCAGCGACCTGCTCGAGCTTGCCGATGCCTCGGTGCGCGACGCGCGCCCCGTGCGCAGTCCGCCGGCGGAACCACACCAGGTCGCCGCGCGCGACTTCGGCGACGACAGCCTGGTCTGGGGTGCGCCCCATCGCTCGCTGCGCTGAGCACGCCGCCTGGCCGGAACGGCCGTCGCTGATCGATGGGTCTTCTCCTCTGGTTTCGCGCGCGGTCGCCCCACCAGCTCCGCGCGGCCATACCGGCAGCCCAGAGGTCAACCCCTTACCCTACCGCCATCAGTGGACGCGGCGCGAGCGCGTCGCCACCGGCGCCCGTCGCGTCGGCTCCTCGCCCACCGGCCCGGCCTGATGCAGCACCATCCGCCATATCCCGTCCTCGAGGCGGAAGCCGTTGGTGCAGGCGAGCAGCGCCCCGCCCACGCGCTCGTGGCAGATCACGAAGGCGATCTCGCCGTGCAGCATCACCTCCGGATCCTCGCAGGTGACCTCGGGCGCCTCCGGATTGCCGAGGATGGCCGCCCAGGCGGCCAGGATCTCCTCGCGCGAGGTCATCGGATTCCAGCCGGGGTGGATGCAGGCGACCGGCGCCTCCCGCGACCAGAGCGCCTCCATCGCCGCCGTGTCGCGCGCGTTGAACGCCTCGTAGAAGGCCTGGTTGGCGCCGAGCACCGCGTCCTCCACCAGACCCGGCGGCAGCCCGGGCGGCAGGCTCATCGTGCGGCCGTTCCGTAGGGCACGGGTGCGGGCTGCGGCATGGGGGCGTCTCCCGTGGGCGTCGTCACGTCGAGACTAGCGCAGATCGCGATCCGGCGGACGCACCGGATCGGGTGAAGAGGCGGGCCGGCAAGCCCTGGAGCCGGCTCCGCGCAGCCGGAACCCGCCTCGGCGTCCGCGCGCGCGGACCGGATCGCGCTCATACCAGCCCGCCGAAGGTTTGACCTTCGGCGGGCTGGTACGGGGTCATGTTCGCGCGCGGCCGCCCCACCAGCCCCGCGCGCGATACCCTCCGCACAAAGGTCGAGCCTTTGTGCGGAGGGTATCAGGCGTCGGAAGCCGCGCGCCGCGCGGATCAGGCGACTCGGCGATCGAGCCAGTCGCGGAAGCGGTACCAGGAGCCGATCGCGGGCAGGAACCAGGGACGGCCGGTGTAGAGCGGACGCGTGGGGAAGTCGCGCCCGTCGAAGGCCGTGAGGCGGTTGCCGCCGCCGAGGATCGTCCGCCCCGCCTGCGCGCCGAGATAGGAGAGCATCGCCACACCCGAGCCGTTGCAGCCCATCGCGTAGTGCAGCCCCTTCGCCGTCACCCCGATATGCGGCAGGTGGTCGAAGGTGAAGGCGGTGTTGCCGCTCCACGCATGGGTGATCCGGACGCCCTTCAGCTGCGGCCAGCGCTCCAGCATCATCGCGTGCAGGGCGGGGGCCGAGACCGCCGGCCCCACCTCCGTGAAACGCGCGCGCCCGCCAAAGATCACGCGCGTGCCGTCCGGCGACATCCGGTAGTAGCAGAGCACGCGCTTCGTGTCGGAGAGGGTGCGGCCGCGCGGGATCAGGCTGCGTGCCAGTCCGGGATCGAGCGGCTCGGTGGCGATGATGTGCGAGGCGAGCGGGATCACGCGCCGCTTGAGATCGGGCGTGAGATCGCCGGTGTAGCCGTTGGTGGCGATCATCACCTCGCGCGCCGCGACCGTGCCGCGCGGCGTCTCGACCGTCCAGGTCGTGCCGTTGCGCGTCACGCGCCCCGCCGGGCAGCGCCCGACCAGCACGGCGCCGTGACGCTCTGCGGCCTGCATCAGCCCGCGATGGTAGAGGCCCGGATGCAGCTTGCCGCTGCGGCCGATGCGCATCCCGCCGAAATAGTAGTCGGAGGCGATCTCCTCGCGCTGGCGCGCGCGCGGCACCATCTCCGCCCCCGCCTCCGCCACGGCGTTGAGCAGGTCGAGCCTCGCGGCAAGCCCGTCATAGTGCTTCGGCGTGAAGGCGCCGACGAAGCGGCCCGACCGCTCCCAGCAGCAGTCGATCTGCTCGCGCGCGATCACCGTCTCGATATGCGCGAAGCTCTCGGCGGCATCGCCGATCATCGCGCGCATCACGGGATCGATGCCGCCGTCGCGGCTCCTGGCACCCGACATGCCCTTGCCGAGATTGATTCCGCCGGAGACGCCGCCGCCGTTGCGCGTCGAGGCGCCGAAGCCGAAATCCTCTGCCTCCAGCACCACGCAGCCCGCGCCGCCGCGGGCGAGCTCGATCGCGCAGTTCAGGCCTGTCAGCCCGCCGCCGACGATCACCACGTCGGTCCTCGCCGGCAGTTCGGCCTCGGGGTTCTCGCCGATCGGGATGTCGTCCCACCAGTAGGGCCGCGCCTTGAACGCGGGGTGGAAGAGCGAGCGGTCCATGGCGTCCTTCACCCTCCGTCCGAACCCGACGGGGCGCCCCGGCCGGAGATGGTCGCGCGGCCGGCCGCCGGCGCCACCCCGCCCTTCAGCCGAGCCGCCTCAGCCCGGCCGCGAAGCGGCGCGCGTTGCGCACATAGTGCAGCGCCGAGCCGCGGATCCGCTCCACCGCCGCCTCGTCCAGCGTGCGCACCGCCTTCGCCGGACTGCCGAGGATCAGCGACCGCTCCGGGAACGTCTTGCCCTCGGTGACCAGCGCATTCGCGCCCACGAGCGACCCCGCACCGATGCGCGCGCCGTTCAGCACCGTCGCCCCCATGCCGATCAGCGCGCCTGCACCTACCGTGCAGCCGTGCAGGATCGCGTGGTGGCCGATCGTCACGTCCTCCCCCACGGTCAGCGGGAAGCCGGGATCGGCATGCAGCATCGCGCCTTCCTGCACGTTGCTCCGCGCGCCGATCACGATCGGCTCGTTGTCGCCGCGCAACACCGCGCCGAACCAGACGCTGACATCCTCCTCCAGCACCACGTCGCCGATGACGTGCGCGTCGGGCGCGATCCAGATGCGCTCCGGCGCGGCGAGGCGTGGCGCGCGGTCATCCAGGGCGTAGACGGGCATGGCGGGTCTCCGGGTCCGAGGGCCTCAGGCGGCCACGCCGGCCGCGCGCGCGAGTGCTGCCAGCCGGGCGCGCGCCTCCTGCATGTCCTCGAGCGTGCCGAAGGCGTTCATGTAGTGGCCCTTGAACCCCGTGCCCTCGATCAGCCGGAACATCGCGCCGAAGTCGAAATCGCCCTGTCCCGGGACGAGGTGCTGCTCGTGGCCGAGGCGGAAACAGTCGGCCAGCCTTACCTCCACCACGCGGTGCATCGGGATCGCGGCGACGAACCCCTCCACGCCCTCCGGGAGCAGATGCGCATGGTTGGCCGTGAAGGACAGCGCGAGGGCGGGGCTGTCGATCGCCTCGTAGTAGTAGCGCCACTCCTCGATCGTGTGCGCGAGGTAGTGCACCTCGGCCTCCGCCGGCTCCTTGTTCAGGTTCTCGAGCAGCAGAAGGGTGCCCTTGGCCTCGGCATAGGCGGCCATGCGCTTGAGCCGGTCCAGCCCCGCCTGCATGCGCATCTCGGCATCGGCGGTGAAGTGGTAGCCCGCGTGCACCACGATCGAGGCCGCGCCGAGCCGCGGGGCGGCGTCGATATATGCCTTCATGTAGGCATCGACCGCCTCGGAGAGGAACGGCGAATACTCGGCGACGTTGACCGCGGAGAGCGTGTGCAGGCCGAGATGGATGCCGTGCTTCTCCAGCGCGGCGCGGATCGCACGGCAGCGCGCGTCGTCGAAGCTGGTCACCGCGTTCGCCCCGGTGTCGAGCTGGATGTCGATGTAGCGGACCCCGTTCGCCGCCGCCCACGCGATCGCATCCTCCAGCCGAAGCCGGCGCCCCACATCCACGCCGATCCGCTCGATCAGACCCATCCGCACCCTCCTGTCGTCTCTCCTCCGGAGTGCTGACAGGTCCGGCGCGCGATGGCAACCGGGGTCGACCCGCTTCACCGCCACGGCCGGCCGCGCCAGACTGCGGCGATGACGGCCGCCCTGTCCGCCCGCCTCGACCGCGCCGTGGAGGCCCTGCCGCGCGCCTATCCCGGGCCGGGCGGCGCGGTCGCCGTGCTGCGCGCGGGCGAGGTGCTGGTGCGCCACGCCTGGGGCTGGGCGAACGCCGAGCGCCGCATCCCCTTCACCCCGCGCACGCTGTTCCGCATCTGCTCGATCACCAAGCAGTTCACCTGCGCGCTGCTGCTCGACGCGTTCCCGGATCCGGCGGTGCTGGACGAGGAGGTGCGCGCGCGCCTGCCGCACCTTGCCGGGCCGGTGCCCGGCGCGCTGCATCTCTGCCACAACCAATCGGGACTGCGCGATTACTGGGCGGTGGCGATGCTGCAGGGCTCCCCGGTCGAGGCGCCGTTCGCGGATGCGGATGCGGCGCGGCTGATCGGCGCGACGCGGAGCCTGCACTTCGCGCCCGGCACGCGCTCGTCCTACGCCAACCAGAACTTCCGCATCCTCTCGGACATCATCGAGGCGCGCACGGGGCGAAGCTTCGCCGAGCTGTTGCGCACGCGCATCTTCGCGCGGGCGGGCATGGCGAGCGCCTTCCTTGCCGCCGACACGCGCGCCATGCCGGACGGCACGGAAGGCTACGAGGGCACGCAGGCGAGCGGCTTCCGCGCGGCCGAGAACCGCATCCTCTGGACCGGCGATGCCGGCATCGGCGCCTCGCTCGACGACCTGATCGCCTGGGAACGCCACATCGATGCGACGCGCGACGACCCGGAGGCGCTCTACAGCCGCCTCGGCGCGCCTGTCCTCTTCGCCGACGGCACGCCCGCGACCTACGGCTTCGGCCTCGGCCGCGCGAGCGAGTTCGGCCGTGCCGTGACCGGCCATGGCGGGGCGCTGCGCGGCTGGCGCAGTCACCGCCTGCACGTCGCCTCGGAGCGTCTCTCCGTGGTGGTGCTGTTCAACCATCTCGCGGATGCGCGCGCAGCCGCGCTCGATCTGCTCGCGGCCGCGCTGGGGGTGGAGCGATCACCTGACGTGCCCGCCCTGCCCGCCCCGCCCTGGCTCGGCGCCTATCGCGAGCCCGAGACGCGTCTCCTCGCCCGGATCGCGTCCGCGCCCGGCGGGCAGGTCGAGCTGCGGTTCGGCCAGGCGCCGGAACGGCTGGCGCTGCGTCCGGACGGCTCGGCCGCCAACGGCACGACGCTGCTCCGCCCGACCGGCGACGGGCTCCGCATGGAGCGGCGTGGCGAGAATCTCTCGGCACGCCTCGTGCCCTGCAGCGGCAGCGCAGCCATGGACGTCACAGGCCGCTACCGCTGCGACGAGATCGACTCCGAGCTCGACATCGTTTCCGCGGGCGGCGTGCTCTACGGCGGGTTCTCGGGGCCCCTCGGCCGGGGACGGATGGAGCTGCTCGAGCCGATCGCGGCCGATCTCTGGACGCTGCCCTGCCCGCGCGCGCTCGACCACACCCCGCCCGGCGACTGGACGCTCGCCTTCGAGCGCGCGGACGGCCGCGTCGCCGGCGTAGCCGTCGGCTGCTGGCTCGCGCGCGGCCTCGCCTATCGCCGCATCGGCTGACGCCTACAGATAGCCTGCGGCGCGCAGCGAGGTGATGCCGTTGCGGCCGACGATCAGGTGGTCGCCGAGCTCCATCTCCACGGTGGCGCAGGCGGCGGCGATCTCGCGTGTCACGGCGATGTCCTGCCGGCTGGGCCGGGCATCGCCCGACGGATGGTTGTGCACCAGCACGAGCTTCGTGGCGTAGAGCTCGAGCCCGCGCCGGATCAGCTCGCGGGTGTGCACCGCGACGAAGTCGACCGTGCCGCGCGCCTGCAGGTCGTCGGCGAGCAGCCGGTTGCGCTTGTCGAGATAGAGCACGCGGAAGTTCTCGACCCGCTCGCTCGCGAGCGAGGCGTAGACATAGGCCGACAGCCGGTCCCAGTCATGCAGCACCAGCCCCTCCTGCATGCGCGCGCGCAGGAGGCGCACGGCCGAGGCGTTGACGGCCTTGATGCAGACCGCCTGTTCCCGCGTCAGCCCGGCCCGGCGCATCAGGTCGCTGATCGGCGCCGCCAGCACCTCGGCATAGCCGCGGAAGGTGGCGATCAGGCGGTCGGCGAGCGCACGCGCCTCGTCGGACCGCGCGACCAGGGTGAGCAGGAACTCGAGCAGCGTGCGGTCGTCGAGCTGGTCGGCGGCCTGCGCGACCACAACCGCGTAGCGGCCCCTGGGATCGCTCCCGCCGGCGGCGGTGGGGGCGAGGTCGCGCGCCGCGCTCTCGTGCAATGCAGCCGCGAGCATCCGTCCGGTCTCGGCCGCGTCCGCCTCCGCGACCGCCACCTGGACTCCGCCTTCGCCCGAGAGCCTGGCGAGCCGCGCCTCGAGCGCGCGGCGCTCGGTCTCCGACACGGCGAGGCGGTCGCGCAGCGCCGCATCTTCGGCGGCACGCTGCCGCCGCGCCCGCGCGCTCGCGGCGGCGCGGCGGATCACCTCCACGACCTCGCCGATGCGGAACGGCTTGCGGATGAAGTCGAAGGCGCGGATGCGCACCGCGTCGATCGCGGCTTCGGCCGTGGCACCGCCCGTCATGACGACGACTTCCAGCGCGACGCTCTCCTCACGATTCCAGAGAAGTTCGCTGGCAAGGGAGATGCCAGATTTCTCCGGCATCCTGATATCCGTCAAAACAACGCAAATCGACGGATCACGACTGATGACGCTCCATGCCTCCATCGGCGTATAGGCGGGTATGACTTCAAAATCGTATCCCGTCAGGCTGTTTGCAAGCAGATCGACGATTGCACGCTCATCATCAACCACAAGAACTCTTGTATCGGACACGGCAACAGCGTCCGTGGACCGCAAATTCTCCATAAGTTTCCTTGGCCGCCGGCGTGCCATGGTCCTGCTGCATCACTCTGCCGTTTCAGCACTCTAACCCCATCAAATCTCGGATCACAAAGAACATTTTTCGAGCATGCGAGGCGCGTGCGATCTCCCGCACCCGATGGCCCCGCACGCCCAGGTTGAGAACCCTCTCGGATCATGCGCGTATCACCGGATGCCCGGGCGTGCCGGCGCCTCCGGCGGACCGCGCCGGCGTCGCGGCCGAGGTGCCCGCGGTGCCTGCGGCCGGGGTCAGAACCGCCCGTCGTTCGCCAGCACGATGCGGCCGACCACCTGCCCGGCGCGCAGCCGCTCGAGCGCCTCGCCCGCCTTCCCGAGCGGCTCGATCGCGATCGGGATCGCCGGCAGGGCGCCGTCCTTGGCCAGCGCGATCAGTTCGCGCAGCTCCCTCAGGCTGCCGACATAGCTGCCGCGCACCGTCAGCGCCCGCGTCGCCATCAGAGGCAGCGGCAGCGGCAGATCTCCGCCATAGAGCCCGACAAGGATCAGCTTGCCGCCCTTGCGCAGGCTGGCGAAGGCGGCGCGGGCCGAGGGCCCGGCCCCGACCAGGTCGATCACCGCCTCCACCGGCCCGCCGCAGGCTGCGGTCACGCGGCTGGCGACCTCCTCGGGCGTCTCGGCCCTGCCGTCCACCGCGTCGGAGGCGCCCTCGGCCAGCGCCGCCTCCCGTTTCCTCGGGTCGATATCCACCGCGACGATGCGGCGATGGCCGAGGGCCTTCAGCACGGCGATCGCGTTCAGCCCGAGCCCGCCCGAGCCGAACAGCACGATCGGCTCGTCAGGCGGCAGCGGCATGACCTTGCGGATCGCCGAATAGACGGTCAACCCGGAGCAGGCATAGGTCGCGGCGAGCGCCGGATCGAGCCCGTCGATCGCAACGAGGTGGCGCGGTTCCGGCACCAGCACGTGCGTGGCGTAGCCGCCGTGCTGGTAGACGCCGATCGAACGCGGCGCGAGGCACATGTTGTCCTCGTCGCCGCGACACTTCGCGCAGGTCCCGCAGCCGACCCAGGGATAGACGAGGCGGAGATCGCCGGGCTTGAGTCCGCTCGCCGCCGCCTGGGGGCCGAGCTTCAGCACGCGACCGACCACCTCGTGGCCCATCGCGAGCGGCAGCGTCACGCCGCGGTCCTTCAGCGTCAGCACCTTGCCGCCGCCGAGGTCGTAGAAGCCGTCCCAGATGTGGATGTCGCTGTGGCAGACGCCGCAATGCGTCACCTCCAGCAGGACCTGCGCGCCCTCGGGTTCGGGGGTGGGCAGCTCGATCGGCTGCAGCGGCTTGCCGTTCTCCACGACCGCGTAGGCGCGCATGGCTCTTCCTCCCTCGCTTGGCCCTCGCGATGGGAGGACGCGCGCCGGCATCGGTCAAGCCTCCCGTCGGACGTGCCGGGGCGACGTCCCGCTTCCCGCGGCGCACCGGGGCGTGGCATGGTCGCGCCGTGGCCGACCATCCCCTCCGTGCAACGATCAACGACGAGCTGCATGCGCGCCCGCATCCGCGCCTGACCGCGCCGGCCGCGCTCAGCCATGTCGTGCTGATGGCGTCGGAGGCGGAGGCCGAGGCCGACCATGCACGCTTCGCCGCGTTCTGCGACGCCCAGGGCGTCCCGTCTCCGCCCGCAGGCGCGCGCCACCATGCGGTCGCGCTCGCCGGCCGCACGCTGCGCTGGGAGCGGCACGGCGAGTTCATCGCCGTCACCGCGATCGCCGACGCGGCGTCCGAACTCGGCACCGATGGCTGGTCCGCCTTCGCGCCCCCGATCGCGTCCTGGCTCGCGACCGAACCGGGTGCGCGCCTCGCCGCGGTTCACCTGCGCGTGCTGCCAGGCATCGCCGCGGCTCCCCCGGCCGACACCTTCGCCGGCGAGGTGGTCGGCAGCACGGTCGCCGAGGGCGAGGGGGCCGCCTTCGCCGATTTCCGCATCGGCCCGGACGGCTTCACGCGCATGCTGCTCTATGCGCATCGGCTGACGCCCGGGCGGCTCGGACGCATGGCGCAGCGGCTGCTGGAGCTCGAGACCTACCGCATGGCCGCGCTGCTCGGGCTGCCGCCGGCGCGCGCCGCGACCCCGCTGCTCGCCGCCTTCGAGCGCCGGCTGGATGCGATCGTCGCCGCCACCAGCGCCTCCGCCGAGGACGACCATCTGCTGCTCGACCGGCTGACGCGGCTCGCCGCCGAGGCCGAGGCGCAGTCCGCCGCCAACCGCTTCCGCTTCGCCGCGACCGAAGCCTATGGCGCGCTGGTGATCACCCGGATCGCCGAGCTGCAGGAAGGGCGGATCGAGGGTGTGCAGCGGCTCGGCGTGTTCCTCGAACGCCGGTTTCTCCCGGGCCTGCGCACCTGCGCTGCGGTGGCGCGGCGCGAGCGCACGCTGCTCGACGGCATCGCGCGCGCGGCCTCGATGCTGCGCACGCGCGTCGAGGTGCGGCTTGCCGCGCAGAACCGCGACCTGCTCGAGGCGATGGACCGGCGCGCGCGGCTGCAGCTGCGCCTCTCGCAGGCGGTCGAGGGCCTCTCGGTCTTCGCGATCGCTTACTATGCGGTGAGCCTGCTGAAATACCTTGCCGACGGCGTGCCCCTGCTCGGCCTGCCGGAGATGGGCCGAGCGGCCGGGCTGCTCGGCCCGCCGCTGGTGCTCGCCGCCGCCTGGTACGGCGTGCGCCGGATCCGCAAGGGGCTGCGGCGGGAGGAGCCGTAGGTGCCGCCCGGGGCGGCTCGGCGTCACCTCACCGGCGGCTCGCCTCGGCCGGGCGCGGCGGTCGGCTTCACGCCCCGCCCCCGCTGGCGTATCCAGGAGCGGCAGATATCCGGGAGCCTCGCGCCGCCATGGCAACGCTGTTCCGCTGCGACCTGATCGTCCGCGACGCGCTGATCTTCGACGGCACCGGCGCGCCGCGGCGCACCGGCGACGTGGGCGTCTCGGGCGACCGCATCATCGCGGTGGGCGACCTCGGCGCGACCTCCGCCGATGTCGAGATCGACGCCGCCGGCCGCGCCATCGCGCCCGGCTTCATCGATGCCCACACGCATGACGACCGCGCGCTCCTCTGCGGCCCCGACTGCCTGCACTGCAAGCTGAGCCAGGGCGTGACCACCGTGGTCGCCGGCAACTGCGGCGTCTCGCTCAGCCCCCTCACGCGCGACCGCCGTCCACCCGCGCCGCTCGACCTGCTCGGCGACAAGACCTGGTGGCGCTACGACAGCTTCGCCGACTACGCCGAGGACGTCGCCCGCCAGGGCACGCCCGTCAACGCGATCGCCTTCGTCGGCCACACCACGCTGCGCACGCGCGAGATGGGCGACGGGGAACTCGGCCGCGCCGCCACCGATGCCGAGGCCGGGCGCATGAAGGAGCGGCTGAAGGAGGCGCTCGCCCAGGGCGCCTGGGGCCTCTCCACCGGCCTCTGGTACCCGCCCGCGATCGCCTCCACCACCGAGGAGGTGATCGCGGTGGCCGAGGCGCTCGCCGAGGCGGGCGGCATGTACGTCACCCACATGCGCGACGAGGCCGACGGCATCCTGGACGCGATCGAGGAGACGCTGACGATCGGCCGCGCCGCCAAGGTCCCGGTGGTGATGAGCCACTACAAGTGCACCATGCCGCAGAACTGGGGCCGGTCGGTCGAAACGCTGGCGAAACTGGACGAGGCGGCCGCGCGGCAGCCCGTCTGGGTCGATGTCTATCCCTACCACGCCAGCAGCACCGTGCTGATGCCCGCGCGCCTGCGCGACGAGGTGCGCGTCACCGTCACCTGGTCGGTGCCGCACCCGGAGATGCAGGGTCGGGACCTCGACGCGATCGCCGCCGAGTGGGGCTGCACACGCAGGGAAGCCGCCGAGAGGCTGCTGCCTGCAGGCGCGATCTACTACCAGATGAACGAGGAGGACGTGCGCCGCATCATCGCCCATCCGCGCGCCATGATCGGCTCGGACGGGCTGCCGCACGACGCCTTCCCCCACCCCCGCCTCTGGGGCACCTTCCCGCGCGTGCTCGGCCACTACGCGCGCGAACTCGGCCTCATCTCGATGGAGGAGGCCGTGCGCAAGATGACGGGACTGACCGCGCAGGTGTTCGGGCTGAAGGACCGCGGCGTGATCCGTCCCGGCGCATACGCCGATCTCGTGCTGTTCGATCCGGCGACCGTGAGCGACGGGGCGACCTTCGATGACCCGAAGCGTCCCGCACCGGGCATCGAGCAGGTCTGGGTGAACGGCGAATGCGTCTATCGCTGGGGCGAGGGCCCGACGGGCGCACGCCCCGGACGGCTGCTGAAGAATCCCCGCGCGAGCGCATGAGGCGGCGATGAGCGGCGACCTTGTTCTCTACACCAACCCGATGTCGCGCGGGCGCATCGCGCGCTGGATGCTGGAGGAGATCGGCCGGCCCTATCGCACCGAGATCCTGGAGTACGGCACGACCATGAAGGCGAGCGCCTATCTGGGCCTCAACCCGATGGGCAAGGTGCCGACGCTCCGCCACGGCGAGGTCGTCGTCACCGAGGCCGCCGCGATCTGCGCCTATCTCGCCGACGCCTTCCCCGAGGCCGGCCTCGCCCCCGCGGTCGGCAGCCCGCTGCGCGGCCCCTACTACCGCTGGCTGTTCTTCGCCGCCGGGCCGGTGGAGCACGCCGCCGTCAACAAGGCGCTCGGCTTCATCGTGCCGGAGGAGCGGCGCGGCATGGCCGGCTACGGCAGCTTCGACGATGTCGTCACCGTGCTGGACGGGCTCGTCTCGCAGCACGACTTCGTGCTCGGCGCGACCTTCAGCGCGGTCGATGTCTATCTCGGCTCGCAGATCGGCTGGGGCATGCGCTTCGGCACCTTCCCGCGCCTGCCGACCTTCGAGCGCTACTGGGAACGCGTCAGCACGCGGCCCGCCGCCGTGCGCGCACGCGAGATCGACGACGCGCTGGCGGCGGAGCGCGAGGCCGGGAAGGGGTGACGGGATCGCCTTCACCCTGACCCTCTCCGGCCGGCGCGCGAGAGGGAACCCCGTCGCCGCGGCGTGGCCTCCTCCACGCCGCCAGCGAAGGCGAGGACGGCCGCGTCAGCCGCGCGTGCCTGCCACCGTCACCGCGTTCTCCAGTGCGGCGCCGCGCGCGAAGGCGGTGATGTTCGCAAGCGTCGTGTCGGCGATGTTCTCCAGCGCCTCGCGCGTGAAGAAGGCCTGGTGGCCGGTGACCAGCACGTTCGGGAACATCATCAGGCGCTGCAGGACGTCGTCCTGGATGATCTCGTTCGAGAGGTCCTCGAAGAACAGGTCGGCCTCCTGCTCGTAGACGTCGATCGCGAGGCCGCCGAGCCGGCCCGACTTCAGCGCCTCGATCGCGGCTTCCGAATCGAGGAGCGCCCCGCGCGAGGTGTTCACCACCAGCGCGCCGCGCCGCATGCGCGCGAACGCCGCCGCGTCGAGCAGGTGGTGCGTCCCGGGCGTCAGCGGGCAGTGCAGCGTGACGATGTCGCTCGCCGCGATCGCCTCCTCCGGCGCGGCGTAGCGCACGCCGAGGGAGGCGAGCGTCTCGTCCGGACACGGGTCGGAGGCGAGCACGTGGCAGCCGAAGCCGGCGCGCAGGATGCGCGCGACGATCGCGCCGATCCGGCCCGTGCCGACCACGCCGACGGTCTTGCCATGGAGGTCGAAGCCGAGCAGTCCGTCGAGCGCGAAGTTGTTGTCGCGGGTGCGCTGATAGGCGCGGTGGATGTGGCGGACCAGCGACAGCATCAGCCCGACCGTGAACTCGGCGACTGCGTGCGGCGAGTAGGCCGGGACGCGCGCCACCGTGATGCCGTGACGTTCGGCGGCGGCGAGATCGACGTTGTTGAACCCGGCGCAGCGCAGCGCGATCAGCCGCACTCCCCCCTGCGCCAGCCGCGCGATCACCGGCGCGTCCGCCTCGTCGTTGACGAACAGGCAGACCGCCGGGAAGCCGTGGGCGAGCGCGGCGGTCTGCGCCGACAGCCGCGGCTCGAGGTAGGTGATCTCATGGCCGTGCGGCGCGTTGCGCTCCTCGAAGCTGCGGCGGTCATAGGGTTTGGCGCTGAACATCGCCACGCGCATGGGCTGCCCCTCCCGATCTGACGGCGGCGCAACCCTCGCATGCCGCGCGGGCGGTCGCGCAACCGCTGACAATGTCAGCGCCACTGACCCATCATCCCGGCATGGACACGTTGCCGGCGCTTGCGGCCTTCGCCTTCGCGACCTCGGTCACGCCCGGGCCGAACGTGATCATGGTCGCGGCCTCGGCGGCCAATCACGGCGTGCGCGCGACCCTGCCGCACATGGCCGGCATCACGATCGGCTTCCCGGTGATGATCGTGCTGGTCGGACTCGGCCTCGCCGGTCCGTTCGCCGCGAACCCCGACCTGCACACCGCCCTCAAATGGATCGGCGCGGCCTGGATCGTCTGGCTCGCCTGGAAGATCGCGCGCGCCGGCGCGCCGGGCGAGGGCGCGCGCAGGCCGCCGCTCGGCTTCCTCGGCGCCGCGGCGTTCCAGTGGGTCAACCCGAAGGCCTGGCTGCTGGCGCTCGCCGCGATCCCGGCCTTCACCCGGCCGGGCGGCGACCTCGTGACCGAGACGCTGGTGATCGCCGCCGTGTTCCTCCTGGTCTCGCCGCCTTCGGTCGGGTTCTGGGCCGTCGTCGGCGCCGGCGCGGGGCGCATCCTGCGCTCGCCGGCGCAGCTCCGCGCCTTCAACGTCACCATGGCCATCCTGCTGGTGCTCTCTCTGGTGCCGGCCCTGGTCTGACCTCGCCTTGCCCGACCTCGCGCGCGGGGCTATCAGCCGAGGCGGAGGTGACGCCATGGACCAGACGCTCGCCCGACAGGACACCTGGGCCGATCTGCGCGGCGAGGTCGCCAAGCTCTGTGCGCAGTTCCCCGGCGAGTACTGGCGCAAGCTCGACGCCGAGCGGGGCTACCCGACGGAGTTCGTCCGCGCGCTCACCGAGGCCGGCTACCTCGCCGCGCTGATCCCCGAGGAGTACGGCGGTGCGGGCCTGCCGCTTTCGGCGGCCGCGGCGATCCTCGAGACCATCCAGGAGCAGGGCTGCAACGGGGCGGCCTGCCACGCGCAGATGTACATCATGGGGACCGTGCTGCGGCACGGCTCGGCTGAACAGAAGCAGCGCTACCTGCCGAAGATTGCCTCCGGCGAGCTCAGGCTCCAGGCCTTCGGCGTCACCGAGCCCACCTCTGGCACCGACACGACCTCGCTCCGCACCACGGCGCGGCGCGAGGGCGACCGGTGGATCGTCAACGGCCAGAAGGTCTGGACCTCGCGCGCGGAACATTCGGATCTGATGCTGCTGCTCGCGCGCACCACGCCGCGTGAGCAGGTGAAGAAGAAGACGGAGGGACTCTCCACCTTCCTCGTCGACATGAAGGCCGTGCTCGGCAAGGGGCTGACGATCCGCCCGATCCGCACCATGATGAACCACAACTCCTGCGAGGTGTTCTTCGACAACATGGCGATCCCGGCCGACAGCCTCGTGGGCGAGGAGGGCAAGGGGTTCCGCTACATCCTCGACGGCATGAACGCCGAACGGCTCTTGATCGCCGCCGAGTGCATCGGCGACGCCAAGTGGTTCATCGCCAAGGCGGTGGCCTATGCGAAGGAGCGGCGCGTGTTCGGCCGGCCGATCGGCCAGAACCAGGGCATCCAGTTCCCCATCGCGCGCGCCTATGCCCAGATGCGCGCCGCCGAGCTGATGGTGCGCGAGGGCTGCGAGAAGTTCGAGGCCGGGCTGAACTGCGGCGCCGAGGCGAACATGGCGAAGATGCTGGCCGCCGAGGCGTCCTGGGCCGCGGCCGAGATGTGCGTGCAGACGCATGGCGGCTTCGGCTTCGCCGAGGAGTACGACGTCGAGCGGAAGTTCCGCGAGACGCGGCTCTATCAGGTCGCGCCGATCAGCACCAACCTCATCCTGTCCTATCTTGCGGAGCACGTGCTCGGCTTGCCCAGAAGCTACTGACGGAAAGGAGGCGGGGGGCCGCAAGGCCCCCCGCGCCCCCCGGGAGGGCGTCGCTCCCGTTGGTCGCGACACGGGCCCGACCAACGGGAGGGCCCCCCCGCGGGCGGGTGCGGGGGGCGGCGTGGTCCCCCCGCAACACGATGAACCCTCTCGAAGGCCTGCTCGTCCTCTCCCTGGAACAAGCCGTCGCGGCACCGTTCCTGTCCTGCAAGCTCGCCGACGCCGGCGCGCGCGTGATCAAGCTCGAGCGCCCCGAGGGCGACTTCGCGCGCGGCTACGACGATTACGCCAGGGGGCTCTCGAGCTACTTCGTCTGGCTCAACCGCGGCAAGGAGTCGCTCGTCGCCGACATCAAGAACCCCGACGACGCGGCGCTGCTGCACCGCATCCTCGCCCGCGCCGACGTCTTCATCCAGAACCTCGCCCCCGGCGCGGCTGCGCGCGCGGGCTTCGGTTCGGCAAGCCTGCGCGAACGCTACCCGCGCCTGATCACCGTGGACATCTCCGGCTACGGCGAGGAGGGCGAGTACGCGACGATGAAGGCCTACGACCTCCTCGTGCAGGCCGAGAGCGGGCTCTGCTCGGTCACCGGGCATCCCGCCGGACCGGGGCGGGTTGGCGTCTCGGTCTGCGACATCGCCTGCGGCATGGCGGCCTATGCCGGCGTGCTCGAGGCGCTGATCCGGCGCGGCATCACCGGCAAGGGGGCGGGGCTCGCCGTCAGCCTGTTCGACGGCATGGCCGACTGGATGAACGTGCCGCTGCTCACCTACGAGGGGGCGGGCAGGGCGCCGGCGCGCGTCGGCCTCGCCCATCCCTCGATCTGCCCCTACGGCGCCTTCGCGCTCGCCGACGGGTCGCTCGTGCTGATCTCGATCCAGAACGAGCGCGAATGGGCCAATCTCTGCACCCACGTGCTGCGCGAGCCCGACCTGCCGCAGCGTCCGGGCTTCGAGACGAACGTGATCCGCGTGAGGAACCGTGCCGAGGTCGACGGCCATATCGGCGCGATCTTCGCCACACTCTCGCGCGAGGAGGCGCGCGCGCGGCTCGACCGGGGGGCGATCGCCTACGGCTTCGTCAACGAGGTCTCGGATCTGGCCAGGCACCCGGCGCTGCGGCGGATCGAAGTCGCCACGCCGAACGGGCCCGTGCGTTACGCCGCCCCGCCGGTGCGCTGGGCCGACGGCGCGCGGATGCCGGGGGCGGTCCCGGCGATCGGCGAGCACTCGGCGAAGATCCGCGCCGAGTTCGCCGCGTAGCGTTCGCCCCGTCCCTCGCCCTTGACACCGGCTTCGCCCTCACCCCATCCGGGCCCCATGAACGCCCTGCAACCCATCCGCGGCACCCGCGACCTGATCGGCGAGGAGATGCGCCGCCACCGCCACGTGGCCGAGACCGCGCGCCGGATCGCCGAGCTCTGGGGCTTCGAGGAATGGCAGACGCCGGTGATCGAGGACACCCGCGTCTTCACCCGCTCGCTCGGCGACACCTCCGACGTCGTCACGAAGGAGATGTACACCTTCGAGGACCGCGGCGGGGAAAGCATCACGCTCCGCCCCGAGAACACCGCAGGCGTGTGCCGCGCCCTCGTTTCCAACGGGCTGACCCAGTCGCTGCCGCAGAAGGTGTTCTACGCCGGGCCGATGTTCCGCTACGAGCGGCCGCAGAAGGGCCGCTACCGCCAGTTCCACCAGATCGGGATCGAGACGGTCGGGGCCGCCGAGCCGCTCGCCGACGCCGAAGCGATCGCCTGCGGCCAGGCGATCCTGAAGGCGCTCGGCGTGATCGAGGGCACCACGCTCGAGATCAACACGCTGGGCGACCGCGAGAGCCGCACCACCTACCGCTCGGCGCTGGTCGCCTTCCTCTCCGCCCATGAGGCGAAGCTCTCGCCCGACAGCCGCGCGCGGCTGCACCGCAATCCGCTGCGCGTGCTCGACAGCAAGGACGCGACCGATCGCGCCATCGTCGCGGATGCGCCGGACATCTTCCCCTACCTGACCGAGACCGCACGCGCACACTGGGAGGCGCTGCAGCGCCATCTCGTGACCTTCGGCGTGCCGTTCCGGGTGAACCCGCGCATCGTGCGCGGGCTCGACTACTACTGCCACACCGCGTTCGAGTTCGTGACCGACCGGCTGGGCGCACAGGGCACCGTCATGGCGGGCGGCCGCTACGACGGCTTGGTCGAGGAGATGGGCGGCCCGCCCACCCCGGCGGTCGGCTGGGCGGCGGGGATCGAGCGGCTCGCCATGCTCACCGGCGCGGTGCCGCCGCCCGCGCCGCCGGTGGCCGTCATCCCGATCGGCGAGGCGGCGGAGGAGGCGGCGATCCGGGTGCTCACCGCGCTGCGTGAAGCCGGCATCCGCGCCGAGATGGCGTTCCGCGGCACCCTCAAGCGCCGCATGGAGCGCGCGAACAGGATCGGCGCGCGCGCCGCCGTGATCCTGGGCGACAGCGAGCGCGCCGCCGGGATCGCACAGGTGAAGGATCTCGCGACCGGCGAGCAGCAGGCCGTGCCGATCGCCGAGCTGCCGGCGCGTCTCCGACGATGAGCGAGGGCTTCGCCCGTCGCCTCGATCGCGTGCTGGCGCGCGCGGAGGAACTGCGCGCCAGGCTCGCCGAGGGGCTGGACGGCGCGGCCTATGTCGCCGCCTCGCGCGAGCTGGCCGAGATCGAGGCGGTGGCGGACCAGGTCGCGGCGCTGCGCCGCGCCGAGCGCGAGCTCGCCGAGGCACGCGCGATGGCCGCTGACGCGGCCGCCGATCCCGAACTCCGACGGATGGCCGAGGAGGAGGCGGCTGCGCTCGCCGAGCGCGTCGCCGTCCTCGACCGCGCGGTGCGCGTCGCCCTCCTGCCGAAGGACGAGGCGGACCGCCGCAACGCCATCCTGGAGGTGCGCGCCGGTACCGGCGGCGACGAGGCGGCGCTGTTCGCGGCCGACCTCTTCGCGATGTATCGCCGCTACGCCGAGAGCCGCGGCTGGCGCTTCGAGGTGCTGGACATCTCCGAGAACGACCTCGGCGGCTACCGCGAGGCGGTCGCCGAGATCACCGGCACGGACGTGTTCGCGCGGCTGAAATACGAGAGCGGCGTGCACCGGGTGCAGCGCGTGCCGGTGACCGAGAGCCAGGGGCGCATCCACACCTCCACCGCGACGGTCGCTGTGCTGCCCGAGGCGGAGGAGGTCGATGTGCAGGTGAACGATGCCGATCTGCGCATCGACGTGTTCCGCGCCTCGGGTGCCGGCGGTCAGCACGTGAACAAGACCGAGAGCGCGGTGCGCATCACCCACCTGCCCACCGGCATCGTGGTCGCCTGCCAGGACGAGAAGAGCCAGCACAAGAACCGCGCGCGCGCGATGAAGATCCTGCGCGCCAAGCTCTACGAGCGCGAGCGCCAGGCCAGGGCTTCGGCGCGCTCGGATCTCCGCCGCAGCCAGGTCGGCACCGGCGACCGCTCCGAGCGCATCCGCACCTACAACGTGCCGCAGGGCCGCGTGACCGACCACCGCATCGGGCTCACGCTGCACAAGATCGACCGCATCCTCGCCGGCGAGCTCGACGAGCTGATCGATGCGCTGACCGCCGAGGATCAGGCCGCGCTGCTTGCGGCAGGGGCATGAATCCCACGATCGGGGGGCTGCTCTGCGAGGCCGGTGCGATCCTGCGCGCGGCGGGCATCGAGGAGCCGCGGCGGGAGGCACGGCTTCTGCTGGGCCATGTGCTGGGCCGCGCGCCCGGCCTGCTGACCATCGAGGCGGCCGCGCCGGTCGGCGCGGCGGACGCCGGGCGTTTCCGCGCCCTGGTCGCGCGCCGTGCGGCGCGCGAGCCGGCCGCGCACCTGACCGGCAGGCGCGGCTTCTGGACGCTCGACCTTGCCGTCACGCCGGATGTGCTGGTGCCGCGCCCCGAGAGCGAGACGCTGATCGAGGCGGCCCTGGACGCACTGCCGGACCGTTCCGCAGTGCGACGCGTGCTCGACCTCGGCACCGGCTCCGGGGCGCTGCTGCTCGCCGCGCTCGGCGAGTTCCCGGCCGCGATCGGGGTCGGGATCGACCTCTCGGCCGCCGCGCTCGCGGTCGCCCGCGCCAACGCCGCCCGCTGCGGTCTCGCCGAGCGGGCGCTGTTCCTGTGCGGCGACTGGTCGGCCGCGCTCGGCGGCGGCTTCGATCTCGTGCTGGCGAATCCGCCCTATGTCGCGACCGCCGACATCGCCACCCTCGATCCCGAGGTGCGCGACCACGATCCTCGTGCGGCCCTCGACGGCGGGCCGGATGGGCTTGCGGCCTATCGTGCGATTCTCGCGGATCTGCCCCGTCTCCTCGACCGTTCGGGGCTGGCCGTGATCGAGCTCGGTGCCGGCCAGGCGGCGGATGTCGCGGGACTCGCCCGGACCGCCGGGCTGGCGACCGTGGAATTGCGGCAGGATTTGGGCGGAATCCCGCGTGCGATCGCGCTCCGGCACGCGGAAAAAACGGTTGGCGAGCCGCGGTCCGCGGACTAGGGTGCGCGTGAGCTCGCGTGCGGGGGTGCGTCGCCGGATCGGCCTTCAGGGGCATCCGGTCACGCGGGCAGGTCGCCGGAAGGGCGGCAAGGGGTCCGGCTCGAGCCGGGCTGAGACGCTGCGACAACAACGGCAGACGTGAAGACGACATGAACCTCAAGCGCATGCGCGGTCGCGGCCATCACCAGGGCGGCCGTCACCAGCACCGCCATCAGCCGATGAACCGGAACCACGTGTTCGACTCGAACGGTCCGGATGTCCGGCTGCGCGGCACGGCCCAGCAGCTGTTCGAGAAGTACCTGCAGCTCGGTCGCGACGCGACCTCGGGCGGGGATCGGGTGATGGCCGAGAGCTACTTCCAGCACGCCGAGCACTACTTCCGCATCCTCAACGCCATGCAGCAGATGCAGGGGCAGCAGCCCCAGCAGCCGCGGCGCGTGAACGGCTACGAGGCGGAGGGCGACGCGGTCGAGGCGGCCGTGGAGCAGGCGATGAACGGCCATGGCGACGGGGCGAACGGCGCCGCCCAGCCCGTGCCGGGCGAGGGGGAGCAGCCGAAGCCGATCGCCGGCGCCGAGTAGCCCGGGCGGCTCAGGCGAGCCGCTTCACGAGATAGGTGACGGTCTTGCCGCGATCCGCGAGGGCGGCGCTGCCGATCGGGGCGAAGCCCAGGGCGGCGTGGAACGCATCCGAGGCCGGGTTCGGCGGGTCGCTGTTCACCTCCGCCACGACCGCGTCGTGGCCGCAGGCGCGCGCCTCCGCGAAGATCCGCGCGTAGAGCGCGCGGGCAAGCCCCCGGCCGCGCGCGCTGGCAGCGACCACGATCCTGTCCACATAGACGAAGCGCTCGAACCTCTCCTTGAACCAGCGGAAGTTCGAGCTGTCATAGGCCGTGTCCTGGTCGAAGGCGATCAGGAACGCCTCGGCCGGCGGCACGACCCAGGCCGCGAAGGCCATTCCCGTCAGCGCGGCGAGCCGGTCGCGCGTCAGCGACGACAGCTCGACCTCGTGGGCGCGGTTCAGGCGCAGCACCGCATCGAGATCGCCGGAGTGGATCGGCCGGATTGGCGGGATCGGCGTCATTCCTCGTCCTCGCGCAGCATGATCGCATCGCCGACGGCGACGCGCCCGCCGGCCTCCACGCGCGCATAGACGCCGAGATCGATGTGGCCGAAGGCTTGGCGCAGACCCGCCACCGGGTCGCAGTCGCGCCGTGCCGTCACCGGATTGACCTCGGTCGCGGCGCAGCGTGGGATCCGCTTCGTGACGGTCAGGGTGGCGGCACCGACTTCGATCCGGCGCCCGAGCCAGCCGAACTCGGCCCAGGCCGGCGCTCCGGAAAAGTAGACGTTCGCCCGGAACCGCAGCGGGTCGAGGCTGCGGCCCATCGCCCGTTCCAGCTCGGCGAGCGAGGCGAGGTTGATCAGGGAGACCACCTTGTTGCGGTGATCCGAGAAGCTGTGGCCGTCGGCAACGACGAAGCGTGGCGCCCCGCGCGCCTCGTCGCCGAGGAACGTCGCGAGCCACGTCGCGATCGCTGCCCGCCCTTCGGCGGTGGCGGTGTCGCCGGCGAAGGGCGGCCCGCCCGGCGCATGGATCAACAGCACGCCCTTGCGCTCGTCCCACGAGGCGTGCAGGGCGGCGATGCGCTCGTTCACCATCAGGCAGGCGAAGTGCCGCTTCTGCAGCCATTCGGGCGCGGCCTCGTCGAACGGCGCGTCGCCCTGGGCGAGCGCGAACTTGCGGTCCCCGGGGACGGTCTCGCCCGGGTCGAGACGGGTCTCGGCCAGCGCCTCGGCCGTGAGCCCCTTCACCGGGTAGCGGTAGATGTGCTCGATGCGCACGCGCCTCTCCCTCGGATGCCCTTGAGCCCGATCAAGGCACGACCCATCTGCTTGGGGCAACGGTCGCCCTGGTCGCCTGCGGGGGCCTGGGCGGCCGGTCGCCTCAGAGAGGGACAGGCACATGGATATCGAGAAGTTCACCGAGCGCGCCAGGGGCTTCATCCAGGCCGCGCAGACCATCGCGATCCGCGAGTATCACCAGCGGATCGCTCCCGAGCACCTGCTGAAGGCGCTGCTGGACGATCCCGAGGGAGCCGCCTCCGGTCTGATCCGGGCGGCGGGCGGCGATCCGGCGCGTGCGAAGGCCGCGGTCGACGCGGCCGTGCAGCGCCTGCCCAAGGTGTCGGGCTCCGGGGCCGGCCAGCCGATGATCACGCCGGAACTGGTGCGCGTGCTGGACGCCGCACAGCAGGCGGCGCTCAAGGCGGGCGACGAGTTCGTGGCACAGGATCGGCTGCTGGTGGCGCTCGCCGCCGACCCGGGTGCGGCGGGTGCCGCGCTGAAGGCGGCCGGCGTCACCGCGCAGGCGCTCGACAAAGCGGTGGCCGACATCCGCAAGGGCCGCAAGGTCACCTCGCAGGGCGCGGAGGACACCTTCGATGCCCTGAAGAAGTACGCGCGCGACATCACCCAGCTCGCGCGCGAGGGCAAGCTCGACCCGGTGATCGGCCGCGACGAGGAGATCCGCCGCGTCGTCCAGGTGCTGGCGCGCCGCACGAAGAACAACCCCGTGCTGATCGGCGAGCCCGGCGTCGGCAAGACGGCGATCGTCGAAGGGCTCGCCTTGCGCATCGTCAACGGCGACGTGCCCGAGGCGCTGAAGGGCAAGCGGGTGCTGGCGCTCGACCTCGGCGCGCTGGTCGCAGGCGCGAAGTTCCGCGGCGAGTTCGAGGAGCGGCTGAAGGCCGTGCTGGCCGAGATCGAATCCGCCGCCGGCGAGATCGTGCTGTTCATCGACGAGATGCACGTGCTGGTGGGCGCGGGCAAGGCCGAGGGTGCGATGGACGCCTCGAACCTGCTCAAGCCGGCCCTCGCCCGCGGCGAGCTCCACTGCATCGGCGCGACCACGCTCGACGAGTACCGCAAGCACGTCGAGAAGGATGCGGCGCTTGCGCGCCGCTTCCAGCCGGTGTTCGTGGGCGAGCCCTCGGTCGAGGACACGATCTCGATCCTGCGCGGCATCAAGGACAAGTACGAGACGCATCACGGCGTGCGCATCTCGGACTCCGCGCTGGTCGCCGCCGCGACGCTGTCGAACCGCTACATCACCGACCGCTTCCTGCCCGACAAGGCGATCGACCTGGTGGACGAGGCGGCTTCGCGCCTGCGCATGCAGGTGGACAGCAAGCCCGAGGAGCTTGACGAGCTCGATCGGCGGCTGATCCAGCTCAAGATCGAGCGCGAGGCGCTGAGGAAGGAGGAGGATCCGGCCTCGAAGGACCGGCTTGCGCGGCTCGAGCGCGAGATCGTTGAGCTCGAGGAGAAGTCGAACGCGCTCACCGCAGAATGGCAGGCCGAGAAGGCGCGCGTCACCGAGACCAAGGAGCTGAAGGAGAAGCTCGACCGCGCGCGGGCCGAGATGGAGATCGCGCAGCGCAAGGGCGACCTCACGCGCGCCTCGGAGCTGCGCTACGGCATCATTCCGGATCTCGAGAAGCGGATCGCCGCCGCTGCGCAGGAGGGCCACCTCGTCAACGAGTCGGTGACCGAGGAGCACATCGCCCAGGTGGTGAGCCGCTGGACCGGTATCCCGGTCGACAAGATGCTGGAGGGCGAGCGCACCAAGCTGCTCGCGATGGAGGAGAAGCTGAGGAGCCGCGTGGTCGGCCAGGACGAGGCGCTGGTCGCGGTCGCGAACGCGGTCCGGCGCGCGCGTGCGGGGCTGCAGGACCCGAACCGGCCGATCGGCTCGTTCCTGTTCCTCGGCCCCACCGGTGTGGGCAAGACCGAGCTCTGCAAGGCGCTCGCCGAGTTCCTGTTCGACGACGAGCGGGCGATGGTGCGCATCGACATGTCGGAGTACATGGAGAAGCATGCCGTCAGCCGCCTGATCGGCGCCCCGCCCGGCTATGTCGGCTACGAGGAGGGCGGCGCGCTGACGGAAGCCGTGCGTCGCCGTCCCTACCAGGTGATCCTGTTCGACGAGGTCGAGAAGGCGCACGAGGACGTCTTCAACGTGCTGCTGCAGGTGCTCGATGACGGGCGGCTGACCGACGGCCAGGGACGGACCGTGGATTTCCGCAACACCATCATCGTGCTGACCTCGAATCTGGGCTCGGATATCCTCGCCGCGCAGCGCGAGGACGAGGACGTCGATCTCGTGCGCGGCCAGGTGATGGCGGTGGTGCGCACCCGCTTCCGCCCCGAGTTCCTCAACCGGCTGGACGAGATCATCCTGTTCCGCCGGCTGGGGCGGGCGCAGATGGCGGCGATCGTCGAGATCCAGCTCCGTCGCCTGCGCGCGCTGCTGGCCGAGCGCAAGATCACGCTCGAGCTCGACGACAGCGCCAAGGCGTGGCTCGCCGAGGCCGGCTACGACCCGACCTACGGCGCGCGGCCGCTCAAGCGGGTGATCCAGCGGTCGCTGCAGAACCCGCTCGCCACCATGCTGCTCGAGGGCACGATCCGCGAGGGCGAGACCGTGCGCGTCTCGGCGATGGGCGACGGGCTCGCGATCAACGGCAGGCTCGCGGAAGCGGCGTGAGGGCAGGGGGGGCGGCGCCGAGCCGCCCCCGGTCGCTGTCACTCCGCGGCGGCGAGTTCCGCCACGCCGGCGAGGGCCGCGAACTGGCGGTCGATGCGGGCGCGCTCGGCCCGGAACGCTGCAAGCTCGCGGCCCTGCAGGTTGCGTCCGGCGAGCGTGCGGATCGAGGCCGGGTTGACCGCGACGCTGTTGCGGTGCACCTCGTAGTGCAGGTGCGGCCCGGTGCTCAGCCCGGTCGAGCCGACCCGGCCGATCACCTGGCCCTGGCGCACGCGCGTGCCCGGGCGGATGCTGCCCGGAATGGCCGAGAGATGCGCGTAGAGCGTCGAGAAGCCGCCGCCGTGGCGCAGGATCACCGTCCGTCCGTAGTCGCCGCGCCAGCCGGCGAAGGCGACCGTGCCGTCGCCCGCGGCGTAGACCGGCGTGCCGGTCGGCGCGGCGAAGTCGACGCCGCGATGCATCCGGCTGTAGCCGAGGATCGGGTGGCGGCGCATGCCGAATCCGGAACTGACGCGCGCCGCGTCCAGCGGCGTGCGCAGCAGCGCGCGGCGCACCGATTCGCCCCTCTCGTCGAACCAGTCGGACGATTCGCCTGCGGGCGCGTGGCGCCAGATGCGGAGCACGCGGTCGCGCAGGCGGAGTTCGGCATAGAGTCCCTGGCCATGCTGGATCAGCGCGCCTTCGGGATCGCGAAACCGTTCGAACATCACGGCGAAGCGGTCGCCGGGCTGCAGGTCGCGCTGGAAGTCGACCGCGTGGCTGAAGGCGCGGATCAGCCCCATGATCAGGGCCGGCGGCACCTCGGCTGCGGCCATGGCCTCGTAGAGGCTGGAGGAGATCTCACCCTCGGCGCGCACGAGGTGCCGGACCTGCTCGGTCTCCTGGAGCGTGGCGCGATACGTTCCGGCCTCGGTGCGGGTTGCCAGGATGCGCCGTGTCGTGTCCGGGAGGATCTCGACCGTCCGGGCGCGGGTCGGATCGAGCGGGTCGGGTGCCACGACGATCTCCTGGCCGGGACGCAGCGCGCGCGCCGGCAGATGGTCGGCGATGGCGGCGGCCAGGGCATGCACCTCCGTCGGCGCAAGGCCGACATCCGTCAGCAGGGCCATGAGCGTGTCGCCGCGTTCGACCACGACCACGATGGGGGATGGCGGTGCGTGCTGTTCGATCGTCTCTTCGCTGCTGGCGAGGGCAGGATCGGGAAGCAGCCCGCCGGTGTCGTCACGGGCGAGGGTGGCGGTGCCGAG
>NZ_VIKA01000010.1:0-2500 GCF_006704265.1 Elioraea sp. Yellowstone | reverse complement strand
GTGACAGCTCGAGCAGAGACGAAAGTCGGCCTTAGTGATCCGGTGGTCCCTCGTGGACGGGCCATCGCTCAACGGATAAAAGGTACTCTAGGGATAACAGGCTGATCTCCCCCAAGAGTCCACATCGACGGGGAGGTTTGGCACCTCGATGTCGGCTCATCGCATCCTGGGGCTGGAGCAGGTCCCAAGGGTTCGGCTGTTCGCCGATTAAAGCGGTACGTGAGCTGGGTTCAGAACGTCGTGAGACAGTTCGGTCCCTATCTGCCATGGGTGTCGGAGACTTGAGAGGATCTGTCCCTAGTACGAGAGGACCGGGATGGACGTACCTCTGGTGGGCCGGTTGTCGCGCCAGCGGCACAGCCGGGTAGCTAAGTACGGACGGGATAACCGCTGAAGGCATCTAAGCGGGAAACCCACCTCAAGACGAGGTCTCCCTGAAGAGCCGTGGAAGACCACCACGTCGATAGGCCGGATGTGCAAGCGCGGCAACGCGTTCAGCTAACCGGTACTAATCGCTCGATCGGCTTGTGATCCGGCTCCATGACGGGCTCCACCCGTCGGGCTATGCGCAGCACGAAGCGCGGCCCCCGGCACGTCCTTGCATCGCACGCAGAACCCACTGCCCCGCGACCGGCGGGGCATCCCCGGATCGGATGACCTGGTGGCTTTGGCGAGGGGCCAACACCCGATCCCATCCCGAACTCGGCCGTGAAAACCCTCAGCGCCCATGGTACTGCGTCTCAAGACGCGGGAGAGTCGGTCGCTGCCAGGTCTTCCGATCCGGGGATGGCCACAGAACCATCACATCACGCTCTGGCTTCACCGCGGGGTGGAGCAGTCCGGTAGCTCGTCAGGCTCATAACCTGAAGGTCGTAGGTTCAAATCCTACCCCCGCAACCAAATAAACGCCGCTAGGTCAAAGACTTAGCGGCGTTCTGCGTTTTTGGTTCCCCCGGCCGAAACGGGCCGAGTCAACAATGATACCAATTCCCGCTGATCAGAACCCATGTGCCCATTCGCGCAGTCCGATGGACATGATGTGCCAGGGCTGCGCGACGAGGCGGTTCCAGTGATGGCAGCAGTGATCGACGATGTCGTCGTGATCGCGGAAGATGCGGTTGGAGAGCCAGTTGTCGCGCATGAACTGCCAGACGTTCTCCATGACGTTGAGCTCCGGGCATTTCGGCGGCAGCGGCAGCAGGGTGATGTTGTCGGGCACGGTGAGGTCGCCGGAGAGGTGCCAGCCGGCCTGATCGAGCAGCAGCAGGGCGTGCTTGCCGGGGTTGACCATGGTGCTGATCTCAGCGAGCTGCAGGTTCATCGCCGCGGTGTTGCAGACCGGCAGGACCAGGGCTGCCCCCTTGCCGTCCTTGGGGCAGACGGCACCGAAGATGTAGGTCGTCGCCCGTGAACAATGCCATTTCAGCGCAGTGCTGGCTGTGCTGAGGGGGCTGGAAGCGTCGGCGGGCTGAGGGTTAGGAGGCCGAGAAGGACCGCGAGCAACCGGCTCAGCCAAGCGCGGAGGAGGCGGAGGTTGTGGCCGGCGGCGGCGAGGATGAGGTTGATGGCGTCGCCCGCAGCGCCGGCGAGGAAGTTTCGGCCGAGATGGCCGTCGGCCTTCATGTGGCCGATGACGGGCTCGATGGCGGTGCGTCGTCTGATCTCGCGTCGGATGGTCGGCGTGACGCCGCGCTTCTGGCCGGAGAGGAAGACGCGGTTCTTGTCGGCGTCGTGGCCGCGATAGCCGCGGTCGACATAGGCGCGCTCGATGGGCACCCTGGTGAGGCGCTCGGTCTGGGCAATCTGGCAGGCCAGGGTGTGACCGTCGAAGGGGTTGCCGGGCAAGGTTCGAGCGCCGAGCACGAACTGCCCGCCGGGTGCCGGACGGTTGGTGGTGGCGAGCGAGACCTTGCAGCCGAACTCGAAGCGGGTGCGTGCCTTGCCCTTGCCGATGCACTCCACCTCTGGGGCGTGCAGGGCATAGATCTTCTCGCGTCCACGATCCTCGCGCCGCTGATGGAGCAGCCGGGCGATCAGGTCGAGCGGCTTGACGAAGGCGGCGCGCACCCCGCGGAGGCGGTTTCGATCTTGCGCGCGACGTCGCGGGCGAGGCGTCCGAGCCAGGTGCGCATGCGGCGGACCACGCGCTCGGCTTCGCGGTGGCGGCCGCGATGGATCAGCTTCGCGACCTCGCGCCGGGCACGGGTGGAGATGCGCGCGTAGGACTGGCGCAGAACGATGCCGTGCCGGCGTGCCAGGCGGCCGAGAATCTCGACGCCGCGATGGATGAGCTTGCTGTCGGTCGGGTGGGTCACCGCCTTGGGCTGGACGGTGCTATCGATCGTCACGCGCTGGAAGTGCTTCGGCTCGGCGGCGCCCGCGCGTTGCGCGGCGGCGAGCGTCTCGGCGAGCAGCAGTTCGAGCCGCTCGGCGCCGATGCGCTTGCGCCAGCGGGTCATCGAAGAGCGATCGAGCGGCAGGGCGTGCTGGAAGTGGGTCT
>NZ_VIKA01000109.1 GCF_006704265.1 Elioraea sp. Yellowstone | reverse complement strand
CGGCGCTGGTGCGCCGGCTGCGCGCCGCCGGCCGCATCCGCCACGCCGAGCGGGCGCTGGAGCGGGGGCTCGCGGCGGCGCCGCATCCCATGCTGGCATCCCTCGCGCTGGAGGGGACGCCAGGCGAGCCCAAGGTGGCGCGCGCACGCCGGGTCGCGAGCCTTGCCGGCCATGTCGGCGGGGCTGAGATGGCCCTGGTCGCGGCGCGCGCCGCGCTCGAGGCGGAGCTGTGGTCCGAGGCGCGCCGCTGGATCGAGCGCGCGCGCGCGGCGGGACTCGAGGACCGCCGCCTGCACGTCGTCCTGGCCGAGCTGGCCGAGCGCGAGTTCGCCGGCACCGATCGCGCCCGCAGCGAGGCCGAGGCGCACTGGCGCGATGCCGCGACCGCGCCGGCGGAGCCCGCCTGGAGCTGCACCTCCTGCGCGGCGAGCCAGCCGGAATGGACGCCGGCCTGCACCAACTGCGGCGCGGTCGGCACGCTGCGCTGGGGCGAGGCGACGGGGCTTGCGCCGCGCTTCGGCCTGCCGGCACCGATCCCGGGCTTGTGACCGGTGCGGGTCGTCCGATAGGTCTGCGGCGATGTCGGTGATGCAGCGGATCGCGGTCGAGTCCCGGCCGCACGTCGTGGTGCTCGGCAACGAGAAGGGCGGGTCGGGCAAGTCGACCGCCGCCATGCACGTCATCGTCGGGCTGATGCGCGAGGGCTACCGCGTCGCCGCGATCGACCTCGATGCGCGCCAGGGTACGTTGATGCGCTACCTGGAGGCACGCGCCGCCTTCGCTGCCGCCCGCGGCATCGCCCTGCCCCAGCCGGCGGCGCGCGCGCTGCCCGCGAGCCGGGCCGAGAGCCGCACCGACGCGGCGGAGGAGGACGCGGCCAACCTCGCGCAGGCCATCGCCGCCCTCGGCCGCGACGCCGAGTTCCTGGTGATCGACTGTCCGGGCGCCGACACGCCGCTCAGCCGCGCCGCGCATGCCCGCGCCGATACGCTGATCACGCCGATCAACGACAGCTTCGTCGACTTCTCGATGCTGGCGAAGGTCGATCCCGACGATCTCCGCGTGGTCAGCCCATCGATCTACAGCGAGATGGTGTGGGAGGCGCGCAAGGCCCGCTTCGCGCGCGATCGCGGGCGGCTCGACTGGATCGTGATGCGCAACCGGCTCGGCGCCGCCGAGGCGCGCAACAAGCGCGACGTCGGCGCCACGCTGGAGGTGCTGGCGAAGCGGATCGGCTTCCGCACGGTGCGCGGCTTCGGCGAGCGGGTGATCTTCCGCGAGCTCTATCTCCAGGGCCTGACGCTGATGGACCTGAAGGAGGCGGGGATCGCGGGCGGGCTGTCGCTGAGCCATGTCGCGGCGCGGCAGGAGGTGCGCGCGCTGCTCGCCGCGATCCGCAAGGGGCCGCCAGGCGATGTCTGGGCTGTCGCGCGGCCCGGCGCGGCGCTTGCGCCGGCCGGCGCGGGGTCTTAGAAGGCGGCCGTCCTGGGACGCCGACATAGCTCAGCGGTAGAGCAACTGATTCGTAATCAGTAGGTCCCCGGTTCAAATCCGGGTGTCGGCACCAGTCAAATCAATGACTTGAAACGCCGCCTCCGGACCGTGTCCGACCGCTCTCGGAGACCGGCGGTCCTCCGACTCTCGTTCATGACATGTTCTCGGCATCCATCCGGCGGCGGAAGGCCTCTGCCGGTGGTGGCGCGCGACGCGCCGGCATTCTTGCGCCTTGCACCCGGGGCCATATCCTGCCGCGGAACCTCACGCCCTGCGTGTGCCGCGCTGCCGGAGTCGCCAGCATGACCGACCTCTTCAGTCCGCTGACCCTGCGAGGCGTCAGCTTCCGGAACCGGATCGGCGTCTCGCCCATGTGCCAGTACTGCTGCGCCGAGGACGGCCAGCCGACGGACTGGCATCTGGCCCATCTCGTCTCGCGTGCGGTGTCCGGCGCTGCGCTGGTGATGGCCGAGGCATCCGCGGTGACGCCGCAGGGGCGGATCACGCCGCGCGATCTCGGGATCTGGGGTGATCAGCACATCCGGCCGCACGCGCGCTTGGCTGCGGCGATCGCTGCCGTCGGTGCCGTGCCGGCCATCCAACTGGCCCATGCCGGCCGCAAGGCGAGCCGCCGCCCGCCATGGGAGGTCGGGCCGGCGGAGCCGGGCTGGCAGACCGTGGCGCCGAGCGCGATCCCCTTCGATGGCTTCGCGACGCCGCGCGCGATGGACGAGAGCGAGATCGAAGGCACGATCGCCGCGTTCGCGGCCGCGGCGCGCCGGGCGGTGCAGGCGGGCTACCGCGTGATCGAGCTCCACGCTGCGCATGGCTACCTCATCCACAGCTTCCTCTCGCCCCTCTCGAACCGGCGCAACGACCGCTGGGGCGGCGACCTCGAGGGACGGACCCGCTTCGCCTGCGAGGTCGCGCGCGCGGTGCGGGCGGCCATCCCCGAGGACATGCCGCTCGTGATGCGGATCTCGCACACCGACTGGGTGGATGGCGGCTGGACGACCGAGGAGAGCATCGAGCTCGCGCGGCGGCTGAAGGGGCTCGGGGTCGATGCGATCGACGTGAGTTCCGGCGGAATCGACCCGGCGCAGAAGGTGCCGGTCGGCCCCGGCTACCAGGTGCCGGGCGCCGAGGCGGTGCGGCGGGGCGCGGGGCTTCCGGTCCTGGCGGTCGGCATGATCACCGAGCCCGACCAGGCGCAGGCGATCATCCGCGAGGGCAAGGCCGACATGGTCCTGCTCGCGCGCGGCTTCCTCCGCGAACCCTACTGGGCGATGAAGGCTGCCGTGTCGCTCGGCCGGACCGATGCGCTGGCGATCCCGCCGCAGTACGAGCGCGGCTGGTCCAGCCTCGGCGCCATGACGATGGATCGCGCGATCGGCAGGCCGATGCCCGCGCTCGCGTGAGCGGCGCAGCGCGCACGCGACCCGGGGGACGACGAACCGGGCTCTGCCCTGCCCGGGCGTGACCGGTCCTGCCCCGGCGTGGTTCGAGCCGGCAGCCGCGGACGTGTCGGCGCGGCAGCTGGCACACGGCGCCGGTTCGGGTCGTTCGATGGAGGACAGCGCGGCCGGCCGCCGGATCATCGGGCGTCGCGGCGGGACGAGACTCCAGAACATCTCCAGGAGACCGCAAGGCGACGGTCAAGCGCGCCGCCGCTGCGCAAGGCATGGTCCTTCCGCACCCCGCCGCCCCGGCGGACCGGAACGGGAGGATCGCCGTCATGACCACGCACAAGGCCGTCGCGGTCTCACCGCAGCGTCGGGTCGGCCCCGAATTCGCGAAGCACCTCGCCGGCAAGGCCATGGCCGAGACAGGGAAGCGCGCAGCCAACCCGCCCCGGGTCCGACCTGTCGGAACCGGCTCCGGGTTTCCTGGCGCGCATCTTCAGCCGATCAGGTGAGTCCACCTGATCGGGATCTGCGCTAACCTGCCGGCTGCGCCGACGGCTCCACCGCGGCGGGCACCCCGGCCCGCCGCAGCCCCTCGATGCACCGCTCCACGAGCGAGACATCGCCGCAGAAGAAGAAGTCCGAGCGCGCCGTCCCCAGGTTGTAGCCCGGGTGCCGCCGGATCAGCTCGGCGACTGCAGGGCCGGCCTCGGCCGTCCGCCCCAGCAGGCCGAGTGCCGAGGCAAGCAGCATGACGGGCCAATGCTTGGCGTTCGGCAGCCGCATGCCCTTGCGCGCGAAGGCCACCGTGGCCTCGTACTCGCCCAGTGCCAGATGCGCGAGCGCGCGCATGGCGTAGAAGCTCGACAGATGCGGATCACGCGGGCTGAGTTCGGCCGCGCGCTCGAAATGCGCGAGCGCCTCCTCGGCCTGGCCGCAGCAGGTGAGGGTGAAGCCGAGCGCGAAGAAGGCTTGGCCGAAGCTCGGGTTCAGCGCGATCGCCTGCTCGAGCAGCGCGATCGCCTCGCTGTATTCATGGCGGAAGCAATGGGCGCGGCCGAGCACGCACAGGTTCATGCTGTCCTGGTTGTCGAGCGCGACGGCGACCCGGCCTTCCGCCATCGCCTCGCGCAGATGCCCCTCCCGCGCCGCCGGGTCCCCCAGCACCGTGTTCTGCAGGTGCACGTAGGACAGTGCGCCATGCGCCCGTGCGAAGCTCGGATCGAGCTCGATCGCACGGCGGAACATCGCCTCGGCCTCCACCATGCCGGGGGTGGTGAAGCCCCAGAGATGGAACAGCCCGCGCTGGTAGCAATCCCAGGCGTTGAGGTCCGCCGGCGGCCGGCGCGCCGCAGCCTCGCGCTCGATCCGCGAGAGTTCGGGCTCGATCACCGCGGCGATCTGCTGCGCCATCGCCTCCTGGATCGTGAAGATGTCCGGCAGCACGAAGTCGTAGGCGTCGGACCAGAGCTGGCGCGCGGTCTCGGCCGAGACGAGGTCGGCGGTGATGCGCACGCGCTCGCCGCGCTTGGCCACACTGCCCTGGACGAGGTAGCGCACGCCGAGCGCCGCGCCGAGCTCGCGCGGCTGGCACCGGGTCGGATCGAGCCCTGCTGCCGAGTGCCGGCTCAGCACATCCATCCAGCGATGGCGCGCGAGCATCCGGACGATGTCCTCGGTCAGTCCGTAGCTGAAATAGTCGGTGTCCGGGTCCTGGCTCAGATTGGTGAAGGGCAGCACCGCGATCGAGGGCCGGCAGCGGGACCCGCCGGGCACGGCGGCGAGCAGCGCAGGCTCAGCGAGCGCCGCAGCGGTCGTGGCAGGCGCCGCCTCGCCCTCGCGCGTCTCGACCTCGCCGACGAAGCGGAAGCCGCGCTTGTGGATCGTCTTGATCAGGGCCTGGCGGTTGCCGTCATCGCCCACCGCCTTGCGCGCGGCGTTGATCCGGCTGGAGAGCGCCGCCTCGGAGACGAAGCGACCCTGCCAGATCGTCTCGAACAGTTCGTCCTTGCTGACCACCCGGTCGCGGTTGCGGACCAGATGCACCAGCAGGTCGAACACCTGCGGCTCGACATGCACCGTCTCGCCCCGGTGGCGGAGCTCGTGGCGATCCAGATCGATCTCGTACCCGGCAAATGCCAGGTCCATGCGGGATGTCTCCTCGAGATCGGCGCCGGAGGAACGGCGCATCAGGCCGCGAGTCACTGAACGGCGCGGCCGGTTTGGAAGCGGGATTATGCCTGCGATGCCTCGATCGGCTCAAGGCTGACCACCGCGGCGGCGAAACCACCACGGAATCTCAAGATCGGCTCAAGCGCCCCGCCAAGCGGGGAGAGCCCTGTGCGGGCACAACAGAGCCACCGCCGGCCAGACCGGCGCCCCTGCACAGGAGACACGACCATGACCACCAAGACCGCTCCCCCCGGCGACCGCGCCACGCAGGCCCGGTCGATGCTCGGCCATCTCGCCGTGTGGCGTGCGCGCTCGACCGGGCGGCGCGAGCTGCTGGCGATGGATGCGCGGATGCTCGGCGACATCGGCCTCAGCCCCAGCCTCGCCTACGCCGAGGCCTCGAAGCCGTTCTGGCGGGCCTGACGCGCAGGCGTCGCCCGACCGGCCCGAACCGGACCGCACCCCGCCATGAACGCCACCCTCGCCCGCCCCGTCTCCGCGCGCGCGACCGCATCCGCCAGGCTCGACGGCATCATGCGCCGGCGGCGCCGCGGCCTTGCGATCGGCATCGGCGCAGCCCTCGCCGCCGCCGCGATCTGGGGGGCGGCGCTGGCGATGACCCGTCTCGGCGTCGCAGGCAGCGGCGCGCTTGCGCCGCTCGACATCGTGGTCCTGCGCTTCCTCGGCCCTGCCCTGCTGCTGCTGCCGGTGCTCGTGCGCGCGGTTCCCAAGCTCCGCGCCACGAGCCCGCTGCCGCTGCTCGGGCTGTTCGTCGGCGGCGGCGCCCCCTTCGTGCTGGTGGTGAGCATGGGGCTGCAATCGGCCGGCGCGGCCGAGGCGGGCGCGCTGCTGCCCGGCACCGTGCCGCTCTCGGTCGCTGCACTCTCGGTCCTGCTCGGCGAGCGGTTCGAGCGCGCGCGGCTCGCCGGGTTCGGCCTGATCGCGCGCGCGGTCACCGTGCTCGTCGGCCCCGCCGCGATCGGTGCCTCGGGATCCTGGACCGGTTACGCAATGCTGCTGACGGCCTCCGCGCTCTGTGCGGTCTATACGCTCGCGCTGCGCCGGGCGGGGCTCGCGCCGCTCGAGGTGGTGGCCTTCGTCGCGGCAGGTTCGGTGCTCGCCCTGCTGCCCGCGACTCTCGCGGGTCTCGGCGAGACCCTCCTCGCAGCACCCTGGCGCGAGGTCGCAGCGCAGGCGCTCTACCAGAGCCTCGCGTCGGGGTTGATCGCGCCGGCCGCCTTCGCGGTCGCGGTCGCCCGGCTCGGTGGCGCGCAGGCGGCGGCCTTCGGCAGCCTCAGCCCGGCGGCCGCGACGCTCACCGGCATGGCACTCCTCGGCGAGACGCCCGATACGCTTGCCCTCGCCGCCGTGCTCGCCTCGGGCGCCGGCGTCGCGCTGGTCAATCTCGGCGCGCGCCGCCCTCAGCCGGGCGCGTCGCAGAGATAGCGGCGCAGGTGATAGGGCTGCGCCGCGAGTGCGGGGCAGAACGACGCCACCACCGGCTCGAGGCGCCGGTAGAGATCGCACCACTCGGCGTTCAGCGCCTCCAGCCGCTCGCGCGCGGCCTCCGCCTCGGCCGCGAGTTTCGCGAGGTCGAGCGTGAGCAGGCGCCCGTCCCGCACCACGAACCGGCCGCCGATCATCACGTGGCGCACCGAGGTGCCGTCCTCGGTGTGCACGAGCTGGTTGACCGACCAATTGTGCGGAATCCAGTTCACGCTGGCGAGGTCGAGGAAGACGATGTCGGCCTTCTTCCCAGGCGCGATCGCGCCGATCTCGGCAAAGCCGAGCGCGCGGGCGGAGCCCTCGGTGGCAGCCGCGTACACCTCCTCGACGCTCGCCCAGGCGCGCGGATCGGGTGTCTGCACCTTGGACATCATCGAGGCGTAGCGCATCGCCTCGTACATGTTCTGGTTGTCCGAGCAGTTCGCGCCGTCCGTGCCGATGCCGACCGTCACACCCAGATCGCGCGCGCGCCGGAAGCGGAACATGCCGTTGCCGAGCCGCATGTTGCTGCCCGGGTTGTGCGCCAGCGCTGCGCCCCGGTCGCGCACGATCTTCAGATCGTCGTCGTCGAGCCAGATCGCGTGCGCCGCGGTGAAGCGCTCGTCGATCAGGCCGAGCGCGTCCATGTGCGCGATCAGGCTCTTCCCGTAGCGCCTGATGCCGGCGATCGCCTGCACCTTGCTCTCGCCGACATGGGAGTGGAGCCCGACGCCGTGCTCGCGCGCGAGATCGCGGCAGGCGCACAGGAATCCGTCCGAGCAATGGTGCGGGATGGTCGGCGCAACCGCGGCGCGGATGTCCTTGCCCGCCCAGCGCCAGTGCTTCAGCACGCCCCGCATGGCGTCGAGCGTGCGCTCCCACGCCGGCAGGCGCAGCCGATCGACCTGGGATTGCAGCTCCGCCGGCAAGGCGTCGTAGAGCCCGGGGATGGCCTCATAGACCGTGCGGTCGGCCACCATCGGCGCCACCACCGCGCGCATGCCGATCTCGTTGTAGGCTTCGGCCACCGCATCGAGCCCCTCCGCGGTCGGCAGCGGGAACTCGAAATAGAGGTCATAGGCGGCGGTGCAGCCCTTCAGCACCATCTCCGCGGCGACGATCTGCGTGGTGAGCTTCTTGTCGGCGAGCGCGCGGTTGCCGCCGATCCAGGGCGCGGCCGCGAGCAGCAATTCGAGCGTCCACCTGTCGCCCTGGCCGCGTGCGAGCCCGCCATGGCCGTGCGTGTGCGCGTTGATCAGCCCGGGATGGATCAGATAGCCCGCGGCCTCGATCACGCGGGCGCCCGCGGGTGCGGCGAGACCGGCGCCGACTGCGCGGATCACGCCGTCCTCGATCAGCACGTCGGTCGCCTCCGCACGTCGCGTCGCGGGGTCGGCGAGGCGGGCGCCGCGAATCAGCGTCACGCCGGGTTCGGTCTCGGCCATCGCGGCTCCGTTGCTTCAGGTGGCACGGCGGGCGCGCCGCCTGCGGCGGCCCTCGGAGCGGCCTGCCGAAAGTCGAGAATCCGGCAGCCGCGCCTCATGCCCGCGCGGCGGCACAGCCGGACGGTCTGCGGAACTGGCCATCGCGCTTCGGTGCGTGGTCGCGCGGGACCGTGTTCATGGTGAGCAGCCTCCCGACAAGCTGGTGCGGGCGGTCGGGGTCGAACCGACACTCCCCTCGCCGGGGAACCGGATTTTGAGTCCGGCGCGTCTGCCAATTCCGCCACGCCCGCGCGCCTGTGCTGTTCCATATCGCACCGGGGGGGCCACGCCTACTCCTGCCTGAGCCCCATGACCGCGATCGTGCCCCTGTTCGCGATCGCGATCGGCCGGCCGAGGGTCCGGGCGGCAGCGCACGCACCGTCAGGCCGGCACCGGATCGACCAGGCGCGCGAGCCGCACCGCGGTGTGGCCGCGGCAGGTGCGCAAACTCGGCATCACCAGCAGGCAGTCGTCGTGCGGCGTGCGGATCTCGGTCTCGCCGTCGAGCGCGATCAGGGTGTTGCGCCCGGGCACGATGTCGCCGCCGCGATAGGGCTGGACGAAGGCGAACTCGTTGGTCTGCGCCGTCACCGTGCGGGTCACCTGGGCGAAGCGTGGCGGCCCGGGATCGAGCGGGGCGGCGGTGATGCGCGCGGCCGCCTGCCGGTCGATCTGCCCGGTCGCAAGCAGGAGCCGCGCCACCGTCGCCGCCATGGTCTCGACCGTCTCCGGCACCCAGTGCTGCCCGGCCTCGACCAGGATCGCCACGCGCGGCGAGCCGGGATCGGCGAAGGGGCGGTAGTCGATCAGGCGCCGCCCGCCCGAATGCCCCTCGTCGCCCACCACCAGCGGCGGCACGCCGACCGCGAGGGCGAGCCGGCGCGCCTTCTCGGTCTGGCCGGCGATCAACAGGGGCTCGCTCTCCCACAGCATCGAATGCAGGTCGAGCAGCACGTCGACCGTGTCGATCAGCGGCCGCATCTCGCGCGCGCGCCTGAGTTCCGCGGTCTCGCTGCCCCCGTCCAGCACGGCGCGGCACCAGATCCGGTTCAGGTCCTCGTCGATGTAGCGGCTCGCGGTCGGGTTCGCCGGGTCGAAGCGCGCGAAGGCGTCGAGATTGGCGAAGCCGAGGCTCAGCCGGCCGCGCAGCGGCACGATCCCGCGCTCGAGCAGGCGGACCAGCACCAGCGCGCCGGCGATCTCGTTGCCGTGCACCAGCGCGGTGATCGCCGTGTGCGGCCCGGGCTGCGCCGCGGTGAAGGTCCAGAAGCCGCGCAGCCCGGCATTGCCGGCAAGCCACGGCCCGAGCTCCGGGACCGGGATCTCGACCCGCCTGCGGGGGGCGATCTGGGTCGGCGCGCTCATGGGGCTCCGGCGCGTCAGGCCGCGAGGCGGTCGGCGAGGCGGGCGAGGAAGCGCTCGCAGGCGACGAGTTCGCTCTCGGCGATCCACTCGTCCGGCGTGTGCGCCTGGGCGATGTCGCCCGGACCGCAGACGATCGCCGCCATGCCCGCCTCCTGGAAGATCCCGCCCTCGGTGCCGTAGGCGACCCGGCCGGCCTCGTTCGCCCCCGTCAGCGCACGGACGAGATCGGCGAGCGGATGGCCCTCGGCGAGGTCCATGCCCGGCAGGCGCGGCCGCTCGTCGAACAGGATCGCCGCCTGCGGATGCACCGCGCGCATCGGCGGGACGAGCACGGTCTCGGCATGGCGGCGCAGCTCGGCGAGCAGCGCCCCCGCGTCGTGCGCGGGGATGTGGCGGTACTCGAACGCGATCTCCGCCTCGTGGGGCACGATGTTCAGCGCCGAGCCCGAGCGGAAGATGCCGGCATGGCAGGAGGTCCAGGGCGGGTCGAAGCGCGCATCGTGCGGCCCCTCGGCGATCAGGCGCGCCTGCTGGCGGTTGAGGAAGGCGACCACCTCGGCGCCGGCCTGCAGCGCGTTCACCGCCCGGTCCGGGCGCGAGGAGTGGCCGGCGAGCCCGATCACCCGGCAGGTCGCCGAGACCTTGCCCTTGTGGCCGAGGATCGGCTTCAGCGACGAGGGCTCGCCGACGATCACCATCTCGGGCCGCACCGGCAGGGTGGCGAGGTCGGCGGCGAGCACGCGCGCGCCGTGGCAGCCCACCTCCTCGTCGTAGGTGAGGCAGAGATGGATCGGCCGCTTCAGCCCGCGCGCCTTGAACAGCGGCACCATCGCGAGGCAGGCCGCGACGAAGCCCTTCATGTCCGCCGTTCCACGCCCGTAGAGGCGCCCGTTCGCGCGGCGTAGCCGGAACGGATCGGCCGACCAGGCCTGGCCGTCCACCGGCACCACGTCCACATGGCCGGAGAGCGCGACCCCGGGCACGTCCTCGGGCCCGATGGTGGCGTAGAGGTTCGCCTTGGTGCCGGTGGGATCGTGCGTCAGCCGCGCCGCGATCCCGTGTCCGGCGAGATAGTCCCGGATGAAGCCGATGCAGGCGAGGTTGCTGTTGCGGCTCGTGGTGTCGAAGGCGACGAGACGTTCGAGCATCGCAATCGTGCCGGAGGCGGCGCCGGCGGGCGGGGACGGATCGCTCATGCCAAGGCGGTTCATGCAAATCCTCCGCCACCATCATCCGTGACCGGCGGGGGAGGTCAACCCGGGGTGGTCAGCCCGGCTCGCGCCGCCGTCCGGCGAGCGGGTGATGCGTCGCGACCACGCGCGCGAGCCGATCCTGCTGCACGTGGGTGTAGATCTCGGTGGTGGGGGTGTGGGGGAGGGCGGGCAAGGGCGGGGGGCGGGGGCGGTGCGCCCCCCCCGCGGGGCGGGGGGGGGGGGAGGCGGGGGGGAG
>NZ_VIKA01000108.1 GCF_006704265.1 Elioraea sp. Yellowstone | reverse complement strand
GGCCCGCTCGGCCTCCTCGGCGAGGCGGCGCACCTCGGCACTGGCCGCGCGCGCCTCCTCGGCGGCGCGCTCGGCCGCGGGCAGCGCCTGCTCGACGCGCAGCGCGAGCCAGCACAGCGTGATCGTCTCCGCGACGACGATCACGGCGTGCAGCACCACGCGGCCGAGATCGGCGCCCTCGGGGAACACCAGCGTCGGCGCGACCACGTTGAGCGAGAGGTGATGCAGCGCGGTGACGCCGGCGCCGACCAGGATCACGCGCCAGTCGGCGAAGGCGGCGAGGATCGCCAGCGCGGCGAAGAAGTACATGTGCAGATCGATCTGCCAGGGATGTCCGGCGGCCAGCGCGACCAGCATGGCCGGCGCGCCGACCACGCCGACGGCGATCGCGAGCCGCGTGCCGAGCCCGGTCGGATCGGTCCGCCAGAGCACCGTCGTCACCCCGGCGAACAGCGCCATGATCGCCATCGCCAGCCAGGGGGCGCCGCCGAAGGCCCAGGCGGCGAGGCCCGTGACGGGCAGGTGCAGCCACAGGAGGCCGACCAGGAAGCTTGCGGCGGCGGCGCGCAGCGCCTCGAGCGCACTGCGCGGAGTGGCGACGGAGGGCGTCATTCAGGATGTCCTTGCGAAACAGCCGCGCAGCGCTGCGGCATTCAAGACCAGGATCGCCCCGGCGGCTCGCAGCCGGGCGATGCCGCCCGGCTCGATCGTCGCCACCACGCCGCCGGCAAGGCTGATGACCGGCACGGCGTCGGCCGCCATCGCGCGCAGCGCCGCCTGTTCGGCGGCGATCGGGCCGAACCAGGCGAGCACCATGCCGCGCTCGGGAGGTGCCAGCGCGACCGTGGCCATCAGCACCGGGCTCGCGAGCGCGAGCAGGGCGGCAGGCAGCAGGGCGCGCAGGCCGGCGCGTGGAGCGGGCGGCGGGTGGGGCATCGCACGAGACCGTAGCGCCGAGGAATGAACGGCCTGTTGACGGGCCTGCGCAGGCACGAAGGTAGCCGGCTCAGGCTGAACGGCGCCGCCTCGGCGCGGCAGGCCGTCCTCACGCCTCTGGCATCGGCGGCAGCGCGGTCTGCGGATCGACCGGCGTGCCGCGCCAGGCGATTTCGAAATGCAGGTGCGGGCCCGTCACGCGTCCCGTCGCACCGACCGCGCCGATGATCTCGCCCTTCGCCACCCGCTGGCCGACGCGCACGTCGATGCGCGAAAGATGCATGTAGGTCGAGCTCACCGCGTGGCCGTGATCGAGCACGACGGTCGAGCCGGGGAAGTACATCCCGGTCTGCGCCAGCCGGACGATGCCCGAGCACGCCGCGGCCACCGGCGTGCCGGTCGGGCGCGCCACATCGACGCCGAAATGCGGCTGGCGCGGCTCGCCGTTCAGGATGCGGCGTGAGCCGAACACGCCGCTGATCCGCCCCGTCACCGGCCAGTCGAAGCCCTCGGTGAAGAACGGCTGGGGCGTGTCGTGGCCGCCGCGCGCCTCGCGCAGCATCTCGCGTTCGCGCGCGATCCGCTCCAGCGTCTCGGGCGGCGGCGTGACCATCGCCGGCGGCAGGCCGGTGATGTGCTGCTCGATCCACTGCCGCCGCGCGACCGCGAGGCTTCGCGTCTCGCGCGCCCCCTCCGGCCGGGTGATCGCGAGCGTGGCCTTGTCCGCGGCGTCGCGGCCGAAGCCGAAGGCGAACTCGCCGCCCGCCGCGACGCGCACCGGCCTGCCGTCGAGCGCGAGCCGGGTGCCCGGCGCGGCCGTGCCGGTGACGAACGCGCCCTGTTCGATCCGTCCGTGCAGCGTGATCGCGCGTGCAGGCGCGGCGAGCAGGCAGAGCGGACAGGCGAGGACGAGGCGGCGGGCGATCACAAGAAGCGCTCCTGTTCCGGTTCCGGCCTGGGCACGCCGCGACGTGGCGCCGTGCCCTCGCCGATCGCGCGCGCCTCGCCGTCGGCGAAGCGCAGGCCGAGCCGCTTGCCGGGCGTGACCGCGCGCGCGCTGGTCACCGCATGGCCGGCCTGGTCGGTGACGAGGGCGAAGCCGCGCGCCAGCACGGACTGGTACGACACGGAATCGAGCCGCGGAGCGAGCGCGCCGAGCCGCGCCTCGGCGGCCGCAAGGACGCGCCCGATGCGGTCCTGCAGGCGCTGCGAGACGAGCTCGAGTGCGGCGCGCCTGGCCGCGATCGTCTCGCGCGGGTGCGGCAGACGCGCCGCGATCCGGTCGAGCGCATGGCGCCGCGCGGCGAGCAGGGTGCCGATCGCGGTGTCGAGCCGTGCGGCGCGGTCGTCGAGCCGCTGCTGTCCGGCGGCGATCAGGGTCGGCAGGTCGGGGATCGCCCGCGCCGCCCGTTCCAGCCTGAGCCGCCGCTCGTTGACGATGCGCGCGATCGCGGAGGAGGCGCGCGCGCGGAGCTGGTCGAGATGGCGCACGAGATCGACCCGCACCGGCACGGCGAGCTCGGCCGCCGCGGTCGGCGTCGGCGCGCGCAGGTCGGCGGCGAAGTCGATCAGCGTGGTGTCGGTCTCGTGGCCGACCGCGCTGATCAGCGGGATCGCGCTCGAAGCCGCTGCGCGCACCACCGCCTCGTCGTTGAACGCCATCAGGTCCTCGAGGCTGCCGCCGCCGCGCGCCACGATCAGCAGGTCGGGGCGGGGGATCGTCCCGTCCTCGGGCAGCGCGTTGAAGCCCCGGATCGCGGCGGCGATCTGCTCGGCCGCGCCCTGGCCCTGCACGGCCACGGGCCAGACCAGCACCTCGCGCGGGAAGCGGTCGGCGAGGCGGTGCAGGATGTCGCGGATCACCGCGCCGCGCGGGCTCGTGACGATGCCGATCACGCGCGGGATGCGCGGCAGCGGGCGCTTCCGGGCGGAGTCGAACAGCCCCTCGGCGGCGAGCGTCTTGCGCAGCGCCTCGATGCGCGCGAGCAGCGCCCCCTCGCCCGCGTATTCGAGGCGTTCGATCTGCAGCTGGTAGGTCGAGCGGTCGGCATAGGTGGTGAGCCTGCCGGTGGCGATCACCTCGACGCCGTTCTCGGGTGCGAGCCCCAGCCGCGGCACCGCCGACTTCCAGATCACCGCGGCGAGCTTGGCGTTCTCGTCCTTGAGCGCGAGATAGACATGGCCGGAAGGGTAGCGCTTGAGCTCCGTGATCTCACCGCGCACGCGGATGCGGCCGAACTCGCCCTCGAGCGTGCGGCGGATCGCGGCCGCGAGTTCGGAGACGGCGAATTCGGGCAGGTTGTGGCCGGGCGGGGCGGTCTCTTGCATCGGGGGGCACCATAGGCGAGACGGGCCGCGTCGGCGAAGCGGGAAGGGGTGCTGCCGTGAGGGTTCTGCTGGTCGGGTCGGGGGGACGAGAGCACGCGCTTGCCTGGGCGATCGCCGCCTCGCCGCTCACCGAGCGGCTCTGGTGCGCGCCGGGCAATCCGGGCATCGCGCAGCATGGCGAATGCGTGCCGATCGGCGCGACCGACATCGCGGCACTCGTGGCCTTCGCCAGGGAGCAGGCGGTCGATCTCGTGGTTCCGGGGCCGGAGGCGCCGCTGGTCGCGGGGCTGGCCGATGCCTGCGCCGAGGTCGGCATCGCCTGTTTCGGGCCCTCCGCCGCGGCGGCACGGCTCGAAGGCTCGAAGGCGTTCATGAAGGAGGTCTGCGCCGCGGCCGGCGTGCCGACCGCCCCCTCGGCGACCTTCGTGGATCCCGACGCCGCCAAGGCGCATGTGCGCGAAGCCGGCGCACCGATCGTGGTGAAGGCCGACGGGCTCGCCGCCGGCAAGGGGGTGGTCGTCGCCGCGACCGTGGCGGAGGCGGAGGCGGCGATCGACGCCTTCATGCGCGACCGCATCCACGGCGCGGCGGGTGCGACCGTGGTGATCGAGGCCTGTCTTGCCGGCGAGGAGGTGTCGTTCTTCGCGCTCTGCGACGGCCGCAACGCCATCCCCTTCGGTGCCGCCCAGGACCACAAGCGCGTGGGCGAGGGCGACACGGGGCCGAACACCGGCGGCATGGGCGCCTACGCGCCGCCGCCGGCCTTCACGCCGGACCTGGAACGGCAGGTGATGGAGACGATCGTGCGGCCCACGCTCGCCGAGATGGCGCGGCGCGGCGCGCCGTTCCGCGGCGTGCTGTTCTGCGGGCTGATGCTGACCGAGGCCGGGCCGCGCGTGCTGGAGTTCAACGTGCGCTTCGGCGACCCGGAGTGCCAGGTGCTGATGCTCAGGCTGATGAGCGATCTCGTCCCCGCGATGCAGGCGGCGTGCGACGGCGTGCTCGATCGCTTCGCGGTCCGCTTCCTGCCCGATCCGGCGATCGTGGTGGTGATGGCCGCGCGCGGCTATCCCGGCACGCCGGAGACGGGATCGGAGATCCGCGGGCTCGAGCGTGCCGCCGCGCTGCCGAACGTGCAGGTGTTCCACGCCGGCACGCGCGCGGAAGGCGGGCGGATCCTCGCCGCCGGGGGGCGGGTGCTCGCGATCGGCGCGACGGGCGCCACGCTCGCCGCGGCGCGCGACGCGGCCTACGCCGCGGTGGACGCGATCGACTGGCCGGAGGGGTTCTGCCGGCGGGACATCGGCTGGCGCGCGCTTTCGCGATGATCGCCTCCGGCGCTCCCGCACGCGCCACGAACCGGCTTCCCCGCTGCGACTGCGGCTGGCACACTGGGCTTCTGAAGGCGCGCTCGAGACGCGCCGCACGGGAGGATCTCGATCGATGTCCAGCCGCTTCACCCGCCGCGCCGCCCTCGCTCTCGGCGCCGCCACGCTCGCCGCCCCCGCGATCGGCCAGGCGCGCTTCCCCGACCGGCCGATCCGGCTGATCTGCCCCTGGCCCGCCGGAGGCTCCACCGACACCCAGATGCGCGCCTTCGCCGATGCCGCCCAGCGGCATCTCGGCCAGCCGGTGGTGATCGAGAACCGCCCCGGCGCCTCCGGCACGCTCGGCGCGATCGCGATGAAGCAGTCCCGCCCCGACGGCTATACGCTGACCCAGTTCCCGATCACCGTGTTCCGCCTGCCCTTCATGCAGGAGCAGCCCGCCTGGGATCCGCTGAAGGACTTCACCTATGTCACGCATCTCACGGGCTACCTGTTCGGCGTCACGGTGCGTGCCGACAGCCCGTTCAGGACCTTCCAGGACCTGATCGCCTGGGCGAAGGCGAATCCCGGCAAGCTCACCTACGGCACGCCCGGCGTGGGCACGACGCTGCACATCACCATGGAGCAGATCGCCGAGGCCGCCGGCGTGCAGTTCCTGCACGTGCCGTTCCGCGGCTTCGCCGACAACTCGACCAGCCTGCTCGGCGGCAACACCATGGCGCTGGCCGACAGTTCCGGCTGGGCACCGATGGTGGAGGCCGGCCGGATGCGCCTGCTCTGCGTCTGGACCGCCGAGCGCGTGCCGCGCTTCCCCGATGCGCCGACGCTGCGCGAGCTCGGCTTCGACATCGTCTCGACCTCGCCCTACGGCGTCGGCGGCCCGGCGGGGATGGACCCGGAGGTGGTGGGCATCCTCGACGCCGCCTTCCTCAAGGCGATCGACGATCCCGCGCATCTCGAGGTGCTGAAGAAGTTCGACATGGTGAAGGTGCCGATGGGGCACGCCGCCTATACCGAGGCGGTGACGAGGATGGTCGCGACCGAGCGGGCGATCGTGCAGCGGCTCGGGCTCAGGATCTAGACGCGGCCCCGGCGGGTCGGAGCCGGCTCCGGCGGTTCCTGGCGCGCCTCTTCGCCCGATCCGGCGAGTCCGCCCGGTCGGGATCCGTGCTCGCGCCGCGCGGCGAAGAAATCGCGCAGCAGCGCCGCCGCCTCGCGCTCGGCCACGCCGCCGACCACCTCCGGCCGGTGATGCGTGGTCGGCTGGTCGAAGATGCGCGCGCCATGCTCCACCCCGCCGCCCTTCGGATCGTAGGCGCCGAACACCAGCCGGCGCACACGGAACAGCGCGATCGCGGCGGCGCACATCGCGCAGGGCTCGAGCGTCACGTAGAGATCGCAGTCGGGCAGGCGGGGCTCGCCCCGCGCGGCTGCCGCCGCGCGCAGCGCGAGCAGCTCGGCATGCGCGGTCGGGTCAGCGCGCTCCTCCACGCGGTTGCCCGCGCGCGCCAGCACCGTACCCGCCCCATCCGTCACCACCGCGCCCACCGGCACCTCGCCGCGCGAAGCCGCGGCCCGCGCCTCGGCGAGTGCTGCCGCCATGGGGGAGAAACGCCGCTCCATCCGCGCTACATCACACCGATGATGCGGATGGACAAGCGATGAAGCGGGCGGGGACCGGCGCGGGCGAGCGCATCGCCAAGTGGCTCGCGCACGCGGGTGTCGCGAGCCGGCGCGATGCCGAACGCCTGATCGCCGAGGGGCGCGTGGCCGTGAACGGCCGCCGCCTCGCCGACCCGGCGGTGCTGGTCGAGCCGGGCGACACCGTGACGGTGGACAGGGTGCCGGTCGAGCCGCCCGGGCGGGCGCGGCTGTTCCGCTACCACAAGCCGCGCGGGCTGCTCGTCACAGCGCGCGACCCGCAGGGCCGGCCGACCGTGTTCGAGCGCCTGCCGCCGGAGCTGCCGCGCGTGGTCTCGGTCGGGCGGCTCGATCTCAACAGCGAGGGGCTCCTGCTGCTCACCACCGACGGCGCGCTCGCCCGCCACCTCGAACTGCCCGAGCACGGCTGGCTCCGGCGCTACCGCGTGCGCGTCCACGGCCATCCCGATCCGCGGGCGTTGGCCGATCTCGCCAGGGGCACGACGATCGGTGGCGTCCGCTACGGGCCGATCGAGGCCGGCCTCGATGCCATCAAGGGCGACAATGCCTGGCTGACGGTGTCGCTGCGGGAGGGCAAGAACCGCGAGATCCGCCGCGTGATGGAGCATCTCGGCCTGCCGGTGCTGCGGCTGATCCGCGTCTCCTTCGGCCCCTTCGCGCTCGGCCGCCTGCCGCGCGGCGCGGTCGAGGAGGTGCCGGCCAAGGTGCTGCGCGAGCAGCTCGGTCTGGCCTTGCCGAAGCGCGTGCGCGCGCCGTGAGGGTGATCGCCGGCGCCTGGCGCGGCAAGCGGCTGGTGGCGCCCGCCGGCGAGAATACCCGTCCCACCGCCGACCGGGCGCGCCAGACGGTATTCGACGTGCTGTGGCATGCGCGCTGGGCCGGGCGCGGCGCGATCGAGGGCACCCGCGTGCTCGACGCCTTCGCCGGCTCCGGCGCGATGGGGATCGAGGCGCTGTCGCGCGGCGCGGCGGAGGCGATCTTCCTCGAGACCGACACGGCCGCGCTCGCGGCGATCCGCGCCAACCTGCGCGCCTGCCGCGCCGAGGCGCGCGGCCGCGTGCTGCGCGCCGATGCCACCGCCCCGCCGCCTGCGCCGGCGCCTTGCGGTCTCGTCTTCCTCGACCCGCCCTACGGCAGCGGGCTGGTGCCGCGTGCCCTTGCCGCCCTTGCCGCCGCGGGCTGGGTGGCGCCCGCGGCGCTGATCGTCGCCGAGACCGAGATCGACGCGCGGATGCCGGAGATCCCGGGTTTCCTGCCGGTCGATCGTCGCGCGGTCGGGCGGGCGGCGATGACGGTGCTGCGCCGCGCCGGGGAAACATGATCCCCACGCAACGGTGCGGCGAGGGCGGAGGGGGCCCGCGACGCCTGTGCCGCATGCCGGCCCTCGGCCGCCGGCGCCCGGCGCGGGACCATCGCACCACCGGGCTGTTTCGCATCAGCATCGGACCGGCTATCCTCGCGGCCGAGCCCCGCGATGAAGCTGCCCGATCTCCTGCCGCCCCGCGACCTGCTCGACCGTCTCGGCGGCGTGGCCGAGGGGCTGCGCAGCCATGCGCGGCTCGGGCGCGTGCCGGTCGTGCTCGGCGTGGCGGCGGCGGTGGTGCAGGTCCTCGCCGCACTGGACGGCGCCGGACTGATCGCGAAATGGCGCGAGGCGGCGGCGGCGCTGCGCGCCTGGGCCTCGGGCTCGGCGGCAGCACCGCCGCTCGACTGGGCGATCGCGCTCCTGGTCGCGCTCCTGGTCGCCGCCCTGGTGGTGTGGCGCGCCTGGCGCGGCTGGCTGGTCGAGGCCGCGACACCGCTGCGCTACACCTTCTCGATCGGCCCCTTCGTGCCGGTGGACGGGCAGAGCGGCGATCCACGCCTGGCGTGGCTGCCACATGACCTCGCCGTGGCGGTCGCGCGGCGCATCCCGCGGCTCACCGCGATGGCGCCGGAGCAGGTCGCCGATCCCCTCGCCTCGTCGCATTTCCACATCACCGGCAGCGTGCTGATCCGCCGCGACGCGGCCGAGATCGCGTCGAGCCGGCCGCTCAGGCGCACGGTGGTCGAGATCGTCCCGCGCGTGCGGCTGGGCGGGCCCGGTGCGCCCGAGACCATCGCGCCGCTGGTGCGCTACCGGATCAGCCCGCGGCGGTCGGCTGGCCAGCGGGCCGGTCGCCCGGAACAGCACTACGGCCGCATCCTCGAGCGTATCGCCTTCAGCGTCGCCAGCGCGATCTATGCGCGGCTGCGCGAGGACGTCGCGCGCAAGGTGGAGGCGCTTCCGGTGCGCCGCCATCGGGCCGCCGCCTATCTGCGCGAGGCGGAGGACTGGGCGCGCTCGAGCACGTTGAACGGCTACGACGATGCGCTCGCGCTCCTGCGCCGGGCCATGGCCGAGGCTGATCCGCGCCGCCGTCCGCCGGCGCCGACCATCTGGTCCGGCCTTGCCACGCTGTTCGCCCGCGCGCGCGCCGAACTCGCCGATGCCGCGACACCAGCGCTGGCGCGCTGCCTGCCCGGGCTCGGCCGGCGCGCGCTGCTGATCGGCCGCATCGAGACCGCCTTCGCGCGCACCGTGGCGCTGCGCGAGCTGCAGCAGGTCGTGGTCTCGGTGAGCGCGCCCGGCCGCGAGGGCCGCGCCACCGTCTTCGCCGCGCGCTTCGAGGCGGAGGCGACGGTCGCGCGTCTCGCCGCGCTGCCCGCGCGCGTGCCGGGGCGCGCGGCGGCGCTGCAGGATGCCCATGCCGCGCTCGCGCTCGCCTGTGCCCGCCTGAGCGCTGTCGTGTCGGCCCACAACGCCGCGATGGCGGCGCGCGATGCCGACCCGATCCGGTTCGAATCCGATCCGATGTGCCAGTACGCACGCGGCGACGCGGAGGCGAGCCCGCATGCACGCCTGCGGCTGTTCCGCCGCGCGCTGCAGCTCGATCCGCGCCACGAGCCGGCGCAGCTGATGCTCGCCTACGACACCGAACGGCTGTGGCGGCAGGAGACGGCGCTCGACCGCGACGCCGCCGAACGGCTGGTGCTGCCCGAGTACGAGCGGCTGCTCGACCTCAACGGCGGCGCGACCGCCGGACACGCCAATGCCGGCCATGTCTGCTGGCTGATGGCGGGCGGCGACTTCGCGCTGCTCGACCGCGCGATCGAGCTGTTCGAGGAGGGGCTGGCCGCGCACGAGCTCGAGCCGGCCTCCGCCGCGGCCGAGATGCATTTCGGGCTCGGCCGCGCGCTCGCCGAGGCCGGGCGGATCGCCGAGGCGCAGGGACACCTGCTGGAGGGGCTGGCCGCGCTCTCGGGCGACCGCAACCGCTCGGATTTCGGGTTTCGCCCCTATCTGTTCATGAACCCGACACCGGCGCTGCTCGCCCGCTTCACCTGCGCGCGCCGGCGCGTCGAGGCGCATGCCGCGCGCTCGCCCTCGGCGGTCGCGGATGCCGTGCTGGCGATGGCGCATCTCGACGAGGCCGAGGCCGCGCTCGCCCTCGCGGAGGCGACCGGCGATCCGGAGGCGAGGCTGATCGCGGGGCTGGCCTGGCGGCAAGCGGGGCTGCGCAGCCCCGACAACATCCTCTACGCCTTTCTCGGGTTCCGCAGCTTCGCCGGCGATGCCCAGCGCGACCTGCTGGAGACCGTGCTGGAGGTGCGCGCGCCGCAGTGGCGCGCGGCGATGCTGCTGCGCGCCGACTGGCACGCGGCGCAGGCGGCGCGGCGCTGGCAGGAGGCGGCGGCGGCGCGCGCAGAGGGCGGGCAGGCCGGGGGGGCGGCGCTGCGCGAGGCGGAGGAGCATCGGCGCCTCGCGATGCAGATCTGTCGCGGCCTGCTGCCGCAGGCCTGGCTCTGGGGGTCGGACCAGCCGGCTGATCCAGGCGAGCCGGGCGATGCCGCCCTGCGTCTGCTGGCGCGCCCCCGCAGCCGCACGCGCCGCCGTCCCTGGACCGAGGAGATCGATCCGATCGGCGTCGAGACGCTGGCGGCCATGGGCCTTCGCGCGGTCGGCCACGCCGAGACGCTGCGCCGCATCGGCCGCCGCCGGCCCGCCGCCCGCCGCCTCCGAACGGAGCCGCGTACGGAACGCCTCGAGCGCCTCCTGCGCGCCCGCCGCCCCGCCGGCGACGGCCTGGCGGTAGAGATCGAGCGCACGGCTGCGGTTCGGCGCGCTCAGCGGCCCGCCCTGGCGGAACCCGTGGGGATCATACAGCCTCGCGAGCACGAGCGCCGCCTCGCCGTGGCCGCTGCGCGCCACCGTGCCGACCAGCAGGCTGACCGCGAGATCGTTCGCGGTGCGGCCACCACGCTCGATCAGCGCGCGGGCGAGCCGCGTGGCCTGCTCGGGTGTCAGCTCGCGCAGCCGCTCGCGCGGACAGGCGCCGTCCAGCACCTGGTCGACCTCGAGACAGGGATCGGCCGCCGGCGCGGGCCGGGGCGGCGGATCGGCGCGCTCCGTCGGCGGCTCCGGCACCCGTTCCGGCCGCGGCCAGAACCACCAGGCGCCGGCAGCGCCGAGGCCGAGCAGCAGCGCGACCGCGACCGTGATCCACTCGGAGGCGCGGATGCCCCCCCCGCCCGCCGTGCCGCCGGTGGTGCTGCCGCCGGGGCCGGGATCGCCGGTCGGGAACGGCTCCGGCAGGGTGCCGG
>NZ_VIKA01000107.1 GCF_006704265.1 Elioraea sp. Yellowstone | reverse complement strand
CCGATGCCCCGCGTGCCGACGCGCGCCAAGCTGTCGCGGCACTCGCCGCGCAGGGGCTGGCGCCGGAACTCCTCTCCGGCGACCGCGCGCCGGCGGTCGCCACCGCGGCCGCGGCCGCCGGCATCGTGCGCTGGACCGCGGCCGCCGATCCGGCGGCGAAGATCGCCAGGCTGGAGGCGCTCAAGCGCGAGGGCCGCCGTCCGCTCATGGTCGGCGACGGGCTGAACGATGCGCCGGCGCTGGCCGCCGCACATGTCTCGATCGCCTACGCCTCGGGCGCGGACGTCACCCAGGCGGCCGCCGACGTCGTGGTGCAGACGGATCGTCTCTCCGCTGTGCCGGACGCCGTCGCGGTCGCGCGGCGCGCGCAACGGCTCGTGCGCCAGAACGTCCTCGTCAGCCTGGGCTACAACGTGGTCGCAGTGCCGCTCGCGATCGCAGGCTTCGTGACCCCTCTGATCGCGGCCGTAGCGATGGCGGCCTCGTCGCTGACCGTGATCCTGAACGCGCTGCGCGTCGAGCGGAGGCCCGGATGGACGCGCTGACGCTGCTGATCCCGCTCTCGCTCGCGCTGGGCCTCGGCGCGCTCGCGGCCTTCCTCTGGACCCTGCGGTCGGGCCAGTACGACGATCTCGACGGTGCGGCGCACAGGATCCTGTTCGACGACGCCCCCCCTCCTGACGAGCACAAGGATAGCACGCGATGAGCCCTTCGACGGTCGTGTTCGGCGCCTTCGGCGTCGCATTCGCCCTGCTCGGCCTGTTCATGGCCGCGGCCGCCCGGGACTCCGGCTTCTACGTCTCCGGGCTGATCCTGTTCGTTTCCTTCGTCCTGTTCCTGTTCAAGCTGCTGCAGCACCACTTCGATGGCAACGATGCCGGCACGTCCGACTGACGCGGCCGCCCCCGTCCGGACCTGACGTTCCCTCTTGCGCTGCCGCGGCGGAGACGGTGTTATCCCCCGAAACGACGGAATACGGGAGACTTCGCACCATGCCGATGAACCGCCGCACCCTGCTCGGCGCCGCCCTCGCCGCGGGCGCCCTCGCCCATCTGCCCGCCCGCGCCCAGGCGCGCTGGCAGATGGCCACCCCCTATCCGGACGCCAACTTCCACACCGCCAACATCCGCAGCTTCCTCAAGGAGATCGAGGGCAGCGTGGCGGTGACGCTGCACACCAACCAGTCGCTCCTGAAGATGCCGGAGATCAAGCGGGGCGTGCAGACCGGGCAGGTGCAGATGGGCGAGATCCTGCTCTCGGCCTACGGCAACGAGGATCCGATGTTCGAGGTGGACGGGATCCCGATGCTGGTGACGAGCTTCACCCAGGCGCGCGTGCTGGCCGGGCTGCAGCGTCCGTTCGTGCAGGCGCGCATGCAGCGCCAGGGGCTGACGCTGCTCTACATGGTGCCGTGGCCGCAATCGGGCTTCTACACCAACGAGAAACTCGAGTCGCTCGACGGGCTCCGCGGCACAAAGTTCCGAACCTTCAATGCGGCGACCCAGCGCTTCGCCCAGCTCGTCGGCGCCACACCAACGCTGGTGCAGGCCGCCGAGGTGCCGCAGGCCTTCGCCACCGGCGTGGTGAACGCGATGGTCACCTCGGCCGCGACCGGCGTGGACAGCCAGGCCTGGGACTTCGTGCGCCACTTCACGCCGGTCGGCTTCACACGCACCAAGAACGCGGTGTTCTGCTCCACGCGCGCGCTCAACGCGCTGCCGGGCAGCGCGCAGGCGCTGATCCGCGACGCCGCCGAACGCGCCGAACAGCGCGGCTGGTCGCTCGCGCAGGAGCAGGAGCGCACGCGCCAGGAGGAGCTGGCACGCCGCGGCATGATCGTGACCGACCCGCCGCCCGCGAAGCTGATGGCTGAACTCGAGAAGGTGGGCGAGACGATGGTGAACGAGTGGCTCGCCAAGGCCGGCGAGGACGGCAGGAAGCTGATCGAGTCCTACCGCGCCGCGATCGCGCGCGCCTGACCGTCCCTCGCGCGTGAGGGCGCTCCGGCGCGGCCTCGATGCGCTCTACCTCGCCGGCGGCATCGCCGGCGCGGTGGCCATCGTCGCGATCGGCGCACTGGTGCTGGCGCAGGTCGTCCTGCGCCAGCTCGGCATGGTGATTCCGGGCGGCGACGATCTCACCGCCTTCAGCGTCGCCGCCTCGGCCATGCTGCCGCTCGCCTATGCGTTCCGCCACGGCGCGCATATCCGCGTCGATCTGATCATCGGCCATGTCGGCGGCGCGGCGCGGCACCGCATGGAGGTGGCGGCACTCGCGCTCGCCGTGGCGATGGCGCTGCTGTTCGCCTATGCGAGCTTCGATTCGATGCGCGACTCCTTCGCGTTCGAGGAGGTCGCTCAGGGCATGCTGGCGGTGCCGATCTGGATCCCCCAGCTCGCCATGGTGGCCGGGACCGCGCTGTTCGCCCTCGCCCTGCTCGACGACCTGGTAGTGGCGCTCGCCGGCGGCCGGCCCTCGTACCGCGCGCACGAGCCGGCCTCCGCGGTCGAGAAGGCGATGCAGGAGCTCTGACCGGTGAACGTCGAGCTCACCGAGGCGGGGCTCCTCCTGCTTGGCGTGCTGTTCGCCTTCCTGGGCCTCGGCGTCTGGATCGGCATCGCGCTGATGCTGACGGGCTTCTGCGGCATCGTCGTGCTGCCGATGCTGTTCCCTGCCTTCAACGAGTTCCCGGTGGAGAAGGTGCTCGGCACCTCGGTGTGGCAGGCGATGGCGTCCTGGACGCTCGCGGCCCTGCCGCTGTTCATCTGGATGGGCGAGATCCTGTTCCGCACGAGACTGTCCGAGGATATGTTCCGCGGCCTCGCGCCGTGGGTGCAGCGCCTGCCCGGGCGGCTGATGCATGTGAACGTGATCGGCTGCGGCATCTTCGCCGCCGTCTCCGGCTCCTCGGCCGCGACCTGCGCGACCATCGGCAAGATGAGCCTGCCGGCTTTGCTGTCGCGCGGCTACCACCGCAAGATGGCGATCGGCTCGCTCGCCGGCTCCGGCACGCTCGGCCTGCTCATCCCGCCCTCGATCGTGATGATCGTCTACGGCGTCGCCGCCGAGGTCTCGATCGTGCGGCTGTTCATCGCCGGGGTGATCCCGGGGCTGATGCTGATCGTGCTGTTCTCGGGCTACATCGCGCTCTGGTCGGTGCTGAACCCCTCGCTCACGCCGGAGCGCGATCCGCCGACCTCCTGGCGCGCCAAGCTCGAGGCCTCGTCGTCGCTGATCCCGATCATCCTGCTGATCCTCGGCGTGATCGGCTCGATCTATGGCGGCATCGCCACGGCGACCGAGGCCGCGGTGATGGGTGTCGCGGGTGCGCTGATCCTCTCCGCCTGGGGCGGCACGCTGACGCGCGAGAGCTTCGTCGCGAGCCTGATGGGCGCGGTGCGGCTCTCCTGCATGATCAACTTCATCCTCGCCGGCGCCGCCTTCCTCACCCAGGCGATGGCCTATTCGCGCATCCCGGTGGCGATGGCGCAGTGGGTCGGCGGGCAGGGCTTCCACCCCTATGTGATCATCGCCGCCCTCACCGCCCTCTACATCGTGCTCGGCTGCTTCATCGACGGCGTCTCGATGATCGTGCTGACGGTATCGGTGGCGCTGCCGATCATCCAGGCGGCCGGGTTCGACTTGCTGTGGTTCGGCATCTTCATCGTGCTGGTGGTGGAGATGGCGCAGATCACCCCGCCGGTCGGCTTCAACCTGTTCGTGCTGCAGGGGTTGACGGGCGAGAACATCTTCCGCGTCGCCGCCGCGACCGCACCGTTCTTCCTGCTCATGTGCATCGCGGTGGCGCTGGTGACGGTGTTCCCGGGGATCGCGACCTGGCTGCCCTCGACGATGTTCAGCTCGTGACCGTTCTGCCTCGGCGCAGCCAGGGGCTCGCGAGCACCAGCAGGGTGAGCGCGATCACGGCCCAGCTCGCCGGGTTGGCGACCAGCACCGCCGGATCGCCGAGCCCGATCGTGAGCGCGAGCCGGAGCTGCTGCTCGGCCATCGGCCCGAGCAGCATCCCGAGCACCGCCGGCGCGGTCGGGTAGTCGAGCCGCTCCATCGCGTAGCCGACCAGCCCGATCGCGAACAGCACGCCGAGATCGAACACCGAATTGTTGACCGCGAACACGCCGACCGCGGTGATCACCGCGATCGCCGGCGCCAGCACCACGGGCGGCAGGCGCAGCACCTGGCCGAAGAGACGCGTCGCCGCGAGCCCGCCGAGCAGCAGGAGCAGCATCGCCGTCACCAGCATCTGCAGCATGAAGCCGTAGACGATCTCCGGGGCCTCGCGGAAGAGCTGCGGCCCCGGCCGCAGCCCGTGCACCAGAAGCCCGCCGAGGATCACCGCGGCGACCCCGCTGCCCGGGATGCCGAGTGTGAGCGCGGGTACCAGCGCCGCGGCATTGTCGGCGCCGTTGCCCGCCTCGCTCGCCGCCACACCCTCGGGGTTGCCCTTGCCGAAGCTCTCAGGCTCGGCGCTGCGGCGCTTCGCCTCGTTGTAGGCGATCAGACTGGTGATCGAGCCGGCCGCGCCCGGCATGACACCGACGACGATGCCGATCAGCGAGCTTCTCAGCCAGACCGGCAGGAAGCGGCGCCATTCCGCCAGCACCGAGCCCGCGCGCCTGAGGCGCAGCGCCGAGCCCGGCATGCCCTCGCGCACCGCCTCCTCGGCCATCCTGAACACGGGCGGCAGCGCGTAGAGCCCCGTCAGCAGCACCACGATCGAGAATCCGTCCACCAGCTCGAGGATGTCGAAGGTGTAGCGTTCCGATCCGGTGATCAGGTCCTGGCCGACCGTGCCGAGCATGAGTCCGAGGGCGGCGGAGAGCAGCCCCTTGGGCGGATCGTCGCCGAGCAGCACCGCGACGGTCGCCAGCCCGAACATCGCCACCCAGAAATACTCGGCCGGGCCGAACAGCAGCGACACGCGCGCGAGCGGCGGCGCCAGCAGGATCAGCGCGAGCGCGGACAGCACCGAGCCGATCGTGCCGGAGACGACCGCGACCTGCAGCGCGTAGCCGGCCCGGCCCGACTGCGCGAGCGGGTAGCCGTCCAGCACGGTCGCGACGGAGGCCGGCGTGCCCGGCACGCGCAGGAGGATCGCGGTGATCGCGCCGCCATAGCTGCCGCCGTTGTACATCCCCGCCATCAGCCCGAGCGCCACCAGGGGATCGAGCCCGAAGGTGAAGGGGATCAGCACCGCGATGCCGGTGGTGACGGTCAGCCCGGGCATCGCGCCGACCACCAGCCCCATCGCCGTGCCCAGCACCATCGCCAGGATCGACGTCGGCGCGAGCACACTCGGCGCCGCGACGAGCAGCGGATCGAACACGCTCAGCCGCCCCAGAGCGCGCCCGCCGGCAGCGGCCTGGCGAACAGCCGCACGAACACCAGCCAGACCAGCAGCAGGAACCCGGCGGTGACGGGCAGCACCACGCGCATCTCGCGATAGCCGAGCGCGATCGGCAGGCCCAGCATCAGCAGCCCGGCCGACGGGAAGAAGCCGATCAGCGGGATGGCCCCGAGGAACGCGCCCACGGCGCCGACCGCGAGCGCGAGCCGTCCCGCGTGATGCGCGACCGGTGTGTCGTCGCCGCCGCCGCGCAGGCCGATCCAGAGCGCGAGCAGGACGATGGCGGCCAGCACCGCGGCGGGGAAGCTGCGCGCCTCGTCCGGGATCGCGAGCGTGGCTGGCACCAGCGCGGCGGCGCCGAGGACGATCCCGACGGGAAACAGCCGCTCGGCGAGGCTGCGTCGCATCCGCGCGGTCAGCGCCAGGGTGTCGCCGCCCAGATCGCGCGCATCTCCTCCAGCGTCTTCTTCAGGAACGCGCCGTACTCCTCGGCCGGCATGTAGCGCAGCGGCACCTTCGCCTTGATCGCCGCCTCCCTGTACTCGGGGTCGTTGATCGCCCTGGCGAGCGCATCCTGCAGCCGGGCGAGGATCGCCGCATCGACGCCCTTCGGCGCAACCAGGCCGCGCGAGGACCCGGCCACCACGTCGACGCCCTGCTCGCGGAAGGTCGGCACGTCGGGCGCCATCGCCTCGCGCTCGACGCTCATCACGCCGAGGATGCGCAGGTTGCCCTCCGCCGCCTGGTCCACGCCCTCGGAGAGGTTGAAGGTCGCCGCCGGCACGTGCCCGCCGAGCAGTGCGGTGCGCAAGGGGGCGGTGCCCCCGAAGGGTGCGTGGTTGATGCGCGCACCGGTGAGCCGTTGCATCACCAGGAGCGCCAGATGCTCGCTGTTGCCGGGCGCGCCGGAGGTGCCGACCGTGATCCGCCCGGGCTCGGCCTTCGCCGCCTGGATGAACGCGCCGAGCGACGCGTAGGGGCTGTCGCTGCGCACGCAGAGGATCGCCGGGTCGTAGGCGATGTTGCCGATCGGCGCGAAGCTGTCGATCGTGAAGCGCGTCTGCTTCTCCACCGTCATCGCGACGATCGCGGGCACGTTGATGAAGCCGATCGTGTAGCCGTCGGGCGCCGCCTGGGCGAGCGCGGTCCAGCCCACCTCGCCGCCGGCGCCCGGACGGTTGACCACGCCGATCGAGGCGCCGCCGAGATGCTTCTCCATGAAGCGCGCGATCGAGCGGGCCGCGACATCGGTGCCGCCGCCGGCGCCGAAGGCGACGATCATGGAGATCGGGCGCGCCGGCCAGGCCTGCGCGCGCGCGGCTGCAGGCAGCACGAGGGCGGGCGCGGCGAGCAGCGTGCGGCGACGGATCATGGGGCTCTCCCTCGGGTTGTGCGGCCCGATGATCCGACGGCGGCGCGAGCGGGACAAGGCGGGAGCGGCACGGGGGCGGAGCGATGCCGTCATGGGGAGGTGCGCGCGCTCAGGAGGGAGGGAAGAGGGGGGCGGTGGAAAACCGTGCGGGGGCGACGCTCGTTCCCCGCAGCGGCTGCGCCGGCCCGTCCGCCCTGCGTCCGTCCGTTCGGTGGCGGCGGGCGTATTGCTACAGGCAGACGGCACGGCTGAGCCGCGCCGCGTCGCGGGACGGCTTCGCGCTGCAAGGGGGCTCCCTCACCGCCCGGCGCATCGGCTAGGGTCGGCGGCCGGACCATGGAGCGGACGGGCGCCCGGACGGCGCCATCCGCGCGCCGCAACGATGGGGAGACTGCCGATGCCAGACACCGTCCCGTCCAAGGCCGCCGAGACCGTCATTCCCGTCCCGCCCGCGTGGGCGACCCGCGCGCACGTGGATGCGGCGCGGTACCGGGCGATGGTCGCGGCGGAAGCGGCCGATCCGGTCGCGTTCTGGGCGAAGGAGGCGAAACGGCTCGCCTGGATCCGGGAGCCGACCAAGATCAAGGACGTCGACTACACGGGAAAGGTGCATATCCGCTGGTACGAGGACGGCGTGCTGAACGCCTCGGCCAACTGCCTCGACCGCCATCTTGCCGCGCGCGGGGATCAGACCGCCATCATCTGGGAGGGCGACGACCCGAAGGAGAGCGCGCACCTCACCTATCGCGAGCTGCATGAGCGCGTCTGCCGGCTCGCCAATGCGATGAAGGCGCTCGGCGTGAAGAAGGGCGACCGGGTGACGATCTACCTGCCGATGATCCCGGAGGCGGCGGTGGCGATGCTGGCCTGCGCGCGCATCGGCGCGATCCACTCCGTGGTGTTCGGCGGGTTCTCGCCCGAGAGCCTGCACGGGCGCATCGAGGATTGCGGCTCGACCCTGCTGATCACCGCCGACGAGGGCCTGCGCGGCGGGCGCAAGGTGCCGCTGAAGGCGAACGCCGACGAGGCGCTGAAGCACTGCCCGACGATCAAGGACGTGATCGTGGTGCGACGCACCGGCGCGGCCGTTGCGATGAAGGAAGGGCGCGACCACTGGTACCACGAGCTCACCGCGGCAGCCTCGCCCGACTGCCCGCCCGAGCCGATGGGCGCCGAGGATCCGCTGTTCATCCTCTACACCTCCGGCTCGACCGGCAAGCCGAAGGGCGTGCTGCACACCACCGGCGGCTACATGGTCTGGGCCGCCTACACGCACCAGCTCGTGTTCGACTACCACGATGGCGAGATCTACTGGTGCACCGCCGATGTCGGCTGGGTGACCGGGCACACCTACATCGTCTACGGCCCGCTCGCGAACGGCGCGATCACGCTGATGTTCGAGGGCGTGCCGAACTACCCCACCGTCAGCCGCTTCTGGGAGGTGGTGGACAAGCACAAGGTCAACATCTTCTACACGGCGCCAACGGCGATCCGCGCCCTGATGCGCGAGGGCGAGGCACCGGTGAGGAAGACCTCGCGCGCCAGCCTGCGCCTGCTCGGAACGGTTGGGGAGCCGATCAATCCGGAGGCGTGGCTGTGGTACTGGCGCGTGGTGGGCGAGGAGCGCTGCCCGATCGTCGACACCTGGTGGCAGACGGAGACGGGCGGGATCCTGATCTCGCCCCTGCCGGGGGCGACGGCGTTGAAGCCCGGCTCCGCGACCCTGCCGCTGCCGGGGGTGAAGCCGGTGATCGTGGACGGCGAGGGCCGGGTTTTGGAGGGCGCGACGGAGGGGAATCTGTGCCTGGCGGATTCCTGGCCGGGGCAGATGCGCACGGTGTACGGCGACCACGATCGCTTCGTGCAGACCTACTTCTCGACCTTCCCGGGGCTCTACTTCACCGGCGACGGGGCGCGGCGCGATGCCGACGGCTACTACTGGATCACGGGCCGTGTCGATGACGTGCTGAACGTCGCTGGCCACCGCATGGGTACGGCGGAGATCGAGAGCGCCCTCGTGGCGCACCCGGCGGTGGCGGAGGCGGCGGTGGTGGGGATGCCGCACGACATCAAGGGCCAGGGCATCTACTGCTACGTGACGCTGAAGGCGGGGGTGGAGCCGAGCGAGGCGCTGCGCAAGGAACTCGTGGCGTGGGTGCGCAAGGAGATCGGTCCGATCGCGAGCCCCGATGTGATCCAATGGGCGCCCGGCCTGCCGAAGACGCGGTCGGGCAAGATCATGCGGCGGATCCTGCGCAAGATCGCGGCCAACGAGACCGACAATCTCGGCGACACGAGCACGCTGGCCGATCCGGCGGTGGTGGCGGAACTGGTGGCGAACCGGGTGCGGTGACCCCGGGACGGCACCGGGTCCCTGCCCGGCAGTCCGGGCACCCCGTGCCGCCGAGCAGCGTGTCCGCAGGAACCAGTGGGGGGACCGCGGTGGTCCCCCGCCCCCTCCGGCGCCCGGATCGCGGCGCTATCTCACATCGAGCGTGACGCTGACCGGGCAGTGATCCGACAGCCGCTCGCGGAACGCATGCTCGGTCTCGCGATAGACCAGCACGCGCAGGCTGCCGCGCACGAACCACTCCCGCGCCGCGCCGCCGAGCAGGATATGGTCGATGAAGCTCGTTCCGTTCCAGCACGGGTTGGAGAAGCCGGCGGTCGCACGCAGGAGCGGGGCTGCCCGTGACAGTGTTGCGAACACCTCGTCATCGCCGTCCATGCGCCGGTTGAAGTCGCCCAGCACGGCGAAGGCCTCGCCGGCGGCGCGCCGCGCGGCGATCCATGCGGCGACATGGCGGGCCTGCCCGGCGAGCTCGGCGCATTGGAGGCGCTGCGAACGTGCCGGATCATCCCAGGTGCAGCCGGCGCGCAGGTGCACGCTGAGCAGCCTGAGCGCGCGCCCCTCGATCGTGACCGTGATGTCGGCGCCGCGGCGCAGGCTGAAGCGCGCATCGGGCGCGAGGTCGAGCGCGGCCAGGTCCGGATTGGCGCGCCAGGCGATGCCGCGTCGGATCGCGAAGCCGGGGCGCTGCGTGTCGGTCTCGTCGGTGAAGTGGAAGTCGTAGACCCTGGCGTCGAACACGCGCGCTGCGGCCAGCCGACCGTCCACCTCCTGCAGGGCGACGATGTCGGCATCCAGCCGCTCGGCATAGCGCCGCAGCAGCGCGAGATCCTCGCCCCCGCGCGGGCGGAGCGAGCGCGGCAGGGCGGGATGGCCGGCCGGTTTGGCGGTCAGCCAGGAGATGTTCCAGGTGGAGAGCTTGACCTCGCGCGCCGCCGCCGGCAGCGCGACCAGCACGGCCAGGGCCAGCACGACGATCCGCATGCCGGCAGCCTAGCACCGCCCGCCTCGCCGTCCGGGGGGACGGCGCGCCGCTACCGCCAGCGCAGCGACGGCGGCGGCTCGAAGCCGGGATCGATCAGGCCGAGCCAGGACGCCTCGCGCGCGAGCCGAGCGGGATCCTCCTCCGCCGCCGCGGCGAGGGTGACCGCATCCGGGAGCCAGGCAAGCAGGCCCGGCCCGCGGCAGGCGGCGGCCACGCGCAGCTGCAGCGCGAGCCGCCAGGGCGGCATCGGCCGGCCTTCGAGCCGCACCATGACGTCGGCGAGGCGGAACCGCGCCGCCGGCGTGCCGGCTTGCACCGCCTGCACGGCGATCCAGGCATCGAGCGCGCGCCGTGCCTCCAGCATCGCCGCCGTCGCACCGGCGATCCGTCCGTCACCTCGCAGCAGTTCGGCGAGCACGTGGCCCGCGTCCCGGGCGGCGCGCACGATCCGCCGCACATGCGCCGGCAGCACCTCGGCGGGCCGCCGCACGAGCCAGGTGGCGGTGTCGACGCTCGCCGGCATCGCGCGCGAGCGCCAGCCGTTCCAGCTGCGGCGGAGCTCGGCATCCTCCGGCCAGTCGGCGCCGGGCCGGTCGGGCTCGTAGAGCAGACGCGCGACCGAGATCAGCATCCATCCCTGGCGGTACCAGCCCCGCGCCTCCGCGCGGTCGAGGTCGGCGAGGCCGCGCAGCCCGTCCGGCCAGCCGGGATCGTGGCCGCGCCGGGCGCGCCGCCGGGGCCAGGGCAGGGGGATGGCGGGGGGGGAGGCCGTGCTGGCCCATCACCCCCGCCTGCGCCGCGGCGGTGGTTCCGCCCGGGCTGGTGACGTTGCGGCGCAGCTCTGTGGCGTCCTCCGCGCTCGCG
>NZ_VIKA01000106.1 GCF_006704265.1 Elioraea sp. Yellowstone | reverse complement strand
CGCGGTGTTGCAGACCGGCAGGACCAGGGCTGCCCCCTTGCCGTCCTTGGGGCAGACGGCACCGAAGATGTAGGTCGAGGCGTAGCGCTGGTCCTGCGGCGCCGAGGGCCTCGTTCCGCGCCGTGCCCAGCGGCGGGTGATGCCGTTCTTCTGGCCGATGCGGGCTTCGTCGGCGAACCAGATCTCTATCGCGTCGGGGCCGAGGCCCCGCTCGTGCGCGATGCCTGCCAGCGTGGCAGGGAAGTTTTTTTGAACGCCTCGACGGCGCCTTCGGCCTGGGCGTGATGCTTGGGCCGGGCCGAGAGCTTGCGGTAGCCCATGGCGCGCAGGGTCCGGCTCAGCGTCTGTAGCGACACCGAGACGCAGAACTCCTCCCACAGCCATTGGCCGAGATCGCTGAGCCGCCAGCGCACCACCCCGTGGATCGCCGGGATGGGGCCCTGGTCGATCCGTGCCGCCAAGGCCTTGCGGTGTTCGGCGGTCAGCCGCGGCCTGGGGCCGGGCGCCTTGCGGTCGAGCAATCCTGCCGGCCCCTCGGCGTTGAAGCGCAGCACCCAGTCGCGCACGATCTGCAAGGTCACGTTGCCAAGCCGCGCCGCCTCCGAGCGCGTGCCGCCATCATAGATCGCGGCGAGGGCCAGCAGACGACGCGCCTGGCCGGCGTCCTTGCTGCGTCGCGCAAGGCGGCGAAGCTCCGCCGCCGTGAAGTCGGAACGCAGGGGAATCGCACGCGCCATGGTGAGCCTCCGATGCTCACCAGCGTGAATCACATCACCCCCGCGTCGGGGAATCCCCCTCGTGAGTCACCGTCCACACGAGGTGGTATGATCTATCCCGCGAGCGCGCGCAGCTCCGCGAGCAGGGCCACCGGGTAGCGGATGCCTTCGGCGCGCTGGCGGGCGCGGATCGCGAGCCGCCGGTCACCGGGCAGGCGCACGCCGGGCTCGGCCAGCATCCGCCCGGTGATCGCGGCGACGCGGGCCGAGACCGCCTCTTCATCCGCGCCGACCGCGCCAGGCCGGATCGCGAGGAAGAGCTGGCCGATGCGCGGCGGCCCGCCCTTGTCGTCGAAGAAGCTCGAGGCCTCGAACCCCGCATGGCTCGCGGTCAGGGCCGCGGTCAGGAGCTCGACCATCAGCACGAGCGCCGCCCCCTTGGCGCCGCCGATCGGCAGCATCGCGCCGGCGAGTGCTGCCCTGGCGTCGGTGGTCGGCCGGCCGGCGGCGTCGGTCGCCCAGCCCTCGGGGATCGGCTCGCCCTTCTGCGCGGCAACCATGATCCGTCCGCGCGCCACCATCGAGAGCGAGAGGTCGATCACCAGCGGATCGCGACCCGTCATCGGGCAGGCGAAGGCGATCGGATTGGTGCCGAACAGGGGCGTGCCGCTGCCGGCGGGAGCGATGCCCGCGGGGCTGTTGGTGAAGGCGATCGCGAAGGCGCCTGCCGTGCGCGCGAGATCCTCGACGAACAGGCCGAGCGCGCCGGCATGGTGGCTGTTGCGCACTCCTGCGGCGATCACGCCGCGCTGCGGCAACAGCGAAGCGGCCCAGGCGAGCGCGGCCGCGATCGCCGGATAGGCGAGCCCGTCCGCGGCATCGACCGCCACGGTTGCCTCCGCGGGCCGCGTGACGGACGGCACGGCATCGCCCTTCACCTTGCCGGCGCGGAGCTGCGCCACGTAGGCGGGCACGCGCGAGAGGCCGTGGCTCGCGATCCCGTCGAGATCCGCACGCGCAAGCGCCTCGGCCGTATGGTGCGCGGCCTCTGCGCGTGCGCCGGCGGCACGCAGCGCGGAGGCGGCCAGTGCCCGGGCCACGCCGAAGGAAAGCGTCTCGGTACTCATGCGGTCCGTTCGAGTTCGGCGGCGACACGCTCGGCGATCAGGGCCGAGACACGCCGGTTGCTCTCCTGCGTGACGCCGGCGATGTGGGGCGTGAGGAGCAGGTTCGGCACGCCGGCGAAGCGTTCCGGATCCCCCGGCGGTTCGTCCTCGAACACGTCGAGCGCCGCACCGCCGATCCGGCCCCCGCGCAGCGCGGCGACCAGCGCCGCCTCGTCGACGATGCCGCCGCGCGCGGTGTTGATCAGTATCGCGTCGGGCCGCATCGCGGCGATCCGGCGCGCGTCGATCAGTCGGCGGGTCGTGTCGGTCAACGGCACGTGCAGCGAGACGATGTCGGCCGCGCCGATCAGCGCATCGAGCGCCATCGGCTCGACGCCCTGGCGCCGCATCTCGTGTTCGCCGATTATCGGGTCGTACGCGGCCACCCGCATCCCCAGCGCCCTGGCGCGCGGCACGATCCGGCGCGCGATGTCGCCGAAGCCGACCAGGCCGAGCAGCCGCCCCTGCGCTTCGCGGCCGGTGAGCGCCGTGCGCGGCCATTCGCCGGCGGCGATGCGCGCGGTCGCGCCGAAGGCGCCGCGCAGCAGGATCAGGAGTGCGGCGATCACGTATTCCGCCACCGCATCGGCATTGGCGCCCGTTGCCGGGATCACGCGGATGCCGCGCTCAGCGCAGGCGGTGACGTCGATGTTGTCGAGCCCGACGCCGAGCCGGCCGACCACGCTGAGCCGTGGCGCCGCCTCGAGCAGCGCACCGCGCACCTGGGTGCGGTTGCGCACGATCAGCGCCGGCGCATCGGCGAGGGCCACGGCCAGGCGTGGCGGATCGTCCGCCAGCGTCACGTCGTAGAGCACCTCGAAGCGCGCGGCGAGCACGGCAACGGCGTCCTCGTCCATGAACTCGGAGACGACGATGCGGGTGCGGTTCATGCGGCTGCCTCGCGCAGCAGCGTCTGGCCGGGCGTGAGGATCTCGAAGCGTACGGGCTCGCTGGTGATCGCGAGCGTCTCCCCCACCTGGCGTACCACCGTGTAGCGGCTGGCGGCGAGGTCGCCGGTCGCGGGGAAGTCCTCGCGCCAATGCGCGCCGCGGCTGTCGGTGCGCGCCATCGCCGCCGCCGCGATCGCGCGGCTGACCAGCACAAGGTTCTCGAGGTTCAAACGGTCCTGCCAGGTGAGGTTGTAGCGGCGGTCGCCGTCCGGCACGCCGCAGGCCTCGATCTCCGCCGCAAGAGCGTCGAGTGCGGCGATCCCGCGCGTGAGCCCGGCGGCATCGCGCAGGATACCGACATCCTCCCACATGACGTCGAGCAGGCGCCGGCGCAGGCCGGGAAGGTCGCCGGGCGGGCGGGCGAGCGGGGAGAGTGTCGCATCGACTGCCGCCTGCACGACGGCGCGGTCGGGTGGCGCGAGCGCGCCGTGCCGCGGCACCCAGGCGGCCATCGACTCCCCGGCGATGCCGCCGAACACGGTGGAGTTGGCGACCCCGTTGCCGCCCAGCCGGTTCGCGCCGTGCACGCCGCCCGTGTCTTCGCCTGCGGCGAACAGTCCGGGCAGTTCGGTGGTGCAGTCGGCCTCGAACACCACCCCGCCCATCATGTAGTGCGCGGTCGGAATGACCGGAACGCGCCCGCCGGCGAGATCGAAGCCGCAATCGGCGCAGCGCTCCACCATGCCCTTGAACTGGCGCCGGACATTCTCGGGGCCGAGATGGCCCATCGCGATCCACACGCCGCCTTCGGGCGTCGCGCGGCCCTTGCGGACCACGTCCATGATCGCCCGGCTGACCAGGTCGCGCGTCGCCCGCTCGCCCTTCGGGTCGTAGTCGAGCATGAAGCGCCGTCCCGCGCCGTCGAGCAGATGGCCGCCGGCGCCGCGCAAGCCTTCCTCGATCACCGTGCCGCTCATGCGCGTATCCTCGCCGGCGAGCAGGCCGGTGGGATGGAACTGCACCATCTCCATGTCGCGCAGCGGCAGCCCCGCCCGCAGGGCCATCGCCAGCCCGTCGCAGGACTTGTCGCCCGAGGGCGTGTGGTAGCGGTACATGGTCGGCCCGCCGCCAGTGGCGAGCAGCACCGCCCTGGCCTGGACGAAGCGGAACGTGCCCTCGCGCATGTCGAGCAGCAGCACGCCGGAGAGGCGCGTCCCGTCCGCCGCAGGGATCAGCGCCAGCGCGCGATGGTCCTCGAGCCGGCGCACGTCGCGCGCCAGCACCTGTTCGGAGAGGCGGTTGATGATCTCGATCCCCGTCAGGTCACCCTTGTGCACGGTGCGGTCGAAGGTCTGGCCGGCGAAGGCCTTCTGGTGAATCGTGCCGTCGGGGTTGCGGTCGAAGAAGCAGCCGATCTCGTTCTCGAGCTCGCGGATGCGCCTCGGCGCGGTCTCGCACAGGATCCAGGCGAGGTCCTGGCGGTTGATCCACTTGCCGCCCTCGATCGTGTCCATGAAGTGGCGCTCGACCGAATCCCCCGGCGCGAGCGCGACGTTGTAGCCGCCCTGCACCATGCGCGTGCAGCCGCATTTGCCGAGCAGCCCCTTCACCGCGATGGTGACGTCGAGCTCGGGGTTCGCGCGCTTCGCGTGCAGCGCGGCGAACAGTCCCGCGCCGCCTGCGCCGAGGATCAAGATGTCGGTGCGGAGCGTGTCGATGCCGCGTTCGACCATCGGTTCAGTCCGTCGCCCCGAGGACCGCGAGGGCAGCGGCGCGGCGATCGGCGACACGCTCGCCCACTGTCGCGTAGAGGCTGCCGCCGTGGCTGTCCATCGCCACCAGCAGCGGCCCGAAGCCCCTGACGCGGAACTTCCACAGGCTCTCGGGGTTGAGGTCGTCGAGATCGACATCCTCGATCGCCGCGATCCAGGTGGTCTCGAGCGCGGCGGCGCCGCCGACCACCGCGAGATAGGCGCCGCCGTAGCGCCGGAACGCCTCGGCCGAGGCGGGACCGAGGCCGCCCTTGCCGATGATCAGCCGCACGCCGTGGTCGCGCATCAGCGGTTCGGTGAAGCGCTCCATGCGCATCGAGGTGGTGGTGCCGACGCAGAGGGGCGCGTAGCCGACCGGCGCATCGGGCGAGGGCGCGACGCGCTTCACGTTCGGTGCCGTATGGACAACGGCATGGCCGCGCAGGTCGAGGCGGACGTTGCGGCCCTTGTCGAACATCGCGATCTGGGTCGCGTCGCGGATGCCGAACAGCCAGTCCTCGAGCGTGACGGTGTCGCCGACGCGCAAGCGCCGCACCGCCGCCTCGTCGCAGGGCATGTGCAGGACGTGGTGCGTCATGGCTCAGAACCCGAACGCGACGCCGCCCGGCGTGATGGTCGCGCGCGCGCGCCGTGCCGAGTGGCACTGGATGTTCACCGCGACCGGGTTCATGGTGATGTGCGTTGCCGCGGTCTCGACATGGACGGCGAAGGCGGTGGAATCGCCGCCCAGACCCTGCGGCCCGATGCCCAGCATGTTCACGGCTGCGGAGAGCTCGGCCTCGAGCTTTGCGCCCTCCGGATCGGTGCAGACGGAGCCGAGCGCCCGAGTCGCGGCGATCTTGGCGAGATGCATGCAGAGATCGGAGGTCCCGCCGACCCCGACCCCGACGATGGTGGGCGGGCAGACCTTGCCGCCCGCCTCGATCACGCGGTCGATCACGAAGCGCTTCACCGCCGCCACCCCGTCGGCCGGCACCAGCATGCGCAGGAACGAGCCGTTCTCGCTGCCCGAACCCTTGGGGATCATCTCGATCTCTACCGTCTCGGGGCGGTCGTCGAAGTCGAAGTGCAGCACCGGCACGCGGATGCCGCAGGAGGTGTGCTCGTTCTTCCGCGTGATCGGATGCACGACCGAGGAGCGCAGCGGGTGCTCGCGCGTCGCGCGCTCGCAGCCGCGCCGGATCGCCTCCTTGAGCGCGGTCCCGTCGAAGGCGACGTCGCGGCCGATCGTGATGTTGTAGATCGGGATCCCGGTGTCCTGGCAGAGCAGGTTGTCGTCGCGCTCGGCGACCGCGATGTTCTCGACCATCGTGGCGAGCAGGCTGCGGCCCGTGGGATCGGTCTCGGCGCGCTGCAGCCGCATGAAGCCGTCCTTGATGTCGTCGGGCAGCAGCTTCAGCGCGCGGATGTAGAGGAGCTTGGCGATCTCCTCGATCTCGGCGAGGTCGAGTTGCATCCTGTCCTCCGTCAGATCAGCAGGGCGATGCCGGACGCGGCGATCATCGCCGCGAGCAGGCGCCGGAACTGCCGCTCGTTCAGGTGTCCGTAGAGACGATAGCCCAACCAGCCGCCGAGGAGCAGGGCCGGCAGCGTGATCGCGAGCAGGAGCGCGCTGGTGCGGTCGAAGGCGAGCCCGCCCACCAGCACCAGGGTGGCGATGTGCATCGCCAGGATGAAGGGCTGGTAGACGCCGCGCGCGAGTTCCTTCGGCCAGCCGCGCAGCTGCGCCCAGATTGTCGTCGGTACGCCGGAATAGCCACCGAGGCCGCTCATCACGCCGCCGACCAGGCCGACCGCGGCATCGGCGCGCCGCCCGCCGGCGGTGACGCGCGGCAGCGAGGGAGCGAGCAGCGCGTAGCCGCCATAGGCGGCCATCAGCCCGCCGAGCATGCGGCGCATCAGTGCGGTATCGACGACGGTCAGCAGGGCGACGCCGACCGGCACGCCGATCAGTCCGCCGATCAGGAAGGGCGCGAGCCGCGCGCGGTCGATCGTCGCGCGCATCCGCCAGACGAGGATCGTATGGAGAAGTCCGCCCGAGGCGACGACCAGCAGCGCGGAGCGCACGGGGTCCATCACGTGCAGCCAGATCGCCGAGGCCGTCATGGCGAAGGCGAAGCCGGCCGCGCCGGCCGAGATGGCGCCGATGAAGGCGCCGAGCGAGACCAGCGCGATCGTGCCGGCCGAGAGCGTCAGCATCACGCGGTCAGGTTCAGCGCGAACAGCAGCGCGACCGCGATGCCGATGCCGAAGCAGGCCGCGACGACCGTGCGCGTGCGGCTCTCGGGTCGCGGCAGGAACTCGACATGCAGCACGCGCAGGCCGAGAGCGAGATGCAGCGCCAGCGCCAGTACGAGCCCGGTCTCGGCGAGCTTGACCAGCGGGCTCGCGGTCAGATCGAGAAAACGGTCGAGCGCGTCCGCCCCCCCGAGCGCGGTGCCGAGGGCGAGGAAGTGCAGCGGCAGGAAGATCGCGAGCGCCAGCCCCGAGAGCCGATGCAGCAGGGCGGCCCACCAACCGGCGTGGTTGCGGTGCGCGCGCATCATGCGGCGTAGACCGCCCAGGCCGCGCGCAGCCCGAGCAGCAGGAGCAGGGCGGCGAACAGCGCCATCGCGACGTCGCAGGATCGGCCGCGCCAGCCTGCCCATTCGCGCAGGATCGCGCGCAGCCCGATCGGCGCGTGGATGGCGGCCGCGACGACGAACAGGAGATAGAAGGCGAGCCAGGCGAGATTGCCGGCGGTGCGGCCGAGGATCTCGCCGGCGGTGAGCCCGCCGCGCACGGCGAGCAGGATGGTGGCGAGATGCACCAGCACCGCGACCGCCAGCACCGCGGCCGAGGCGCGTTGCAGCAGGAACAGGCGCGCCGCGCTCACCTCATGCCTCGCCGCGCAGGGCGGCGCGCAGCACCGCCCGCTTCAGCCCGGCGATCGAGGCGGTGGGCGAGAGCGCCTTCGGGCAGTGCTGCGTGCAGGAGCCGTGGCTGTGGCAGGCATGACAGCCGGCATCGCTCGCGACGGCGGCGAGGCGTGCAACCTGACCGCCGTCGCGCACGTCGTTCACGAGCGTCCAGGAGCGGTTCAGCGCCGCCGGGCCGAGATAGCCGGGCTGCCACGCCACCACGTCGCAGGCGGAATAGCAGACGCCGCAGCCGATGCACTCGACGGCGGCATCGGCGGCGGCGCGGGCAGGAGAGGCAGGGGGGACGACGGCGAAATCGGCGCCGAGATCGGCGCGCGGCGTGAACACGCCCTCGGCCTTCACCCACTTGGCGAAGAACGGCGCCATGTCCACCACCAGATCCTTCACCACCGGCAGGTTGCGCAGCGGCTCGAGCGTCAGCCGCCCGTCGCGCGCGGCCGTCTCGACGCGCGTGCGGCAGGTCCAGCGTGGCCTGCCGTTCACCGTCATCGCGCATGAGCCGCACATGCCGACCCGGCAGGCGAAGCGGTAGGCGAGCGTCGGGTCGGCCTCGCGCTGGATCCAGGTGACCACGTCCAGCACGGTCTGCGCGGGAAGGCGCGGCACCTCGAAGCGGTCGAAGCGCGCACCGCTGGTGCCGCGATGCACCGAGACCGAGAGCGTGTCGCTCATCGCTGCATGCCCCAGCGGTTCACCGTGCGCGCCTCGATCGCGCGGAAGATCACGCTCTCGACGGTCAGCCCGATCAGGATCACGACCAGCAGTCCGCCGAACACGGTTGCGGTCTCGAGCTGCGCGCGCGCCTCGAAGATGTGCCAGCCGAGCCCGCCCTGGCGTGCGGACGCGCCGAACACGAGCTCGGCCGCGATCAGCGTGCGCCAGGCGAAGGCCCAGCCGATCTTCAGCCCGGCGAGGATCGCCGGGAAGGCGGCCGGGATCAGCAGCAGCGCGACGTAGCGGATCCCGTTCAGTCCCACGTTGCGCCCGGCCATGCGCAGCGTCTCCGGCACCGCGCGGAAGCCGGTATGCGTATTGAGCGCCACCGCCCAGAGCACCGAATGGATGATCACGAACACGAGTGATGGCACGCCGAGGCCGAACCAGATCAGTGCGAGCGGCAGCAGCGCGATCGCCGGCAGAGGGTTGAACATCGCGGTCAGCGTCGCGAGCAGGTCGGTGCCGATCCGGCTGGACACCGCCAGCGTGGTGAACACCGCGGCGATCGCGAGCCCTGCCGCATAGCCCAGCACCAGCACGTTCAGCGAGGTGAGGGTGCGTCGGATCAGGATGCCGCTCTCGAGGTCGCGCGCCATCGCCTCGAGTGTCTCCGTCAGAGACGGGAACAGCAGCGGATTGGCGAGCAGCCGCGCATAGACCTCCCAGACCAGCGCGAGCAGGACAAGCAGCACCGCGCGGCGCACGGCGGTGCTGTTCCAGGCCCGCTCCCACAGCGGCAGCGGCCGTTCGACCGCGCCCTGGTTCGAGAAGTCCTCGGGAGCGCGCTCGAACTCCGGCCGCGCGGAGAGGTCGATCGCGGTCACTCCGCCGTCCCCCGGTCCTCGAACAGCAGGCGATGGATACGCTTGGAGAGCGCGCCGAAGGCGGCCTGGTCGACGTTGCCGTGATGGAACGCCTCGGCGTTCAACTCGGCGCACACCCGTCCCGGATGGGGCGACAGCACCAGGATCCGGCTGCCGACCAGGATCGCCTCCTCGATCGAGTGGGTAACGAACAGCATGGTGAAGCGGAGCTGATCCCACAGACCGAGCAGCTCCTCCTGCATCCTGCGGCGCGTCAACGCGTCGAGCGCGGCGAAGGGCTCGTCCATCAGGAGGATATCGGGCTCCATCGCCATCGCGCGCGCGATCGCCACGCGCATCTTCATCCCGCCCGAGAGCATGTGCGGATAGACGTCGGCGAACTTCGCCAGTCCGACCCGTGCGATCACGTCCTGCGCGCGCTCCATCGCCTCGCGGCCGCGGAAACGGCCCGTGGCGCGCATCGGGAACAGCACGTTGCCGAGCACCGTCTTCCAGGGCAGGAGCTGCTCGAACTCCTGGAACACCATCATCCGGTCGGGCCCAGGTTGCACGATCGGCCGCCCGTTGATGGTCAGTCGTCCCTCGACCGGCGGCAGGAAACCGCCGACCGCCTTGAGCAGCGAGGACTTCCCGCAGCCCGAGGGCCCGAGCAGGATGAAGCGGTCGGACGGCAGCACGTCGAAATCGACGCGCCAGGTGGCGGTGACGATGTGCTGCGGCGTGCGGTACTGCAAGGTGACGCCGCGCGCCGAGACCAGGGGAGCGGGCATTGCCTGCGCGCCCGCCGCGCCCCGTGCCGCTGCGGCGATCGCGCCGGCCTCCATCCGCTCAGGAGCCCGGCAGGTGGGCGATGTCCTCGACATAGACATCCTGCCACCGCTCCGGCATGGCGCGGATGCCGCCGTTGCGGTGCATGAACTCCGCGAAGGCCATGATCTTCTGCGGCGTGGTCGTCCACCGGTTCTCGGGGTCGCGGATGATCTTCACGACCTCGTCCTTGGCCAGGCGCGAACGCTGATCCGCGATCCAGAGTTCCGCCATGCCCTCGGGGTCGTCCTTGATCATGCCCATGGCGCGATCGAGCGCGGCGATGAAGGCGGCCATGATCTGCGGGTTGCGCGAACGGTATCGGCCCATGGCCCAGACGCTGTTGAAGGTGTGCGGACCGCCCAACACGTCATAGCTGTTCAGCACGCGGCGCACGCGCGGATCGGCAAGCTGCTGATACTGGAATGGCGCCGAGCTGAAATGCGCGGTGATCTCGCTCTGCCCGGACAGCATCGCCGCCATCCCGTCCGGGTGCGACATCGACACGGTGAGATGGTCGAGCCTGGTGTGGTTGCCTGGCCCGAACGCCTTCTCGGCCGCCATCTGCAGGATCACCGCCTGGATCGACACCTTCACCGCCGGCAGCGCGATCCGGTCCTTCTCGGTGAAGTCGGCGATCGTCTTCACGTTCGGGTTGATCGTATTGAGGTAGAGGGGCATCGAGTTCAGTGATGCCACGCCCTTCACGTCGAGGTTGCCGCGCGTGCGTCCCCAGATCGTCAGCAGGGGACCCACGCCGCCCGAGGCGAAGTCGAGATTGTCGCTGATCAGCGCCTCGTTCATCGCCGTGCCGGAGGCGAAGCGTACCCAGGCGGTGGTCACCTCGACGCCGCGCGCCTTGGCCTCCGCCTCGAGCAGCTTGCGCACCTTCATGATGCTGAGGGGCAGGTAGCCGATGCCGAACTGCTCGGCGAGCCGTACCTCGCGCGGCTGCGCGCGCAGAGCCGGAACGGCGAGGCCGGTGGCGGCTGCACCACCGAGTCCGGCGATCAGTGTCCTTCTGCGCATCCGAGTATCCTCCCGTTCGTGGTGCGGGGATCTTCGTCCCCCTTGTTGGAGCGTCGGGGGGGGCGCTCCGGCGCCCCCCCCCCCCCCAAGGCGCGCTGGTTGAGGGGCGGCAGCGAGTACTAGCGGTGGTTTAGCGCCACGGCGCAGGTGAAGGGGGCGGTGCAGAACCCGGGCGGAAGCTCG
>NZ_VIKA01000105.1 GCF_006704265.1 Elioraea sp. Yellowstone | reverse complement strand
GCCGTGCACGGACCGATCCGTCCGCCACCGCCGTGCTGCCCGCGCGCGGCAGGCTCGGACTCGCCGCGATCGGCAACAGCCCCGAAGGGGTGGCGGCGGCGCAGCGGCGCGTGCTCGGGCTCGACATCGACGACACCGAAGCCTCCCTGCTGGCGGAGGCCTGCGATCCGCCGGCCGCGGTGGCGGATGCGCTGGCGCGGCTCGCCGCCGCCTGGATCGGCGCGAACGGCGCGCAGGCGGAGGGCGGGCACGCCTTGCGCGCCTGGCTCGACGCCGCGGTGGCGGCGCGCGCGGCGCGGTGGGATGCGTACCGACTGCTGTTCCTGACCAGGACCGGCACGCCGCGCGCCGAGAAGTCGGTGGCGCCGAAGGCGGTGCGGGCGCTCTGCGCCGACGCCTTCGCGATCGCCGCCGCCGAGGCCGACCGCGTGCTGGAGGTCGAGCGCCGGCTGCGCGCGGTCCGTCTCGCCGAGGCCTCCGCCGCGCTCGCGCATGTGGGCCTGCCGGTGATCGGCCGCTACCGCGAGACCAAGGATGCGCGCGCGGCCCTCGACTACGACGACCTGATCGCCGCGGCGCGCCGCCTGCTCGAGACCGACGGCGCGGTCGAGTGGGTGCACTACAAGCTCGACCAGGGCATCGACCACGTGCTGCTCGACGAGGCGCAGGACACCAACCCGGACCAGTGGGCGGTGGTCGGCGCGCTCACGGCGGAGTTCTTCACCGGCGAGGGCGCGCGGCCGGGGCCGCGCACCATGTTCGCGGTCGGCGACGACAAGCAGTCGATCTACGGCTTCCAGGGTGCGGATCCGCAGTCCTTCGTGGACTGGAAGGGGATCTTCGAGCGCCGCGCGCGGCAGGCGCGCGCGCGCTGGCAGCCCGAGAGCCTGACGCTCTCGTTCCGCTCCGTCGCCCCGGTGCTGGCGCTCACGGATGCGGTGTTCGCGGCCGAGGCCGGGCGCGGGGTGTCGCTCGCCGGCGAGACGATCGCGCACCGCGCCGCGCGCGCGGGCCATGCCGGGTCGGTCGAGCTCTGGCCGCTCGTCTCCGGCGCCGAGGTGCCGGAGCCCGAGGCTTGGGAGCCGGTGGTCGAGCCGGTCGAGCCGCCCGATCCGGCGCAGCGCCTCGCGGTCGCGCTCGCGCGGCGCATCAAGTCCTGGATCGGCCGCGAGGCGCTGGCCGCGCGCGGACGCCGCATCCGCGCCGGCGACGTGATGATCCTGGTGCGACGGCGGGACGCCTTCGTCGCCAAGCTGGTGCGCGAGCTCAAGCGCGAGCAGGTGCCCGTCTCCGGGCTGGACCGGCTTGCCCTCGCCGAGAGCCTGCCGGTGCAGGACGTGCTCGCGCTCTGCCGCACGGCGCTGCAGCCCGACGACGACCTCTCGCTCGCCGAGGTGCTGCGCGGCCCGTTCTGCGCCGTCGACGAGGAGAGCCTGTTCGCGCTCGCGCGCGACCGCGACGATCCCGCGAAGCCGCGGCCCTACACGCTCTGGAGCGCGCTGCGCGACCGGAGGGCCGAACGGCGCGAGTGGGAGGAGGCGGCGAGCCTGATCGAGGAGATCGCCGCGCGCGCCGACTACGCCCGGCCCTACGACGTGCTCGCGCATCTCCTGGGCGAGAGGCGCGGCCGCTGGCGGCTGCGCCGGCGGCTCGGCCCGGATGCCGCCGACCCGATCGAGGAGCTGCTCGCCCAGGCGCTGCACTACGAGCAGCTCGCCCCGCCCAGCCTGCAGGGCTTCGTGCACTGGATCGAACGCAGCGGCCTCGAGGTGAAGCGCGAGCAGGAGGGCACGGGCGACGCCGTGCGCGTCATGACGGTGCACGCGGCGAAGGGGCTGCAGGCGCCGATCGTGATCCTGCCCGACACCGTGCGCGAACCGCGCGTGCAGGAGACCGTGCTCTGGGCGGACGATACGCTGCCGCACCAGCCGCGCATCCCGCTCTGGGCACCGCGCGCGGACCTGCGCGATCCCGTGTTCGACGACCTGCTCGCCGCCGAAGGCGCGCGCCAGGATGCCGAGCACCGGCGGCTGCTCTACGTCGCGCTCACCCGCGCCGAGGACCGGCTGATCGTCTGCGGCTGGTACCGCGCGCGCGGCCCCGCGGACGGCTCCTGGTACCGGCTGGTGGAGGCCGGCTTCCACCGCCTGCCGGGAGCGGCGCCCTTCGCCTTCGACAGCCGCGCCTGGGCCGGCGAGGCCGGCTGGGAGGGCGAGGGGTGGCGGCTGGACGCTCCGCAGGAGCGCGACCCGGCGCCGGATCTGCGCGAGGCCGAGGCGCCGGCGCTGGTCCGCCCGCCGCTCTGGGCCGAGACGCCGGCCCCGGCCGAGACGCCGACGCCGCGTCCGATCCGCCCCTCGCGCGAGGACGGCGAGGAACCGCCGGTTGCCCCCCCGGTCCTGCCCGGCGACCGCGCCGGCCGGCGCTTCCGGCGCGGGCGCATCATCCACGCGCTGCTGCAGCACCTGCCGGACCTCCCGCCCGATGATCGGGCGGCGGCGGCGCGCCGCTTCCTCGCCGGCCATGACACCGACCCGGCCGAGGCCGAGGCGATCGTCGACGAGACGCTCGCGATCCTCGCCGATCCCGCCTTCGCCCCCCTGTTCGCGCCCGGCAGCCTCGCCGAGGCGCCGATCGTCGGCCGGATCGGCGCGCGCGCCGTCAACGGCCAGGTGGACCGGCTGGCGGTCACCGCCAAGGCGGTGCTGGTGGCCGACTACAAGACCAGCCGTCCGCCGCCCGACCGCGTCGAGCAGGTCGCCCCCCTCTATCTGCGCCAGATGGCGGCGTATCGCGCCGTGCTGCGCCAAGTCTTCCCCGGCCGCGCCGTGCGCTGCGCGCTGGTCTGGACCCATGCCGCGCGGCTGATGCCCCTGCCGGACCGCGTGCTGGACGCCCACGCGCCCGACGCAGGGGAGGGCTGAGCCATCCCCCCGCTTGGACGGCCCCCCGCGCCGCACGATATCCTCGGCGACGATGCAACTCTCGGGAGCCTGCGCATGAGCGCGAACACCAAGTCCGTCTCCGACCAGAGCTTCGAGTCCGAGGTGCTGAAGGCCGAGGGTCCGGTGCTGGTGGATTTCTGGGCCGAGTGGTGCGGCCCCTGCAAGGCGATCGCGCCGGCGCTGGAGGAGATCGCCAAGTCCTACGAGGGCAAGCTCACCGTGGCGAAGGTCAACATCGACGAGAACCCCGTCACGCCGAACCGCTTCGCCGTGCGCGGCATCCCGACGCTGATGCTGTTCAAGGGCGGCCAGCCGATCGCGACCAAGGTGGGCGCGGACAGCAAGAGCAACCTCACCGCCTGGGTCGAGCAGAACATCTGATCGGCTGACAGGGCCGCGAGCGGGGGTTTTCCCGCTCCGCCCGCAGCGCCACCTCCCCGGCGGTCCATCCGTCGGGGAGGTCGTCATGAGAGCCCTGCTGGTCGCCGCCGCCGGCCTTGCGTTTGCGGCACCGCTCGCCGCGCAGGAGGTGGTGCGCACCGAGCGCGCCTCGTTCCGTATCACGCCGGTGGCGCAGGGGCTGGAGCATCCCTGGGGCCTCGCCTTCCTGCCCGATCAGCGGATGCTGGTGACCGAGCGGCCCGGCCGGGTGCGGCTGGTCGGCGCGGACGGCACGCTCTCGGCTCCGCTGGGCGGCCTGCCCGAGACGGTCGCGCGCGGCCAGGGCGGCATGCTGGACATCGCGCTGCCCCCGGACTTCGCGACCAGCGGCACGGTCTATCTCTGCCAGGTGCAGCGCGGCGAGGGCGGGTTCTCCTCGACCCTGGTGCGCGCGCGCTTCGCCGAGGACCGGTTCGAGCGGGCCGAGACGCTGTTCGCGGCCGAGCCGCGCGCGACCACGGGGCAGCATTTCGGCTGCCGCCTCGCCTTCGGTCCGGACGGGATGATCTACATGGGGCTCGGCGATCGCGGCCGGATGGAGCGCTCGCAGGATCTCGCCGACCACAACGGCTCGCTCCTGCGCCTGACCCCGGATGGTCGCGTGCCGCCGGACAACCCCTTCGTCGGGCGCACCGACGCACGGCCCGAGATCTGGTCCTGGGGGCACCGCAACATCCAGGGCCTCGCGGTGCGGCCGGGCACCGGGCAGCTCTGGCTCCACGAGCACGGCGCGCAGGGCGGCGACGAGGTCAACCTGGTCAAGCGCGGCGCGAACTACGGCTGGCCGCGCGTCACCCTCGGGGTGAACTACGGCGGGGCCGAGATCACGCCGCACCGGTCGCTGCCGGGGATGGAGGACCCGGTGCATGTCTGGACGCCCTCGATCGCGCCCTCGGGGCTCGCCTTCTACCAGGGCGACGCATTCCCGGGCTGGCGCGGCAGCATGCTGGTGGGCGCCCTGCGGGCGCGCGCGCTGGTGCGCCTGACGCTGGAGGGCGACCGGGTGGTGGCCGAGGAACGCATCCCGGTCTACGGCGAGCGCATCCGCGACGTGCGCATCGGCCCCGACGGGCGGGTCTATCTGCTGACCGACGATCGGCGGGGCGCGATCTGGCGGCTCGACCCGGCATGACGGCGACGATCGAGACACACCTGTTCGCCGCCCCCTCGGGCGGCGTGCCCAACAACCCCCATCTGCCGCTGCTGGTCTATCGCGGCGTGCTGGACGAGGCCGAGCGGTCCGCGGCAGCGTTGCGCAGGCTTGCGGGCGCACGCGGCTGGCACGGGTTCTGGCAGGGCGGGGTCTATCCGTTCCACCACTTCCATGCCGACGCGCACGAGGCACTCGGCGTGATCGCGGGCCGGGCGCGCGTGCAGTTCGGCGGCCAGGGTGGGGCGAAGGTGGAGCTCGCCGCCGGCGACGCGGTGCTGGTCCCCGCCGGCGTCGGCCACTGTGCGCTCTGGGGCAGCCCTGATTTCGCCTGCGTCGGCTTCTACCCGCCGGGCGCGGAGCCCGATCTCGCGCGCGGCGAGGCGCCGCCGGGCGACGCTCTCGCGCGGGTCGCCGCCGTGCCCCTGCCTGCGACCGATCCGCTGTTCGGCGAGGACGGGCCGCTCGTGCGGCTCTGGCGCGCGCGCGTCAGTCCGGCGTGAGGTCGCGCTCCCAGGTCTCGGAGACGAGGTCCTTGCCGAAGCTCGTGTGCGGCTCGCGCGCGGTGCAGACGAAGCCCGCGCTCTCGTAGATGTGCCGTGCCGCGACCAGCACGTCGTTGGTCCAGAGCGTCATGCGCGCATAACCGACGCCGCGGGCAAAGCCCATCGCGTGCTCGACCAGGCGCCGTCCGATGCCCAGGCCGCGCGCCTCGGGCTCGACCAGCAGCAGGCGCAGCTTGGCGGTGCGCGCATCCTGGCGCACCACGAACACCGAGCCGACCGGCGCGCCGTCGCGTTCGGCGATCCAGCCACCCTCGCAGGCGGGGTCGTGCGCGCGCAGGAAGGCCGCGACGATCTCGGCGACCAGCGCTTCGAACTCGGCGTTCCAGCCGTATTCCTGCGCATAAAGCCGGCCGTGGCTCTCGACCACCCAGCCGCCATCGCCCGGCCCGAGCGGGCGGATCAGCCAGGGTGCGGGCGCATCGGTGTCAAGCAGTGCCTCGATCGTGCGCATCGCCGCGACCAGGCGCGGCCGTGCCGACGCCGGCAGGGCGGCGAGCAGGCGGCGCACCTGGGCGCGCGAGGCCGCATCCAACCCGGCGAAGGCCTCCCGCCCCGCCTCGGTGAGCCGGAGCGTAGCGCGGCGCCCGTCCTCCGGCACGGGATCGCGCGCGATCAGCCCATCGGTCTCGAAGCGGCGGAGGATGCGGCTGAGATAGCCGGCGTCGAGGGCGAGCCGGCGGGCAAGCTCGGCCGCGCCGAGTTCCGGCGCCTGGGCGAGCTCGTAGAGCACCCGCGCCTCGGTCAGCGCGAAGGGGCTGTCGAGCAGCCCCTCGCGCAGCACGCCCAGGTGACGGGTGTAGAAGCGGGTGAAGCGGCGCACCGCGGCGATCTGCCGGTCGAGCGGGGTGTCGAGCGATCCGTCCATGGTCGCCTTCTCCGTGGAGCAATCAACTGCTTGCTCTAAGCAAGTATCTCTCCCCGACCCAGTGTCTGCAAGCCCGTCGCGCGGCGGCAGGCGGACGATCGCGGAGGACCGAGGGGCGCATTCGTCCACGAGAAGCGGCCGGTTACATATCGCGCACGAATAGAAACGATCGGCCACCGCTCCGCAGCCCGTCGCCAAGCCATGGCGAAACCACGGCATCGCCCGCGCACGGGCGCCCGCCGGGACGGTCCCGACGGGTCGTTCCAGGAAAGGACACGCCGATGACCAAGACCCTCTTCGCCGCCCTCGCCGCGCTCACGATCGCCGCCGCGCCGGCGCTGGCCGATGGCGAGCAGCCGCATCCCGGCTTCATCACGCCCACCTATGCCGGCGGCTTCGTCGGCGCGCAGTCGGGCGAGAGCGCCGGCGGGTTCGACCTCTCGCGCGCGATGCCGCTCTACAGCGGCGGGCAGATGATGGACCAGCAGGGCTCCGAGGGCGCATCCAGCTTCGACGCGATGCTGGCACCAAGGTCGGCCGTGGGAACGCCACGAGCGGGCTCCGCGGCTGAGCCGGCCACCTCCCGAGGCTAGGCGTCGCGCCAGCGCGACGCCTGGCTCAGCCGTTCTCGCGCAGCACCACGCCGGCGAGGTAGAGGCTGCCGCAGATCAGCACGTTTCCGGGACGGTCGGCGGACGCGACGATCGCGGCGAGCGCATCCGCCACGCGCGGGCCGATCCGCGCCGCCCCGCCCGAGGCGGCGACGATCTCCTCCGGCGCCTGCGCCAAGTGCTGGTCGGGTTCCGCGACGGCCCAGAGGCTCGCCGCGTGCGGCAGGATCGGCGCGAGGAACCCCGCCGTGCCCTTCCCCCTCTTCATCCCCACGATCACGTGCCAGGGCCGGTCCGTCACGGTGGCGAGATGGATCCCCAGCGCGCGGCCCGCATCCGGGTTGTGGCCGCCGTCGAGCACGAGCGACCATCCCGGCGGCAGCATCGCGACGAGCGGGCCGCGCGTCAGGCGCTGCAGCCGCGCCGGCCATTCCGCGCGCGCGATCCCGGCCGCGATCGCCCGGGCGGTCAGGCGCGGATCGGCGAAGGCGCGCATGGCGGCGACCGCGATGCCGGCATTGTCGTGCTGGTGGATCCCCGCGAGCGCGGGCGGCGGCAGGTCGAGCGCGCCGGCGCGGTCCTCGTAGCGCAGGCCCGTCGCCGTCGGCGCGATCGTCCAGTCGTGCCCGCGCGCAGCCAGGGCGGCACCCACCGCTTCGGCCCGCGCGGCGAGCACGCCGAGCGCGCGCGGATCCTGCTGCCCGGTCACGGCCGGCACGCCGGGCTTGAGGATGCCCGCCTTCTCGAACGCGATCCGCTCGATCGTGTCGCCGAGGAACTCCATGTGGTCCATCGCGATCGAGGTGATCGCGCAGACGGCCGGGCGGTCGACCGCGTTGGTCGCGTCGAGCCTGCCGCCGAGCCCCACCTCGAGCACCAGGAGGTCGGCGGGCTCCGCGGCGAACAGCAGGAAAGCGGCCGCGGTCGCGATCTCGAACACGGTGATCGGATCCTCGCCATTGGCGCGCTCGCAGGTCTCGAGCGCCTCGGTGAGCGCGGCGTCGTCCACCAGGCGGCCGGCCAGCCTGATCCGCTCGTGGAACGTGACGAGATGCGGCGAGGTATAGACGTGCACGCGCATCCCCGCTGCCTCGCCGATCGCGCGCAGGAAGGCGCAGACCGAGCCCTTGCCGTTCGTGCCGGCGACGTGGATCACCGGCGGCAGGCGCCGTTCGGGATGGCCGAGCCGCGCGAGCAGGCGCTCGATCCGCCCCAGGCTGAGGTCGATCAGCCTGGGATGCAGCCGCGCGAGGCGCTGCATCACCGTATCGGCGGCGGCCATCGAGGCGTCAGGGGGCGGGAACGGCGGGGATCGCGATCACCTCGGCCGCGGGCCGCTCCGCCTCGAGGCGCCGCGCGTCGCCGAGCAGGAGGAGGACGCGCGCGAGCGTCGCCTTCATCTCGCCGCGCCTGACGACCAGATCGACCATGCCGTGCTCGTGGAGGTACTCGGCGCGCTGGAACCCGTCAGGCAGCTTCTCGCGCACGGTCTGCTCGATCACGCGGGCTCCGGCGAAGCCGATCATCGCGCCGGGCTCGGCGAGGTGGATGTCGCCCAGCATGGCGAAGGAGGCGGTCACACCGCCGGTGGTCGGATCGGTGAGCACGACGAGATACGGAAGCCCGGCCTCCTTCACCATGCGCACGGCGATCACGGTGCGCGGCATCTGCATCAGGCTGACCGCCCCCTCCTGCATGCGCGCCCCGCCCGAGGCGGTGAAGACGACGAGGGCCGCCTCCTGTAGCACCGCCAGCCGCGCCGCGGCGAGGATCGCCTCGCCCACCGCCGCGCCCATCGAGCCGCCCATGAACTCGAAGGCGAACACGGCGACCACCGCCTTCTGGCCACCGATCGTGCCGTGCGCGACCAGCACCGCATCCTCGAGCCCGGTCTCGCTGCGCGCGGCCTTCAGCCGGTCGGTGTAGCGCTTCTGGTCGCGGAAATGCAGCGGATCGGTCGGCACCTTCGGCAGTTCGATCACCGCGTAGCCTTCGTCGAGCACCGAGGCGAGGCGCTCGCGCGCGGGCAGGCGCATGTGGTGGCCGCACTGCCCGCAGACGCGCAGCGACTTCTTCAGATCCTCGTGGAAGATCATCTGCTGGCAGGACGGGCATGTGTGCCAGAGATTGTCCGGCACCGGCTTCTGGCCGAGCAGGGTGCGGATCTTCGGGCGGACGAAGTTGGTGAGCCAGTTCATCGAGGGACTCTCAGGAAACCCGGTTCACGGGATGCCGCGGCCGCCCGTCATGCGGCCCGGCCGACCCGCGCCCCGCGCACGCCGGCGGCGAGTGCGCGCACCTGGTCGAGCACCGTCTCGACCGTGCCGGGCTTGAGCTTCCCCGCCTCGTCGAGATTCGCCGCGATCGTGTCGATCAGCGCGGACGCCACCACCGCCGCATCGGCATGGCGCGCAACCGCTGCGGCGTGCTCGGGCGTGCGCACGCCGAACCCGACCGCGACCGGAAGGCTCGTGGCGGCGCGCACGCGCGGGATCGCCTGCGCGAGATGCTCCTCGGTCGCGGTGCGCGTGCCCGTGATGCCGGTGATCGAGACGTAGTAGACGAAGCCGCCCGCGCCGGTCAGCACCGCCTTGAGCCGGTCGTCATGCGTGGTGGGCGCCACCAGCCGGATCAGGTCGAGCTTCGCCCCGCCGGCGGGAACGGCGAGCTCCTCGGCCTCCTCGGGCGGCAGGTCGACCACGATCAGCCCGTCCACGCCGGCCGTTGCGGCATCGGCGCAGAACCGCGCCACACCGTAGGCGAGGATCGGGTTGTAGTAGCCCATCAGCACGATCGGCGTGGCGTCGTCCTTGGCGCGGAACCCGCGCACGATGTCGAGCGTGACGCCGAGCGTGGCGCCGCCCTTCAGCCCGCGCTGGCCGGCGCGCTGAATGGTCGGCCCGTCCGCCATCGGATCGGTGAAGGGCATGCCGATCTCGATCAGATCGGCCCCCGCAGCCGGGAAGCCGGCGAGCAGCGCCTCGGTGGTCGCACGGTCGGGATCGCAGGCCTCGACGAACGGGATGAGACCGGCGCGGCCCTCGCGCCTGAGCGCGGCGAAGCGGGCGGCGATCCGGCTCACAGCTTCACCCCCAGGGCCTCGGCGACCGTGAAGATGTCCTTGTCGCCGCGGCCGCAGAGATTCATCAGGATGATCGCGTCCCTGTCCATGCCGGGCGCCATCTTCATCACCTGCGCGAGCGCGTGCGCCGGCTCCAGCGCCGGGATGATCCCCTCCGTGCGCGTGCAGAGCTGGAACGCCTCCAGCGCCTCCGCATCGGTCACCGCGACGTACTCGACGCGGCCGAGCTCGTGCAGCCACGCATGCTCCGGGCCGACGCCGGGATAGTCGAGCCCGGCGCTGATCGAGTGCGCCTCGAGGATCTGGCCGTGCTCGTCCTGCAGGAGATAGGTGCGGTTGCCGTGCAGCACGCCGGGCCGCCCGCGCGAGAGGCTCGCCGCGTGCTGCCCGCTGTCGAGCCCGTGCCCGGCCGCCTCGACGCCGACGAGACGCACGGAGGCGTCGTCCAGGAACGGGTGGAACAGCCCCATCGCGTTCGATCCGCCGCCGATCGCGGCGATGCACACATCCGGCAGGCGTCCGACCGCGGCGTCGAGCTGCGCCTTCGCCTCGGTGCCGATCACCGACTGGAAGTCGCGCACCATCGCGGGATAGGGATGCGGGCCGGCGACCGTGCCGATCAGGTAGTAGGTGTCGGCGACATTCGCGACCCAGTCGCGGAGCGCCTCGTTCATCGCGTCCTTCAGCGTCGCCGCGCCCGATGTCACCGGCTTCACCTCGGCGCCCAGCAGCTTCATGCGGAACACGTTGGGCGACTGCCGCGCGACATCGGTCGCCCCCATGTAGATGGTGCAGGGCAGGCCGAACAGCGCGCAGACGGTCGCGGTCGCGACACCGTGCTGGCCGGCGCCGGTCTCGGCGATGATGCGGGTCTTGCCCATGCGCTTCGCCAGCAGGATCTGGCCGATGCAGTTGTTGATCTTGTGCGCGCCGGTGTGGTTGAGCTCGTCGCGCTTGAACCAGACCTGCGCGCCGCCGAGCTGTGCCGTCAGCCGTTCGGCGAACCAGAGCGGGGACGGACGGCCGACATAGTGGGCGAGCAGGCGGCGGAACTCGGCGTCGAATGCCGGATCGCGCTTGGCCTCCTCGTAGGCGCGCTCGACCTCGAGGATCAGCGGCATCAGGGTCTCGGCGACGTAGCGCCCGCCGAAGATGCCGAAATGGCCCCGCTCGTCGGGGCCGGTGCGCAGCGAGTTGGGCAGCGGCTTGGTCAAGAGGCGGCCTCCCGTCCGGAAGACGGCCTCTTAGCGGAAGGCCGCGCCAGGGCCTAGAGCCGATCGCGCGCGGCCGGAGCCGCCCCTGTGCGCGACGATGCTCGCAAGGAGTGCCGCGAGCGGCCTCCGCTGCTGCGGACGCCGCTCGAGGGGGCAGCGTCCCCGCCGGCCTCGCGGGCGGGGACGCTGCGGCCGGCATCAGCCCCGCGCGGCGGCAACCAGGGCCGCCCG
>NZ_VIKA01000104.1 GCF_006704265.1 Elioraea sp. Yellowstone | reverse complement strand
GCGTCCTTCCGCGTCGCGATCGAGGCGCTCGCCGCGGCACGGCGCGAGGAGGGGGCGCGCATCGGCGCGGTGCTGGCGGCGAAGCTCGCCGAGATCGAGGCGCTCGTGGCCGCGGCCGAGGCCGATGCCGCCACCCAGCCGGCGGCGCTGCGCGAGAAGCTGGTCGTGGCCCTGCGCGGCCTGCTCGACCAGGTGCCGCAACTGCCGGAGGAGCGGCTCGCGCAGGAGGTCGCGCTGCTCGCCGCGCGCGCCGATGTGCGCGAGGAGATCGACCGGCTGCACGCGCACATCGCCCAGGCGCGCGCGCTGCTGGCCGAGGGCGTGCTGGTCGGGCGGCGGCTCGACTTCCTCACCCAGGAGTTCAACCGCGAGGCCAACACGCTCTGCAGCAAGGCGGCGGCACCTTCGCTGACCGCGACCGGGCTCGCGCTCAAGGCGGCGATCGAGCAGTTCCGCGAGCAGGTGCAGAACCTTGAGTGACGGGATCGCGCGCCGGGGCCTGCTCCTCGTCCTGTCCTCGCCCTCGGGCGGGGGCAAGACCTCGATCGGGCGGGCGCTCAGGGTCACCGACCCCAATCTCGGCCTCTCGATCTCGCTGACCACGCGGCCGCCGCGCGCGGGCGAGGTGGACGGCAAGGACTACCACTTCGTCGACGACGCGGCCTTCGACGCCGCGCTGCGCGAGGGGCGGCTGATCGAGCACGCCGAGGTCTTCGGCGCGCGCTACGGCACGCCGCGCGCGCCGGTCGAGCAGGCCCTCGCCGAGGGGCGGGACCTGCTCTTCGACATCGACTGGCAGGGCACGCGCCAGTTGCGCGGGGCGCTGCCCGAGGACGTGGTCTCGGTGTTCATCCTGCCGCCCTCGATGGCCGAGCTCGAGCGCCGCCTGCGCGCGCGCAGGCTCGACGACGAGGCCACCGTCGCCCGCCGGATGGCCCGCGCGGCGGCCGAGATCGGCCACTGGGACGAGTACGGCTACGTGGTGGTGAACCGCGACTTCGACCTCTCGGTGGCCGCGGTCCGGTCGATCCTGGCGGCGGAGCGGCTGAAGCGGACGCGCCAGACCGGGCTTGCTCACTTCGTCGCGGGGCTGCTGGCGTAGCGCGCGCCGCCGCGCCATGTTCGGCGCCATGATCGACCCCAAGGCCCTCCTCGACCGATTCCTCGGCGCCGGCACGGCCGAGCGTGCCGCCGGCGCCCTCTCCAGCGCCGACCAGAAGCTGTCCGGCATGGGCGTGCCGGGCGGGCTCGCCGGCGCAGCGGCCGGCGCCGGCATCCTCGCCCTGCTGGTCGGCGGCAAGGCGGGCAAGATCGCGCGCTACGGCGGCGCGGCCGCGCTCGGCGCGCTCGCCTACCGCGCCTGGCAGTCCTGGCAGCAGGGCCAGGCGGCGCCGACCGCGCCGCCCGCACCGGGCGAGATCGCCGCGACCGATGCGCGCTTCCTGCCGCACGCGACCACGGGAGCGGACGGCCAGCCCTTCGCGCTCGCGCTGATCCGCGGCATGATCGGCGCGGCCAAGGCCGACGGCCACGTGGACGCCGAGGAGAGCCGGCGCATCTTCGAGGCGGTCGAGCGTTCGGGGCTCGGGCCGGAGGAGAAGGCGGCGATCTTCCAGGCGATGAACGCGCCCTCCGATCCCGGGGCGATCGCCGCCGCCGCCGCGACCCCCGAGCAGGCGGCCGAGCTCTGGCTCGCCGCGCGGCTCGCCGCCACCCCGGACCACCCGGCCGAGCGCGCCTATCTCGATGCGCTGGCGCATCGCCTGAAGCTCGATCCGGGGCTGCGCGCCGCGCTCGAGAGCCAGGCCGCGGCCGCGCAAGCGGGCGGATGAGGCGCCGGCCGGACCTCCTGCTGGAGCTGGAGGCCGCACCCGCCGGACGGGTCGCGGGGGTGGACGAGGCGGGGCGCGGCCCGCTCGCCGGGCCGGTCTTCGCCGCGGCGGTGATCTTCCTCGTCCGTCCCGATCCGGAACTCGCGCGGCGGATCGACGACAGCAAGCGGATGAGCGGCGCGCAGCGCGAGGCGGCGTATCGCCTGCTGGAGGCGGGCCGGCGCGAGGGACGGGTGGCGATCGGCGTCGGCGCCGCCTCCGTGGCCGAGATCGGGCGGCTCAACATCCTGCAGGCGACATACCTGGCGATGCGGCGCGCGGTGTCGCGGCTCTGTCCCGCGCCCGACATGATCCTGGTGGACGGCCATCGCGGCCCCGCCTTCGACTGCGCGGTGCGCTGCGTGGTCGGCGGCGACCGCGTCAGCCTCTCGATCGCCGCCGCCTCGGTGGTGGCGAAGGTGCTGCGCGACCGGGCGATGCGCCGCCTCGCCGCGCGCTGGCCCGCATACGGCTGGGCGGCGAACTGCGGCTACCCGACGCAGGCGCACCGGGCGGCGCTGGCGGCCTTCGGCGCGACCCCGCATCACCGCCGCGGCTTCGCTCTCGTGGCGGCGACGCTCCGCGCCGATTGACGCGGACTCCGTCGATTCGCAGGATGCGCGCTTCGCCGCCGTCCTGGCGGCGCCGAGGATCCCATGGGCCGCCAGCTCGACCTGCCGCTCGACCGGGTGCAGCGCGGCGACTGCATCGCCGTGATGCGGTCGCTGCCGCCCGCATCCGTGCACGCGATCTTCGCCGACCCGCCCTACAACCTCCAGCTCCAGGGCGAGCTGCGCCGGCCGGACGATTCGCTGGTCGATGCGGTGGACGAGGCCTGGGACCGCTTCCCCGACCTTGCCGCCTATGACGCCTTCACCCGCGCCTGGCTCACGGAAGCGCGCCGCGTGCTGCGCCGCGACGGCACGATCTGGGTGATCGGCAGCTACCACAACATCTTCCGCATCGGCGCGATCCTGCAGGATCTCGGCTTCTGGATCCTGAACGACATCATCTGGCGCAAGGCGAACCCGATGCCGAACTTCCGCGGCCGGCGCTTCACCAACGCGCACGAGACGCTGATCTGGGCGGCCTGGGACCGGGATGCGCGATATCGCTTCAACTACGAGGCGATGAAGGCGCTGAACGACGAGGTGCAGATGCGCAGCGACTGGACGCTGCCGCTCTGCACGGGGGCGGAGCGGCTGAAGGGACCGGAGGGGCGCAAGCTGCACCCGACGCAGAAGCCCGAGGCGCTCCTGCATCGCGTGATCCTGGCCAGCACGCAGCCCGGCGAGACCATTCTCGATCCGTTCTTCGGCACCGGCACCACCGGGGCGGTGGCGCGCCGGCTGAACCGGCGCTTCATCGGAATCGAGCGCGAGGAGGCCTATGCGGCGGCGGCGGAGGCGCGCATCGCCGCGGTCGAGCCGGTGGCGGACGAGACGCTGACGGCCACGCCCTCCCGGCGCGAGGCACCGCGCGTGCCGTTCGGCGCGCTCCTGGAGGCGGGGCTGCTCCTGCCCGGGGCGGTGCTGTGGGACCGCCACCGGCGGGTGCGCGCGGAGGTCGCCGCGGACGGGACGGTGCGGACCAGGACCGTTCGCGGCTCGATCCATCGGGTGGGGGCGGCGGTGCAGGAGGCGCCGTCCTGCAACGGCTGGACCTTCTGGCACTACGAGGAGGACGGCGTCCTGCTGCCGATCGACGTGCTGCGGGAGCGGCTGCGGGCGGCCGGCGGGGCGTCCGCCTCGGACTAGAGGGGGCGTCGCGGCCGGCGCGGGGACCGCCGGCAGCCGCCCTCGCGAGGAGGGCGAGGGCACCGCGACCCGTCACCTTCCCTTTTCAATCCTTCCTTAGTCGCGCCCCTTTTACCTTGTTCCCTGCGCGCGCGCGGCCCACTCTGCCGCGCGTGCGCGCGGGTCGTTTCGAATGCAGGTCTACCTCCCTCTCGCCGAGATGTCCGTCGATGCCCTGCTGGTGGTGGGCATCGGGCTTGCCGTCGGCCTGCTCTCGGGCCTGTTCGGCGTGGGCGGCGGCTTCCTGATGACGCCGCTCCTGATCTTCATCGGCATCCCCTCGGCGGTCGCGGTCGCGACCTCGGCCAACCAGACCATGGGCGCCTCGATCTCCGGGCTGATCGCGCATTGGCGCCGTGGCAACGTGGACGCCAAGATGGGCGCGGTGCTGACGCTCGCGGGCCTTGCCGGCTCGGCGGTCGGCGTGCGGCTCTTCGCCCTCTTCCGATCGCTCGGCCAGCTCGACCTGGTCGTGGCGCTGTTCTACGTCGTCGTGCTCGGCATCGTAGGCTCGCTGATGGCGGCGGAGAGCGTGCGCGCGCTCCTGCGCCGGCGCCGCCAGGTGCGCCGCCGGCTGCACGAGCATTTCTGGATGCACGGCCTGCCGCTGAAGATGCGGTTCCGGCAGAGCAGGCTCTACATCAGCGTGATCCCGCCGGTGATGATCGGCTTCGGCATCGGCCTTCTCTCGGCGATCATGGGCGTGGGCGGCGGCTTCATCCTCGTCCCCGCGATGATCTATCTCCTCGGCATGCCGACCGCGGTGGTGATCGGCACCTCGCTGTTCCAGGTCGTGTTCGTCACCGCGGCGGTGACGGTGATGCAGTCGGTCAGCACGCAGAGCGTGGACGTGATCCTGGCGCTGATGCTGATGGCGGGGGCGGTCGCGGGCGCGCAGTTCGGCGCCGCGATGGGCTCGCGGCTGCGCGGCGAGGAGACGCGCGGCCTGCTCGGGCTGCTCGTGCTCGCGGTCGCGCTCGAGCTGGGCGTCGCGCTGTTCCGCCGCCCCGAGGCGATGTACGTGGTGGAACCGCTGCTGTGAGCCGCGCGCGCCGCCTCGCCGCCGCCGTCCTCGCCCTGCTGGCCGCGGCCCCGGCGCCGGCGGCCGCGCTGGTGGCGGAGCTGTCGCAGCGCGAGATCGCCGTCACAACCGGCTTCACCGGCGCCGAGCTCCTGGTGTTCGGCGCGAAGGAGACCGCGCCCGCCGACCTGATCGTCGTTGTGCGCGGCCCTGCCCTGCCCTTCGTGGTGCGCCAGAAGACGCGGATCGCCGGCATCTGGGTGAACGGCGCCTCCGAGATCTTCAATACCGCGCCCACCTTCTACGCGGTGGCCTCGACCCGGCCGCTCGCCGAGATCCTGCCGGAGAGTGAACGCGAGCGGCTCCGGCTCGGGCTCGATGCGCTGCCGCTGCGCCCGGAGGGCCCGCGCGACGAGCCTGCGTTCCGCGACGCCCTGATCGCGCTCAAGACCGAGGCCGGGCTCTACCGGCAGGACGACGACGGCGTCACCCTGGTCGGCGAGCGGCTGTTCCACGCCCGCATCTTCCTGCCGCCGACCGTGATCCCCGGCCCCTACCGCGTCGATGTGCTCGCGGTGCAGGATCAGCGCATCGTCGCGGCGCGGGACATCGCTCTCGTGGTGCGCCGGGTCGGCACCTCGGCCGAGATCTGGCGGTTCGCGCACGAGCAGCCCTGGCTCTACGGTTTCGGCGCCGTACTCGTCGCGGCGCTGGCGGGCTGGACCGGCAGCGTGCTGTTCCGGCGCGGCTGATCCCGGGCCGACACAGGATCGACCTCTGCCGGCCGGGTATCTTCCTCCGGTTTCGCGCACGGCCGCCCCACCACCCCCGCGCGCCATGCCGGCTCGCACACCGGCCGGCGGGCCGCGTATGATCCGCGGCCATGACCGACGAGATCGCCTCCAAGACGACCGACCATGCGGCCGCGCGGCGCGACCGCACCTTCCTCGTGGTGGTGGACGACAGCCCCGAACGCGCGGTGGCGCTGCGCTACGCCGCCCTGCGCGCCGCGCGCGGCGGCGGCCGCGTCGCGCTCCTGCGCGTCACCGAGCCGCCCGGCCAGACGGAATGGGCGGGGGTCGAGGAGATGATGCGCGAGGAGCGCCGCGCGGAGGCCGAGCAGCTGCTGCAGGGCCTCGCCGCCGAGGTGAACCGGATCACCGGCACGATGCCGGTGCTCTATCTGCGCGAGGGCGAGGCGCGCGACGAGCTCCTGAAGCTGCTCGCCGAGGAGAAGGGGATCAGCGTGCTGGTGCTCGCCTCCTCGACCTCCTCCGAGGGACCGGGGCCGCTGATCACGGCGCTCACGGGCCGCTACAATCGCCAGCTCCGCACGCCGCTGGTGATCGTGCCGGGCGGGCTCTCCGAGGATGAACTCGAGACCGTGACCTGACGCGCCCCAGGCTCAGGACCCATTGGTCTGCTTTGCGGCGACGCGGGCAGGCGTGATCCTGAACGGGCCGGAAGTGCCCTCGTGTCCGTCCCGTTCCTGCTGACCCCGGCGCGGATGCGGCGCATCCGGCGCCGCACCAAGGGCGGACCGGACTCGACGCTCCACGCCGTCTGCGACGGCCAGGGCCGGCCCGGTGTCATGATGCTCTCCGCCGGGCAGATGAACGACCGGAGGGGGGCGCGCCTTCTTGCGCCGGTGCTGCCGCCGCCGCGCGAGCCGATCGCCGAGCGCGGCTGCGGGACCGAAGGTGCCCAGAGGACACGGCAATCCCTTCCGCGCGGCGTCGGCTGAGCGTGGGATCGCGGCCCGCATCCCGCCCCCGAGAAACGCAAGACGCCCCTCCCCTCCGATGCCGCGCTCCATCGCCAACACCATCGCATCGAGACCGTGTCCGGCCAGCTCAAGGATTGGCGCCGCATCGCAACGCGCTACGACCGATGCGCCACCACCTCCTTCGCCGCCATCGCCCTCGTCGCCATCGCCCTCGCCGCCATCGTCACCGTCTGGCTGAACCAATGAGCCCCGCGCCTGGCGCGGCAGCTTCCCGGCGCCGTCGCGGTCCCGCACGTGGGCCGGATGGAGGATCACGGCGAGCAGCATGCCGATGGTATCGATCAGGAGATGGCGCTTGCGGCCGACCACCTTCTCGCCCGCGTCGTAGCCGGACCGGTCGAGCGCACCCCCCTTTGCGCACCCTTCGCCGTCTGGCTGCGGCCTTCGGCCGACCGTCGGTCTCCGATAGCGGGAGGTCCTTCGGCCGCACCGCCCACTGGCAGCCGGTCGAGAGCACGGAGAAGATCGCGTTCAGTACCTCGCCCCATCCACCGTGCGAGGCCGGCCGCTGCGTTGCGCCGGCCGGACCAGCGGTGCCGCCAGCGCCCGTTCCGCATCCGTCAGACCGGACGGGCGGCGCAGCCCCCGCCGATCCGCCGCGCGCCGATGCTCCACCGTCCACGCCATCCCGCCGCTCCCGCGAATCGTCCTGACAGCAGGCGAATCACAGACGACCCGAACGGCGCAACTTCCTCCCGGATGGTCTCTCAGACTCCACACTTGCGGTCCTCTTCCCTTCAGGCCCGCACGTCCATTGCCTGGCGGAGTCCGTCAGAAAGCAGGTTGAAGCAGATCGAGGTGGCGAAGATGCAGGCCCCCGGCAGCATCGCGACCAGAGGGTTGATGTAGATCGCCGTGCGCAGCGTGTTCAGCATCAGCCCCCATTCCGGCTCCGGCGGCGTCACGCCGAGGCCGAGGAAGGAGAGGCCCGAGGCCAGGATCATCGAGACCGAGATCAGGCTCGTGGCGTAGACGAAGATCGGTCCGAGCACGTTGCCGAGGATGTGCACGCGGATGATGGTGAGCGGACCGGCGCCCGAGGCGCGCGCCGCCTCGACGAAATCCAGCCCCCGCACCCCGGTCGTGACGCTCTCGGCGACCCGAATCACGGGCGGAATGAACACCAGGGTCAGCGACAGGATCGCATTGATGGTGCCCGCGCCCAGCGCACCGGAGATCGCGATCGCGAGCAGCACGGAGGGGAAGGCGTAGAACACGTCGGTCGTGCGCATGATCAGCATGTTCACCGCGCCACCGACATAGCCGGCCAGCACGCCGAACAGCGTGCCGATGAGGAAGGCGAGCACCACCGGCGTGATGCCCATGAACCAGGAGAGCCGGCCACCGTAGAGCAGGCGGGTGAGCATGTCGCGGCCGAGCTCGTCGGTGCCGAGCAGGTGGTTCGGCGTGCCGACGGGGCGCAGCCGGCGCAGCATCGAGCCCTGGTAGGGGTCGTGCGGGGCGATCAGGTGGGCGAAGACGATCGCAAGGAGCATCGCGATCAGGATCAGCGCGCAGGCGATGGTGACAGGATCCCGCCGCAGTCGCTTCCAGACCCCGGCCCAGTAGCCCTGGCTCTTGCGCGCGGCCTCGCGCGCCTGCACGGCCAGTTCGGCGGCGGCGGCGGTGCGGGCGATGCCGTCGGCCAAGGCTCAGCCCCGCCTGATGCGCGGGTCGAGCGCGGTCTGCACCAGGTCGACCAGCAGGTTCAGCGCGACGAAGAACATCGCGAGCACGAGGATGGTGGCCTGGAGCACGGGCAGGTCGCGCTGGAAGATCGCGTTGTTGAGCAGCAGCCCCGTGCCCGGCCAGGAGAACACGGTCTCGACCAGGATCGATCCGCCCATCAGGTAGCCGAGCTGCAGCCCCATCACGGCGATCGTGTTCGGGGCGGCGTTCTTGACGACGTGCCAGAACACGCCCCGGCCCGTCAGTCCCTTGCCGCGCAGGGTCTGGACGAACTCCTGGTTCAGGATCTCGGCGACGATGCCGCGCACGGTGCGCGTGACGATTCCCATCGGGATCACCGAGAGCGTCACGGCGGGCAGGATCAGGTGCTGGATGTGCTCCCAGTCCCAGGCCCAGTCCGCCGATCCGCCAGGACCCGCGCCCATCGCCGGCAGCCACGGCAGCTGCACCGAGAAGATCACCACCAGCACCATGCCGAGCCAGTAATGCGGCACGGAGACCCCAGCGACGGCGAGGCCGACGGCGATCTTGTCGATGAAGGTCCCCTGGAAGCTGCCCGCGAGCGCGCCCAGCACGGAGCCGAGCACGAAGCCGATCAGCGCCGCGGTCAGCGCAAGGCGCAGCGTGTTGCCGATCGCGACCGAGAGGTCGGACCAGACGCTGCGGCCGGTGGCGAGCGAGGTGCCGAGATCGCCGATGCTCACCTTCGCCAGCCAGATGCCGAACTGGACCGGCAGCGGCCGGTCGAGCCCGTAATCCTTGCGGATCTGCTCGACGAGTTCCTGCGGCGCATCGGCCGGCACGATCGCATTGATCGGATCGCCCGGCGCGATATGCACCAGCATGAAGCAGACCAGCCCGACCGAGAGCGCGATCGGGATGGCGTAGAGGCAGCGGCGGATCAGGTAGAACAGCATCGCCGGTCAGGGGCGGCGCGGGTCGCCCCGCGCCGCCCACACGCTCACTGGATGTAGGGCAGGGTCAGATCGACGAACCAGGACTGCGGCTGGACGAAGCCGCGCACGCGGGGCGACATCGCGCGCGGGGCGACGTCATGCGCGATCCAGATGAACAGCGCCTCGTCCACGCCGGCCGCGTGCAGCTTCGCCAGCGCCGCGTCACGCGCCGTAGCGTCGAAGCTGGTGCGCGCCTCGGCCACCATGGCGTCGAAGCGCGGATCGCTGAAGTGGCCCCAGTTGTTGGAGACCGGCGGGGCCATCTTGCTGTCCCAGAACCGCACCATGGCGAAGAACGGATCCATCGCCGCGAAGGAGACGTTGATCGCATGCGCGCCGCGCGCGGAAGGGTCCTTGCAGCCGCGCCGCCAGTTGGTGAACAGGGCGTTCCATTCGATCACGTCGAACTCGACGTTCACCCCGATCTCGCGCAGGTTCTGCTGGATGAACTCGTTCATCGGCAGGGGCTGCATCTGGCCGGAGCCCGAGGCCGAGATCTGCACCTTCAGCGACAGCGGCCGCTGCGGACCGAAGCCGGCCTCGGCGAGCAGGCGCTTCGCCGCCTCCGGATCGTACTTGATCTGGAACGATGGATTGCCCCACCAGGGATGGCCCGGCTGCACCGTGCCGACCGCCGGCACCATCAGCCCGCCCAGCAGCGTCTTCAGCCCCTCGCGGTCGATGCCGAGATTGATCGCCTTGCGGATCCGCACATCGGCCAGCGGGCTGCCCTCCGCGAAGCAGGGCTGCCAGGGCCAGACATGCGGCTGGGCGTTGCTCTCGATCCGCATGCCGCGGGCGCGGAGCTGCGGGATCGCGTCGGGTGCGGGCGCCTCGATCCAGTCCACCTGCCCGGAGAGCAGGGCCGCGGTGCGCGCGTTCGCCTCCGGGATCGGCAGCAGGACGATCCGCTCGGCCCTGGCCTTGTTGCCCCAGTAGGCATCGTTGCGCACGTACTCGGCGCGCTCGCGCGGCACGAAGCGGCTCATGCGGAACGGACCGGTGCCGGACGGATCGGCCGCGAAGGCGTTCCAGGCCGCCTCGGCCGAGGCGGCGGCGGCGCGCTTGCGCTCCCAGTGCGCGGGCGAGGCCATGAACAGGTTGGTCAGGTTGATCGGCAGGAGCGAATCGGGCTCGGAGGTGTAGAGCGCGACCGTGTAGTCGTCGATCCTCTCGGCCCGGCGCAGTGTGGGCATGCGCGTCGCGGTGACGCCGACCTGGCGCGGGTCGAAATGCGGCGCCTCGCGGTCGAGCACCTTGCGCACGTTCCAGACCACGGCGTCCGCGTTGAAGTCCGAGCCGTCGTGGAACTTCACCCCCTGGCGCAGCCGGAAGATCCACTTCGTCTTGTCGTTCGCATCCACCGCCCATTCGGTGGCGAGCGAGGGCACCAGCGGGGTGGCGCGGTCGCCGCGCGTCAGGTCCCACGCGGTCAGGCTGTCGTAGAGCGGGATGCCGGTGAAGCGGTTGCCCTCGAAGCCCTGGTCCGGCTGGCCGTGGGTCAGCGGGATGTCGGCCGCGGTCATGCCGATGCGGATCGTGCCCTGGGCTGACGCCTCGAGCGCGTGGGCGGCGGGCAGCGCCGCGCAGGCGGCGGCGAGCAGCAGTCGTCGCAGTGTCATTGCACCCTCGTCCCCGTTTGTTGAGCCTCTGGAAGCGCAGCGTTCCAGGTTGCGGCCCGTCTTGGCAAGCCCCATGCCACGCGCAGGGACCCTTGCCGGCCGATGGCCGGCAGGGCTCTGCTGGGCGGCTGCTCACCGCGTGGGCATCCTGCCCCGCAAACCGGCGGAGAGGCGATGCGGCTGCTGCTGATCAACGGCAACACGGATGCGGCGATGACCGCGCGCATGGTGGCGCTCGCCCGTGCCGCCGCGGGCGCGGGCGTGGCGATCGAGGGCGTGACCGCGCGCTTCGGCGCGCGCTACATCGCCACCCGCAGCGCGGCCGCGATCGCCGGCCACGCCGTGCTGGACGCGCTCGCCCACGCGCTCGTCGAGACGCCCGTCCCGGATGCCGTGCTGCTCGCCTGCTTCGGCGACCCGGGCATCGCCGCGCTGCGCGAGCTCTCGCCGGCGCCCGTGGTCGGCATGGCCGAGGCGTCGCTCCTCACCGCCGCGACGCTCGGCGGGCGGATCGCGCTGGTGATGGCGCTCGTTTCGTTCCTCTCGACCGTCGCCTTCGCGCGCTATGTCGAGTGGGTGGCGTTCCGG
>NZ_VIKA01000103.1 GCF_006704265.1 Elioraea sp. Yellowstone | reverse complement strand
CGCGGCGGTCCTCGGCGCGGCTCGGCGCGGCGGGCTTCGCCGCCTGGGCCCCCCGCCCGCTCTCGGCGAGGGCCGCGCGGTAGTCGTCGAGATCGCCCTCGAACGGCGCGACCGTGCCGTCGGCCACCAGCCACAGCCGGTCCGCCACCAGCTCGATCAGGTGGGGGTCGTGCGTGATCAGCACCACCGCCCCCCGGTAGTCGGCGAGTGCCCGCACCAGCGCCTCGCGCGCGTCGATGTCGAGATGGTTGGTCGGCTCGTCGAGGATCAGGAGCTGCGGGGCCTCGCGCGTGGCCAGGGCGAGGAGGAGCCGCGCCTTCTCGCCGCCCGAGAGCGCCGCCACCGTGGTATCGGCGCGCTCGGCATCGAGGCCGAAGCGCGCGAGCTGCGATCGCACCTGCGCCGGGGTCGCGCGCGGCAGGGCGCGGGCCATGTGATCGACCGGGCTCTCGTCGAGGAACAGGTCCTCCTCCTGGTGCTGGGCGAAGTATCCGACCGTCAGGCGCGGGGTGCGGAACATCTCGCCCGCGAGCAGGTCGAGCCGGCCGGCGAGCAGCCTGGCGAGCGTCGACTTGCCGTTGCCGTTGCGGCCGAGGAGCGCGATCCGGTCCTCCTGGTCGATGCGCAGGGACACCTCGCGCAGCACCGGCGCGCCGCCGTAGCCCACCGCGGCGCGGTCCAGCGTGATCAGGGGCGGGGCGAGCGCCTTCGGTTCGGGGAAGGAGAAGCGCGTCGGCGCATCCTCCACCAGCGCCTCGATCGCCGGCAGGCGCGCGATCGCCTTCAGCTTCGACTGCGCCTGGCGCGCCTTCGAGGCCTTGGCGCGGAAGCGGTCGACGAAGGCCTGCAGACGCGCGCGCTGCGCGGCGATCCTCTCCGCCATCGCCGCCTGCTGCGCGGCGCGCTCCTCCCTGATCCGCACGAAGGCCTCGAACCCGCCCGGGTAGAGCGCGATCCTGCCGCGGTCGAGATGCGCGATCGCATCCACCGCGCGATCCAGCAGGGTGCGATCGTGGCTGACGATGATCGCGGCACCGGCGAAGCGCGCGAGCCAGGATTCCAGCCACAGCGTCGCTTCGAGATCGAGATGGTTGGTCGGCTCGTCGAGCAGCAGCAGGTCGGGCTCGACGAACAGCGCCGCGGCCAGCGCCACGCGCATGCGCCAGCCGCCCGAGAACGCGCCGACCGGCCGCGCCTGTGCCTCGGCGTCGAACCCCAGCCCCGCCAGGATCGTCGCCGCGCGCGCGGGCGCCGCCTCCGCGCCGATCGCGCGCAGCCGGTCGTGGATCTCGGCGAGACGTTCGGGCGGTGCGGTCTCGGCCGCGGCGAGCAGGCGCGTCCGCTCGGCATCGGCGGCAAGCACGGTGTCGAGCAGGCTCGCCTCGCCGGCGGGCGCCTCCTGCGCCACCCGGCCGAGCCGCGCGCGCGGGGAGAGGCGGATCGCGCCGCCGTCGAGGCCGATCTCGCCGGCGATCGCCCGGAGCAGCGTCGACTTGCCGGCGCCGTTGCGGCCGACCAGACCGATCTTCCGGCCGGGCGCGACCGTCAGGTCCGCCCGGTCCAGGAGCGTCCGCCCGGCGATCCGGATGGTCGCCTGCTCGATCGCCAGCACCGTCATGGCGCGGGGTTTAGCCGCCCCGTCGGCCGCGAGGGAAGGGCGGGGGTTCCCTTCCGGCGCGTCCTGTCCTAGAGGGCCGCCACCGCCACGAACCCAGGGGACACAGCATGGCCGTCGAGCGCACTCTCAGCATCATCAAGCCGGACGCCACGCGGCGGAACCTCACGGGGAAGATCAATGCCCTGCTCGAGGAGAACGGGCTCAGGATCGTCGCCCAGAAGCGCCTCTGGCTCTCGCGCCAGCACGCCAAGACCTTCTACGCCGTGCACAAGGACCGCCCCTTCTACGACAGCCTGGTCGATTTCATGTGCTCCGGCCCCGTGGTGGTGCAGGTGCTCGAGGGCGAGAACGCGGTGGCGAAGAACCGCGAGGTGATGGGCGCCACCGACCCGGCCAAGGCGGCCCCCGGCACGATCCGCAAGCTGTTCGCCGAGAGCATCGAGGCGAACTCGGTGCACGGCTCGGACAGCGTCGAGAACGCCGCGGCCGAGATCGCCTACTTCTTCGCCGGCTACGAGATCGTCGGCTGACCGCCGGGACGGGTTCCACCCGCGTGGAAGCCGTCCCGGGCATTCCTCGCGGGGATCGTCGCGCACGCGGCCGGGGCGGGCCGTGTGCGATCCGCCCTAGCGCCCGGCGCAGCGGCGGAACGCGATCCCCTCGATGCGCGCCTCGAAGGGCGCGCCCGCCTGCGCGCCGATCGCGAGCTCGGTGACGTAGCCGGGCGGCGCGATGCCGTAGGCGGCGCGGAACTCGGCGGCGAGCGCCACCCGCTCCTCGATCCACACCCCGCGCGGCGCGGCCTCGTCCTGGCGCCAGCGGCTCTGCTCCAGGAGCGCGAGCAGCGGCGTGGGATGCCAGGCGGGCTCGCCGGCCGCCCCGCCCCAGCGGTAGGAGAGCGCGAAGCCGGGCACCATGCGCCCGCGCGCCATCATGCGCGCGAAGCCGAGCGCGTAGCGCTGGCTCAGCGTCATCCGCTCGCCGTCCGCCTCGAACCCCACCTGCAGCACCAGCCCGGCGGGCGCCGCGCCCGGCTCGAGCCGCCAGCGCCACGACAGGCACAGCACCGGCGAGACCGGCACGCGCATCGGCTGGAACACGATCCCCGCCCCGCCCGCCCCGCTGATGCGCAGGCCAGTCTCGCCCTCGGCGGCGAAGGCGAGCGGGGCGCGGCCATCGACCGGCTGGTCGCGCCAGCCCTGCGCCGCGAGTCCGGGATCCACCGACGCACCGGCCCGCCCGGCGCCGAGCGCCAGGGTCAGCGCCACCGCCGCGAGCCGCCCCGCCTGCATGGCGCCATCATAGCAGCCGCGCGGGCCGTGCGATCAGCGCAGGGTGATCCAGTTCAGCACCACGACGTCGTCCGCCCGCTGGACCACCCTCACCCGGTCGCGATGCGCCCAGGCGAGCGCCTGGTGGTGCAGCGGCAGGTAGACGGCGTCAGCGCGCAGCATCGCCGCCGCCTGGTCGATCAGCGCCTGGCGCCGCGCGGGATCGAACTCCTCGCCGATCGCCTCGATCAGGACGTTCACCTCCGGCCGGTCGTAGCCGGTGTAGTTCCAGGTGCCGAGCGCGCGGTCCGGGTCGCGCGCATGCGCGAGCAAGCGCAGCGGGTGGTGCGCGTCGTAGGTGTCGGCCGACCAGCCGAGCAGGAAGAAGCTCGATTCCAGCCGCGCGAGCTTCGGGAAGTACTGCGCGCGTGGCATCAGGTTGACGGTCAGCCGGATGCCGATGCGCGCCAGCATCGGCGCGATCGCCTGGCAGATCGCGCCGTCGTTGACGTAGCGGTCGTTCGGACAGTCGAGGGTGAGGGCGAAGCCCTCCGGATACGCGGCCTCCACGAGCAGGGCGCGGGCGCGCGCGGGGTCGAACACGGGGCGGCGGTCCTCGGCTGCGGTGTAGCCCGCCACGCCGGGGCCCCAGAGCAGTCCCGCCGGCGTGGCGGCACCCTGCATCACGCGGGTGCGGATCGCCTCGGCGTCGATCGCGTGGCCGATCGCGCGCCGCACGCGCGTATCGGCGAGCGGGTTCCGTCCGCCTGCCTCGCCCTGCTTCAGCACCGGGCCGATGTGGAAGCCGAGGAAGATGGTGCGCAGCGCCGGCCCCTCCAGCACCACGATGCCCGGGGTCGCCTTCAGCCGGGGGATGTCCTGCAACGGCACCGGCATGACCAGGTCGACCTCGCCCGAGGCGAGTGCCGCGAGCCGCGTGGCGTCCGCCGTGATCGGGCGGAACTCGACCTCGACGATCGATCCCCGCTTCGTGTCCCACCACGCGTCGTTGCGGACCAGCACCGTCAGCCGGCCGGCCTCGCGCGACGTCACGCGGAACGGCCCGGTGCCGTTGGCGCTGCGCGTCGCCGCGTTCTCGACGTCGTGCGCGGGGTTCGAGGCCTCCGCCGCGCCGACGCGCTCGGCCCAGGCGCGCGACATGATCAGCACGTCGGCAAGCCCCTGCGGCAGGATCGGATCGGGGGCGGGAGTGACGAGCTCGACCGTGCGGGCATCGACCACGCGCGCCTCGGCGATCGGCGCGAGCATCCCGCGCGCCCCGACGCGCCGGCCCTTGGCGCGCGCGATCGAGAAGGCGACGTCCTCGGCGGAGAAGGGCGAGCCGTCCTGGAACACGACGCCCTCGCGCAGGGTGAAGCGCCACACGCGCGGCGCCACGTTGCGCCATCCGGTCGCGAGGGCGGGCTCGAGCGACAGGTCCGGCGCCCGCCGCACCAGCCCCTCGTAGACGTTGCCGAGGAAGGAGAGGGTGAACCTCCCGGCGTTGCCGTGCGGGTCGAGGGTGGCGACATCGGTGCCGGCGGCCCAGCGCAGCGTCTGCGCCGTGGCGGGCGCGGCGGCGAGCGCGGCGGCGAGCGCGAGGACGGCGAGCCTGGTCATGGCGGTCTCCCGGTGGCGGCGCCCAGTCTAGCCGGCGGGACGGTCCTGCGGGCAGCGAGGCCGGGCGTTCCCGAGGCGGGGCGCGGATGCCCCGGGTGGCCGGGCCGGCCCGGCGCGGATATGCTGCACCGGCCCAGCGCGAGGGGAGGATCCATGACGGAGATCACGATCAAGGCGACCGACGGTTCGGGCGAGTTCTTCGCCTATGTGGCGCGGCCCAAGAGCACGCCCGCCGGCGCGGTGGTCGTGATCCAGGAGATCTTCGGCGTCAGCCCCGCGATGCGCGCAATCACCGACGCGATCGCCGATCAGGGCTTCATCGGCGTCTGCCCCGACCTGTTCTGGCGGCTCGAGCCGCGCGTCTCGCTCACCGACAAGACCCAGGCGGAGTGGGACAAGGCGATGGCGCTGCTCAAGGCCTTCGACCAGGACAAGGGGGTGGAGGACCTCAAGGCGACGCTCGCGGCGGCGCGCCGGCTCGAGGGCTGCAACGGCCGGGCCGGCACGATCGGCTTCTGCCTCGGCGGGCGGCTGGCGGCGCTGATGGCGATCCGGTCGGATGCCGACTGCAACGTCTCCTACTACGGCGTGATGCTGGAAGGGCTCGCGGGCGAGCTGCGCCACGCCGCGAACCCGCTGCTGATGCACATCGCCGAGAACGACAAGTTCGTGCCGAAGGAGGCGCAAGGCGCGGTGCTGGCCGCGGTGATGCCGAACCCGCGTGTCGAGGCGCATGTCTATCCGGGCGTTGATCACGCCTTCGCCCGTGTCGGCGGCCAGCACTGGGACGGCCGCGCCGCGGCGATCGCGAACGGGCGCACCGCGGCGTTCCTGGCGCGCTGGCTCGCATGACCCCGATCGAGACTGTCGAGGCGCTCGCCGCGCGCGTCCCCGACGGCGCCTTCGTCGCCCTGCCGCCTGACGCCTCGCTCTGCCCGGTCGCGCTGGTGCGTGCGCTGATCCGGCGCGGCGTCCGCGACCTTCACCTGCTCGGCGTGCCGATCTCGGGCTTCGCGACCGACCTGCTGATCGGCGCGGGCTGCGTCTCGGCGCTGACCACCTCGGCGGTGACGCTCGGCGAGGCGGGACTCGCGCCGCGCTTCACCGCGGCGATGCGGACGGGCGCGCTGCGCCTGACGGATGCGACCTGCCCGGCGGTGCACACCGCCTTGCAGGCGGCCGAGAAGGGTGTGCCCTTCCTGCCGCTGCGCGGCATGATCGGCACCGATCTCCTGGCCGACCGCACCGACTGGCGGGTCATCGACAACCCCTTCGCCGAGGCGCCGGACCCGATCGTGCTGATCCCCGCGCTCGTGCCCGACATCGCCCTCATCCACGCCGCGATGGCGGACCGCTTCGGCAATGTCTGGGTCGGGCGGCGGCGCGAGCTCGCCACCATCGCGCACGCGGCGCGCACGACCCTCGTCACCGCCGAACGGCTGGTCGAAGGTAATCTGATGGCGGACGAGCGGCTCGCGCCGGGCGTGATCTCCTCGCTCTACGTCTCCGCCGTGGCCGAGGCCGAGCGCGGCGCCTGGCCGCTCGCCCTGCTCGACCTCTACCCGGCCGACGCCGCGCATCTCGACGCCTATGCGAAGGCCGCGCGCACCGAGGAGGGCTTCCGCGCCTATCTCGCCGAGCACGTGCTCGGCCCCTTGCCCAAGGCCGCGGAATGACCGTATCGCGCGAGGAACTGCTGATCGCGGCGATCGCCGACCTGATCGCGGCACCTAATCCACACCCGGTGCGCCATGCCGCGGTCGGCGCGGCCAGCCCGATCCCGGCGCATGCGGTGATGCTGGCGCGCCATCGCGGCCTCGATGTGCGCCTCTCGCTGCTCCAGCAGCGCGTCGGCAACCCGTTCACCGAGGGCGCGCGCGAACTCTTCGACCTCGCCGGCCAGGGGCGGATCGACCTGTTCTTCCTCGGCGGCGCGCAGATCGACGGGCAGGCGAACATCAACCTGGTCGGCACGGGGACGCCTGCCGGATCGTCGGCACGGTTGCCCGGCAATTTCGGCTCGGCCTTCATGGCCTTCACCGTCCCGCGCGTGATCCTGTTCCGCGAGGAGCACTCGCCGCGCGTGCTCGTCCCCAAGGTCGATTACGTATCCGCCCCGGGCGTGTCGGCCGCGGGCGTGTATCGCCGCGGTTCGCCGCAGGCGCTGGTGACGGGCCGCTGCGTCTTCGCCTTCGACGCCGTGCGCGCGCGCTTCACGCTCGCCTCGCTGCATCCGGGCGAGACGCGCGAATCCATCCGCGAGAACACCGGCTTCGACTACGACGAGCCGACCCACGTGCCCGAGACGCGCGGCCCGTCCGAGGACGATCGCGCCGCGCTGGCGGGACCGATCCGCGCCGCCCTCGAGGACACCTATCCGCAGTTCTGCGCCCGCGTCTTCGGCGCGCGCGCCGCTTGAGGAGATCCGCCATGCTCAGCCCGGGCGCGCTTGCCGGCCTCAAGATCATCGACCTCACCCGCGTGCTCGGCGGACCCTACTGCACCATGGTGCTGGCCGATCACGGCGCCGAGGTGATCAAGATCGAGCCGCCGCAGGGCGACGAGGTGCGCGACTGGGGCCCGCCCTTCCACACGCACGAGGACGGCACGCGTGACGCCTCCTACTTCATCGGCGTCAATCGCAACAAGAAGTCGATCGGGCTCGACCTTGCCCGGCCCGAGGCGCGCACGGTGCTCCTGCGCCTGCTCGAGGGGGCGGACGTGCTGGTCGAGAACTTCAAGCCCGGCACCATGGAGAAATGGGGCATCGGCTACGAGACGCTGAAGGCGCGCTTCCCGCGCCTGATCCATTGCCGCGTCTCGGGCTTCGGCGCGGACGGGCCCTTGGGCGGCTTTCCCGGCTACGATGCGATCGTGCAGGCGATGGTGGGCCTGATGAGCATCAACGGCACGCCGGAGACGGGGCCGGTGCGGCTCGGCACGCCGATCGTCGACATCGGCACCGGCCTCTTCAGCGCGATCGCCATCCTGATGGCGCTCCATGAGCGGTCGAACAGCGGCCAGGGCCAGTTCATCGACATGACGCTGCACGACTGCGGCATGGCGCTCCTGCATCCGCACGCGGCCAACTTCTTCCTCTCGGGCAGGCGGCCGGTGGCGACCGGCAACCCGCACCCCAACCTCGCGCCCTACGATACGTTCCGGACACGCACCGGAGAGATCTTCATCGGCACCGGCAACGACGCGACCTTCCGCAAGATGTGCGCCCTCTTGGGCCGGCCCGAGCTCGCCGACGATGCGCGCTTCCGCACCAATGCCGACCGGCTGGCCAATCGGGCGGCGCTGTCGGCCGAGGTTCAGGCGATCGTCGGCGAGGAGGACGGCGCCGCGCTCTGCATGCGGCTGCTCGCCGCGGGACTGCCTGCCGGCCCGGTGCGCTACTTCGACGAGGTGGTGGCCGAGCCGCACACGGCGGCGCGCAAGATGATCGCCGAGATCGGCTGGTATCGCGGGCTCAACACGCCGATCAAGTTCGCCCGCACCCCGGGCGGGGCGCGCGAAGCCCCCCCGCGCTTCGGCGCGCATGCCGATGTGGTGCTCGCCGCGCACGGCTTCTCGGCCGAGGAGATCGCGGCGCTGAAGCAGGCCGGCGTGGTCGTGGAACGCCGGCGCGGCAGCGCGCCGAGGCCCGAGGCGCAGCCGAAGGCCGCCGAGTAGGCTACGGCAGCAGCCCGGCCACCCGCGGCGCGACGAGGACGACCAGCAGGAGCGCGACCAGCGCCCACAGCGAGGCCCTGCTCGGCTTCTCGCCGAGCTGCGCCGCCACCTGCGCGCGCATCCGCTCGAGCTCCACCTTGCTCGCCAGCCCCGGCACGGTCGCGTCGATGCGGGCGATCATCGGCTCGACACGCGCGAGCAGCGCGGCGATCGCGGCCACCTCGCGCTCGAGCTGTGCCACGCGCGGCTCCGTCTCCGCCGGCAGCGCCGTTCCCGCGCCGTCCAGCCGGCGTTCGATCTCGCGGATGCGCTGGCGCAGCAGGCTCAGGTCGGGCCCGTCAGCCATGCGAACCCGCCTCCAGGAGGTCGATCGACGCCTCCAGATCCTTCGCGAGCCCGCGGATCGCGACCTGCGCCGCCTGCATGTGCTCTTGATGCGTCCGCAGGGCGGCGGGATCAAGTCCCTCGCCGGCGGAGAGCCGTGCCAGCGCATCCGCCGCGATCGTCTGCGCCGCGTTCAGGTTGGACAGCGCCTCGGCGATCCGCGTCATCGTGTGCATCAGCCCGATCGCGATCCGGCGTGTTTCGGCCTCGGTCATGCGGTGCGCCTCAGCGGCTCGTCCTCGGGCGTGCCGAGCGCCTCGGCCTCGGCCTTCAGCCGGCGGTAGCTGCGCACGCCGAGCGGAATGAGCGCGGCGTAGATGATCCCGGCGGCGGCGAGCGCCGCCCAGGGCTCGCTGACGAGCAGCGCGACATAGAGCCCGGCGCCCAGCAGCAGCGGCAGCACGTAGTCGTGCGGCACCTTGAAGTTCTTGAAGCTCCAGGTCGGCAGGGTGCTGACCATCAGCGCCGCGACCGCGAGCAGCATCGCCGCCGAGAGGGCGGGGAACTGCGCGATCTCGGCGAGCAGCTGGGCGCCATGCGCCTGCGCCTGCAGGAACAGGAACAGGGGGAACAGCGCGAGCCCCGCGGCCGCCGGCGCCGGCACGCCGGTGAAGAAGTTGTAGGCGTAGGCCGGCCTCGGCGCGCCGTCGATCGCGGCGTTGAAGCGCGCGAGCCGGAGCGCCGCGCAGACCGCGTACATCAGGCAGGGCGCCCAGCCGAGACCGCCCCAGGCCGAGAGCGTCCAGAGATAGAGCACGATCGCCGGGGCGACGCCGAAGCAGAGGAAGTCGGCCAAGCTGTCGAACTCGGCGCCGAAGCGGCTCGTGCCCTTGAGCAGCCGCGCGATCCGTCCGTCAAGCCCGTCGATCACGCCGGCGGCGACGATCGCGATCGCCGCCGCCTCCCAGCGCTCCATCAGCGCGAAGCGGATCGCGGTGAGCCCCGCGCACAACCCCACCAGCGTCATCAGGTTGGGGATGAGCCGGTTGAAGGAGGGACCGCGGAAGCGCGGCCGCGACCGGCGCTTGATGCGCTGGCGCCAGCGCTCGACCGCGGGCGTGAGGGGCGGGCGCATCTCAGACCAGCTCCGCCGCGCGCGCCGGCTCGTCGGAGGCGAGGTCGGCCATCACCGTCTCGCCCGCGACCATGCGCTGGCCGACCGCGACCAGCGGCGCGGCCCCCTCGGGCAGGTAGAGATCGACGCGGCTGCCGAACCGGATCAGGCCGATCCGCTGGCCGGCGCGCAGGCTCTGGCGCTCCTCCACCTCGCAGACGATCCGGCGCGCGATCAGCCCGGCGATCTGCACCACGCCGAGCGTCCGCCCGCAGGCGAGCTCGAGCGTGATCGCGTTGCGCTCGTTCTCCTCCGAGGCCTTGTCCTCGGCGGCGTTGAGGAACCGGCCCGGATGGTACGCGATCGCCTTGACCGTGCCCGCGGCCGGGGCGCGGTTGACGTGCACGTCGACGATCGAGAGGAAGGTCGCGATGCGCACGCGCGGCGCCGGCCCGAGCGCGAGTTCGGGTGGCGGAGAGACGGTCGCGATCGAGACGACGCGGCCGTCGGCGGGCGCGAGGATGAGCCCCGCGCGGGTCGGCACGGCGCGGTCGGGGTCGCGGAAGAAGAAGGCGCAGAAGAGGGCGCCGGCGACGCCGAGCCAGAGCAGGCCCGACCAGAGGAACCATCCGACCAGCCCGCCCGCCAGCGCGCCGGCGATGAAGGGCAGGCCGGCGCGGTGCGGGCGGGCGAGCACGGAGGCCGTGGTGTCGAGCAGGCTCATGATGGTCGGCGTTATAGATCGCTTTACGTCGACCCGTCACATACCGGGGCCATGAGCACATCCGCACCTGCGCTCGGCCGTCTCGGCCCCTTCCTGGTCGATGCCGAAGGCGTGCTGCACGCGGCCGAGCCGTCGCGGCCGGCCGGCTTCGGCTTCCGCTGGCGCGGCCGGCGCGTCCACGCGGTGCTGTGTCCGGATGCCCGCCTCCGCCTGTCGGTGCTCGCCGGCCACGTGCCGTTCACGGCCGAGGCCGCGGCGCTGCGGCCGGGGGTCTATGCCGCCTATGCGGCGCTGCGCGACGATGCGCCGCCCGAATGGCGGGTCGGGCTCAGCCCCGCCCACGGCGTGGTGATCGAGGCGGTCGAGGCGCTCGGCAAGCCGGCGACGGTCAGCGCCCTGATCGCCGCGGCGACCCGGTTCGTGCTGCGCCTCGCCCCGTGTCTCGACCTGCTCGACGAGGCGGGCGCCCGGCCAGCCTGAGCGCGGTTCAGCCGTCCTGCCCAGCCGGGGGCAGCACGAAGACCTGGCCGGGATAGATCAGGTCCGGATCGCGGATCTGCGCCCGGTTGGCCTCGTAGATCACGGTGTAACGGATGCCGCGCCCGTAGGTCGCGCGGGCGATGCGCCAGAGGCTGTGGCCGGGCTGGACGACGATGCTGCCCGGGCGCAGCCCTCCGGGCGGTGTGTCGGCGCGCTGGAACGGCAGCTCGACGCGCGCGGTGACGCGCCCGTCCGGCGCCACCTGGTCCGCGCGCAGCGCCTGGGTGCGGCCGGGCGCGATCGGCGTCGCAGGGGCCAGCACCCAGCGCCCCTCGGCATCGGCACGTGCGTCGCCGAGATGCTGCCCGTCGAGATAGAGCCGCACGGCGTCGCCGGGGTTGGCGCGGCCCGCGAAGCTGACGCCGCCGTCGTCGCCGTAGTCCACCGCATCGACCGAGACCCCCGCCGGCGGGCGGCCGGCCGGGATTGCCGGCGCAGCAGCCCGGGCGGGCGGGTCCGGTGGCGCGGCCGGGGCGGGGGAAGCCACAGGCGCGGGCGGCAGGGCGGCCAC
>NZ_VIKA01000102.1 GCF_006704265.1 Elioraea sp. Yellowstone | reverse complement strand
AAGAGACTGGTCCCAGCGCGGCCGCGCGCCGAGATGGCAGGCGAGATGGATCGAGGGGTTCCAGCCGCCCGAGACCGCGAGCAGATCGGCCCGCATGCGCGTCACCTCGCCGCGCGCATCGCGCCAATCGACCGCGGCGAGGCGCCGGAAGCCGACCGTGCCGACCACCGTGCCGGCGATCACCGGGGCGCCGGCCCGATCCGCGAGTGTGCGCAGCGGCGGCGCGATGTCGGTGCGCGGATCGACGACGGCGGCGACCTCGACGCCGGCGGCGGTCAGCGCGGCGACCGTGCGCCAGCCGTCATCGTTGGCCGTGAACACCACGGCGCGCCGTCCCGGCCGCACCGCGTGGCGGTGCAGGTAGGCGCGCACGGCACCAGCGAGCATCACGCCCGGCCGGTCATTGCCGCTGAACACGATCGGCCGCTCGATCGCGCCGGCTGCAACGACGATGCGCCGGGCGACGATGCGCCAGGCGCGCTGGCGCGGCAGGTGCGCGGGCGGTTCGGGCAGATGGTCGGCGACGCGCTCCACGGCGCCGACCACGCCGTGGTCGAACAGCCCGTAGGCGGCGGTGCGCCGCAGAATGCGGCAGCGCGGGGCGGCGGCGAGTTCGGCCTCCACCGTTTCCGCCCAGTGCACAGCGGGGGCCCCGTCGATCTCCGCCTCCTCGGCGAGTGTGCGTCCGCCGAGGCGCCAGTCCTCCTCAACCAGCACCGTGCGCGCGCCGGCGCGGGCCGCCGCGCGCGCCGCCATCAGGCCGGCGGGGCCGGCGCCGATCACCAGCACGTCGCAGTGGAGATGCGCCTTCTCGTAATGGTCCGGATCGGGCGCCTCGGCGGCGCGGCCCAGACCCGCGGCGCGGCGGATCAGCCGCTCATAGACGCGTTCCCAGAACGCGGCCGGCCACATGAAGGTCTTGTAGTAGAACCCGGCCGGGAGCAGCGGCGCGAACAGGCCGCCCAGCGCCATCGCGTCGAAGCGGAGCGAGGGCCAGCGGTTCTGGCTCGCGGCCGCCAGCCCGTCGAAGAGCTCGACCGTCGTTGCGCGCGTGTTCGGCTCGCGCCGCGCGCCGGTGCGCAGCTCGACCAGCGCGTTCGGCTCCTCCGGGCCGGCGGAGACCACGCCCCGCGGCCGGTGCAGCTTGAAGGACCGGCCGACTAGGTGGATGCCGTTCGCGAGCAGCGCGGAGGCCAGCGTGTCGCCTTCGTAGCCGGCGAAGCGCCGGCCGTCGAAGGTGAACGAGAGCGGCCGCGTGCGGTCGATGAGCCCGCCGCCGGGCAGACGGAAGGGCTGCACGGCCATGCCGGTCACGGCCTCGCCTCCGCATCGCGCGCGAGCGTTGCCGCCTCGATCCGGTGCGTGCGGGTATCGCGCGTCACCACGATCCAGGCGCGGCAGCCCTGGCCGTGCCACCACAGCTCGCGGTGCTGGCCGGCCGGATTCACGCGCTCGTGCAGATAGGCGTGCCACGCGTCATCCGGGGCCTCCGGCGCAGGACGCGCGACGCCGGCCGGGCCGAGATACGTGAACTCCTCGTTGCCGCGTGCACCGCAGAGGGGGCAGGGGATGCGCATCAGTGCAGATTGGGCGTTGCACCCGCGCCCTTCTCGTCGATCACCGCGCCGGTGCGGAAACGATCGAGCGTGAACGCGGCGTTCAGCGGATGCGGTGCGCCCGTGGCGATCGTGTGGGCGAAACACCACCCGGAGGCGGGGGTCGCCTTGAACCCGCCATAGCACCAGCCGCAGTTGAGAAAGAGGCCCTCGATCGGCGTGGTGCCGATGATCGGCGAACCGTCCATCGACATGTCCATGATCCCGCCCCATTGCCGCAGGTAGCGCAATCGCGAGAACGCGGGGAACAGCGCCACCGCGCATTCCATCACCTCCTCCACCACCGGCAGGGAGCCGCGCTGCGCGTAGCTGTTGTAGCCGTCGATGTCGCCGCCGAAGACGAGCCCGCCCTTGTCGGACTGGCTGACATAGAAGTGCCCGGCGCCGAAGGTCACGACCGTGTCCAGCACGGGCTTGATCCCCTCGCTGACGAAGGCCTGGAGCACGTGGCTCTCGATCGGCAGACGCAGCCCGGCCAGCGCGGCCACGCGCGAGGAGTTGCCGGCGGCGGCGAGCCCGATCCGGCGTGCGCGGATCGCCCCGCGCGTCGTCTGCACGCCGGTCACGCGGCCCTGCACGATGTCGATCCCGGTCACCTCGCAGTTCTCGACGATGTCCACCCCGCGCCGGTCGGCCGCGCGAGCATAGCCCCAGGCGACCGCATCGTGGCGCACCGTGCCGCCGCGGCGCTGGAGCAGCCCTCCCATCACCGGGAAGCGCGCATTGTCCATGTCAAGGCCTGGCAGCATGGCGCGGACGGCAGCGGCATCGAGCAGTTCGGCATCCACGCCCGCGAGCCGCATCGCGTTGCCACGCCGGGCATAGGCATCGCGCTGGGCGTCGGAATGATAGAGGTTGAGCACGCCGCGCTGGCTGACCATTGCGTTGAAGTTGATGTCCTGCTCCAGCCCCTCCCAGAGCTGGAGCGACTTCTCGTAGAACTGCGTGTTGGCGGGCAGCAGGTAGTTGGAGCGGATGATCGTCGTGTTGCGACCGACATTGCCGGAGCCGATCCAGCTCTTCTCCAGCACCGCGACGTCCGTGATGCCGTGCTCCTTGGCGAGATAGTAGGCGGTGGCGAGCCCGTGCCCGCCGCCGCCGACGATCACCGTGTCGTACGCGCGCTTGGGCTCCGGGTTCCGCCAGGCGGGCGTCCAGTGCTTCTGGCCGGTGAGCGCGCCGCGGAGGAGCGCGAAGACGGAGTAACGCATGCGGGTCCGGATCGGTTCGGGGCTCCAGTCTGGCACGGCCTTGCGCGTCGGCAAGGGCCGCTGCGGCACTTTCCGTCCGCGCGCCAGGCATGCTACCCGGAGCGCATGAGGGGCAGGGGATCATGACGGCGTCCGTCACCGTTCTGCCGGTGCCCGCGCGTCCGCGGCGCACCGGGGCGACCAAGCCGGCGCGGGTGGCCGAGCTGATCCGCGAGATGATCATCCAGGACACGCTGCCGCCCGGCGCGCCGATCCGCGAGCGTGCGCTGGCGGAGCAGCTCCAGGTCTCGCGCACGCCGCTGCGCGAGGCGCTCAAGATCCTCGCCGCCGAAGGCCTGGTCGAGATCGAGCCGCATCGCGGCGCCGTGGTCGCCGCGCCGAGCCCGACGGAGATGCGCGAGCTCCTGCAGCTGCTCGGCGTGATCGAGGCCTATGCTGGCGAGCTCGCCGCGGCGAGCGCGACCGAAGAGGAGATCCGCGAGATCACCGCGCTGCACTACGAGATGCTCGCGGCCTATACGCGCGGCGACCGGCTCACCTATTTCCACCGCAACCAGGCGATCCATCTCGCGCTGGTGCGCGCGACGCGCAACCGCACGCTGGTCGCGCATCACGGCAGGATCAATGCGCGGGTCTATCGCGCGCGCTACATCTCCAACCTGGAGACCCAGCGCTGGGAAAAGGCGATCGAGGAGCACGAGGCGATCCTCGCGGCACTGCAGCGGCGCGACGGCGCGGGGCTTGCGGCGATCCTGCGCGAGCACGTGCTGCGCGGCTGGGATGAGACCCAGATCCTGCTCGCCGCCCAGGTGGCGTCATAGCCTCACGCGCCGCCGGGCGCCTGCACCGCGCCGGCGGCGATGAGCGCATCGATCTCCGTCGGCGTGTAGCCGTGCTCGGCCAGCACGGCGCGGCTGTGCTCGCCGAAGAGCGGCGCGCCGCGGCGCGGACCGGCCGCGGCCTCGGAGAGCTTCACGGGCAGGCCGAGTGCCGGGTGCGTCCCGAGCGTGGCGTGCGGCAGGGCGACCACCATGTCGCGCGCGCGCACCTGCGGATCCTCGTGCATCCGGCGGATGTCGAGCACCGGCCCGGCGGGCACGCCCGCCGCGTCGAGTCGAGCGAGCCACGCCGCCACCGGGCGCTGCCGGAACAGCGGCGCCAGCGCCTCGACCAGCGTGGCGAGATGGGCGAGCCGATCCTTGTTGGTGCGGAAGCGCGGGTCCTCGGCGAGCGCGGGGGCCTCCAGCACCTCGCAGAGCCGACGCCAGTTGGCCTCCGTCGCGCCCCCCACCACGAGCCAGCCATCCGCCGCCTCGAACGCCTGGTAGGGCGCAGCGAGCGGATGCGCCGAGCCCATCGGTCCAGGCGCCGAGCCGGTCGCGAAGGCGATCGCGGAGTGCCAGCAGGTGTGCAGGATGCCGGCCTCGAGCAGCGAGGTGTCGACATGCTGGCCGCGGCCGGTGCGGCCGCGGTGCTGCAGCGCGGCGAGGATGCCGATCGCCGCGAGCAGACCGGCGGTGATGTCGGTCAGCGGCACGCCGCACTTCACCGGCGGATCGCCTGCGCGCGTGCCGGTCACGCTCATGATCCCGCTCATCGCCTGCGCGACCAGGTCGAAGCCGCCGCGCTCGGCATAGGGGCCGGTGCGGCCGAAGCCCGAGATCGAGCAGTAGATCAGCCGCGGATAGGTCTCCTTCACCTGGGCGTAGCCGAAGCCGAGGCGCGCCAGCGTGTCGTGGCGGTAGTTCTCGACCAGCACGTCGGCGCGCTCGAGCAGCCGGCGCAGCACCGCCTTGCCCTCCTCGCGCTTGAGGTCGAGCGCCAGCCCGCGCTTGTTGCGGTTCATCACCAGGAACGGTGCCTGCTGGTCGCCGATCGCGAAGGGGGAGGGCTTGCGTGAGTCGTCGCCGCCCGGGATGCGCTCGACCTTCACCACGTCGGCGCCGAGATCGGCGAGCATCATCGTGCAGGTCGGCCCCGCCATCACGTGGGTGAGATCGACGACGCGGATCCCCTCGAGCGCGCTCATCCGCTCAGCGTCCCACGAAGACCGGCGTCTCCTTCGCGAGGAACGCGCGGTAGCCGATGCGATAGTCCTCGGTGCCGAAGCAGGCGAAGCTCTCGTCGCGCTCGGCTTCCGTCAGCGGGCGGGGATCGAGCAGGCGGCGGACGAAGCGCTTGTGCCAGCGCGCGACCAGCGGCGCGCCCTCGGCGATGCGCCGGGCCGAGGCGAGGGCGGCCTCGGCGAGCTCGGCATCGGGGACGACGCGGTTGACGAGGCCCATGCGCAGCGCCTCGCCGGCGGGGAAGATCTCGCCCTCGAGCACGATCTGCAGCGCATTCGCCGGGCCGACGAGCTCGACCAGCGGACGCATCTCGTCGAGCGCGACGACGAGGCCGAGCCGCTTGACCGGGATGCCGAAGCGCGCCCCCTCGCCGCAGATGCGCAGGTCGGCGCAGCAGGCGAGTTCCAGCCCGCCGCCGACGCACAGCCCGCGGATCGCCGCGATCACCGGGTGGCGGCAGGACTGAAGCGCGGCGAGCGCGCCGTGGGTGCGCGCGGCATAGGCGCGCGCACGCTCGACGTCGCCGCGGTTCTGCTCGAACTCGGAGATGTCGGCGCCGACGCCGAAGGCGCGCTCGCCGGCGCCGGTGAGGATGACGCAGCGCAGCGTCTCGTCGGCATCCAGCGCGGCGATGATCTCGCGCAGGGCGTCCCACATCGCGTTGCTCAGGGCGTTCAGCCGTTCGGGATGATCGAACACCACGCGCGCGATCCCGGGCTCCGGTGTCTCGACGCGAACCGTTCCGGCCATGGGCAGGGCTCCTAGCGGTAGAAGATCTCGACCAGCGTCATCGGCACCGCCGGCACGTAGGTGACCAGCAGGAGCAGAAGGATCAGCACGAGGATGAACCAGACATTGATCCGCGTGACGCTCCACACATCCGCCCTGGCGATCGAGCAGGCGGTCATCAGCACTGACGCAACCGGCGGGGTCTGCTGGCCGATCGCGAGGTTGAGCGTGACGATCAGGCCGAAATGGACCGGGTCGATGCCGACCGCGCGCGCGATCGGCAGCACGATCGGCACGATCAGGATGATCGCCGCCGCACCGTGCAGGAAGAAGCCGAGCACGAAGAACAGCAGGTTCAGGAGCGCCAGCACCGCGTAGCGGTCCTGGGTCAGGCCGATGATCGCCTGCGTCAGCGCCTGCGGCACCTGCGCCTGGGTGAGATACTGGCCGAGCAGGGCGGAGGTCGCGACCAGCAGCATCACCACCGCGGTCTGGATCGCGCCGTCCTTCAGCGCGGCATAGAGTTCGCGCAGGCCGAGATCGCGGTAGATCAGCCCGCCGATGAGCAGCGCGGCCGCTACTGCCAGCCCAGCCCCTTCGGTCGCGGTGACGAAGCCGCCGAAGATACCGCCGAGGATGATGAAGGGCAGCGTCAGCGCCCAGGCCGCATCCTTCAGCGTCGCCCAGACCCGGCGCAGCCGGAACACCTCCTCGACCGGGAAGTTCAGCCGGAGCGCGAACCACCAGGCGAGCGCCATCAGCATGAAGCCGCCCAGCACGCCCGGCACGATCCCGGCGACGAAGAGCTGCACCACCGAGGTGTCGGCCATCACCGCATAGAGGATCATCGGAATCGATGGCGGAATGATGATCGCGAGCGAGGCGGAGGAGGAGGTCACCGCTGCGGCGAACTCCTTGGAGTAGCCGCGCTTCTTCATCGCCGGGATCAGGATCGAGCCGAGGGCGGCGACATCCGCGACCGCCGAGCCGGAGATCTCGGCGAAGAACATCGAGGCGGCGATGTTCACCATGGCCAGCCCGCCGCGCACGAAGCCGACCAGTGCCGAGGTGAAGGCGATCAGCCGGCGCGAGATGCCGGAGGTGTTCATGATCGCGCCGGCGAGGGTGAAGAGCGGGATCGCCAGAAGCGGGAAGTTGCGTGCGCCCTCGTAGAGCGTCACCGCGCTCATCACCAGATCGTCGAAGCCGTAGACCGCCCAGAGCCCGCCCATGGCGACGATGCCAAGCGCGACAGCAATCGGGATGTTCGCCAGCACGAGCACCAGGAGTGCCGCGAGCATGACCAGCGTGGTCATGGCCGGCGCCCCTCGAAGTAGCGCTCGGGATCCACGCCCTGCTCGCCGCGCCAGGCTTCGCCCAGGCGCTCGGGAAAGGTCATCAGTTCGGCGATGATGAACAGCACCGCCCCGATAGGGATCACGGACTGGGTGACGGAGACCGGCACCCAGGGCAGGGAGATCAGCGTGTCGCCCTCGAGGATGAGGATCACCTGCAGGCCGAACCATGCGATGAGGGCGAAGAAGCCGATCACCAGGATCTCGCCGCCGACCAGAAGCGCGAGCCGCATCGCGCGCGGCAGCGCCGCGACGATCGAGGGCACGCCGAGATGCGCCCGGTTCAGCGCCGCGAGCGCGGCACCGTAGTAGGTGAGCCAGGCGAGCTGGATCGAGGCGACCTCGTCGTACCAGGTCAGCGGCGCGCCCGCCTTGCGCAGCACCACCGCGGCGCAGACGAGGAGCGCAAGCAGCGCCGTCTGCAGCACGCAGAACGCGACCAGGAACTGCTCGAGCGCACGCCGCGCGGCGGCGAGCGTCATCGTGCGGTGCTCCCCGGGGCGGCGGCGCGCCCGCCGCCCCGCATCGTCACGCCCGGCACGGGCCGCGGATCAGCAGCCGTTGGCAAGCGCGAGCGCGCGCTCAATCAGCGCCGCCCCGCCCGGCACCTCGGCGGCGAACTGGTCGTAGACCGGCTTGCTCGCCGCGACGAAGGCCTCGCGATCCGCCCGGTTGAACCGCATCCCGGCGGCGATCAGCTTGTCGCGCACCTCGTTCTCGAGCCGCTCGGCCAGTTCGTAGGTCCACTCCTGCACCGCGGCCGCCTCTTCCAGGATCGCGCGCTGCACGTCCTGCGGATAGCCGCGGAACTTGCGCAGCGACGCCGTCGGGAACGACGGCGTGTAGACATGGCGCGTCTCGGTCAGGTAGCGCTGCACCTCCTGGAACTTGCCGGCATCGACGTTGACGTAGGGGTTCTCCTGGCCGTCCATCACGCCGGTCTGCAGCGCGACGAACACCTCCGAGAACGGCAGCGGCGAGGGCGATGCGCCATAGACCTGGAACATCTTCACGCGCCACACGCCCTGCGGCACGCGGATCTTGAGCCCGCGCAGATCCGCCGGCGTGACGATCGGGCGGACATTGTTGGTGATATGGCGGAAGCCGTTCTCCCAGATGCCGATCAGCTTGTAGCCGCGCGCCTCGATCTTCGGCGCCAGGATCGGCCAGACGATCTCGCGCGCGATGCACCTCATGTGCGCGCGGTCCTTCACGAGATAGGGCAGGTCGAACATGCCGAACTCGGGCGTCACCGAGGACATGATGGTCGAGGGCTGCGACATGTCCTGGGTGCCGAGACGGAGCTTCTGCAGCATTTCGGCATCGGAGCCGAGCTGGCTCGAGTGGTAGAGCATGATGCGGCCGTAATGGCCGATGCGCGCGTTGACGCGTTTGATGAACTCCTCGGAGGAGAAGTACTGCACGTTGCCCGGCGGACTCGTGGTGCCGTACTGGATCTCGACGCCTTGCGCGGCGGCCGGGCCGGCGAAGGTGCCGACAGCGAACGACAGGGCGAGCGTTGTCCTCAGGGTAAGCGTGCGCATGACGTCTTCCTCCCTATCCCTTGGCACGGGCGTCGTGGTGGTCGGCGCCCGCTTTGGCATACCAGACTGACAAGGATCTCGGCGTGATGCAACGCCTTCGATCGCGCTGTCGACCACTTTGGTATACCAGCATCGCTGCCGATCCGATGCGCGACCCCGGTTCCGCCGCCGCCTCGCCCCGGATAGTCTGCGCGCCCCCGCCCCGAGAGGAGCTCCCGTCCCATGGCCGACAGGTCCTTCGACGTCATCGTGATCGGCGCCGGCCCCGGCGGCTATGTCTGCGCGATCCGCGCCGCGCAGCTCGGCCTCAGCGTGGCCTGCGTCGAGATGCGCGAGACCCTCGGCGGCACCTGCCTGAACGTCGGCTGCATCCCCTCCAAGGCCCTGCTCCAGTCCTCGGAGAAGTTCGCCGAGGCCAACCACGCGCTCGCCGAGCACGGCGTCACGGTGGAGCGGGTGGGACTCGATCTCGCGCGCATGCAGGCGCGCAAGGCCGAGGTGGTGAAGGCGAACGTGGACGGCGTCGCCTTCCTGTTCCGCAAGAACAAGGTGACGTGGCTGAAGGGCAGGGGCCGCATCATCGCCCCGGGCACGGTGGAGGTCGCGGGCGAGACCTACACGGCAAGGCACATCGTCATCGCCACCGGCTCGGAGTCGATGCCGCTGCCGGGCGTGGAGGTGGACGAGCAGGCGATCGTCAGTTCCACCGGCGCGCTCGCGCTCGACCGCGTGCCGGGCCATCTGGTGGTGATCGGCGGCGGCTATATCGGGCTCGAGCTCGGCTCGGTCTGGCGCCGCCTCGGCGCCAAGGTGACGGTCGTGGAGGTCCTCGACCGCATCGTGCCGACCATGGACGGCGAGGTGGCGAAGCAGTTCCAGCGCATCCTCGCCAAGCAGGGGCTCACGTTCCGGCTCGGCACCAAGGTGACCGGCGCGCACAAGGGCAACGCGGGCGTGACGCTGACGCTCGAGCCGGCCAAGGGCGGGGCGGCCGAGGAGATCACCGCCGATGTCGTGCTGGTCGCGATCGGCAGGCGCGCCTACACCGAGGGTCTCGGCCTCGCCGAGCTGGGGGTCCAGCTCGACGAGCGGGGCCGGGTGAAGACCACGGACGGATACGCCACCTCCGTGCCCGGCATCTGGGCGATCGGCGACGTGATCGCTGGGCCGATGCTCGCGCACAAGGCCGAGGACGAGGGGGTGGCGCTGGCCGAGATTCTGGCCGGCCAGAATCCGCACGTGAACTACGACGCGATCCCGGGCGTGGTCTATACGTGGCCCGAGGTCGCCTCGGTCGGCGCGACCGAGGAGGAGCTGAAATCGCGCGGGGTCGCCTACAGGGCGGGCAAGTTCCCGTTCAGCGCCAACGGCCGGGCGCGCGCGATGGGCGAGACCGACGGGTTCGTGAAGATCCTCGCCGATGCGGCGACCGACCGGCTGCTCGGCGCGCACATCCTGGGCCCCGATGCCGGCACGCTGATCGCCGAGCTGGCGCTGGCGATCGAGTTCGGCGCCTCCTCCGAGGATGTCGCGCGCACGAGCCACGCCCATCCGAGCCTGAACGAGGCGGTGAAGGAGGCGGCGCTCGCCGCGCACGGCAAGCCGCTGCACCTGTAGCGCCCTGGCCCGTGCCGGCGCCGCGACCGTTTCGGCGTGCGGCGCGGTCTCGGCTCGCCTAGTCTCGGCCCGAGAGGGACCAGGGAATGTCGCAGACTGCCCAGATACGCGCGATCATCGCGAGGCATCGTGCCCAGGGCCACGACGCCGCGCCGCTCGCCACCGCGCTCCGCAGCCGCATGGGGAGCCGCGCGACACCGGCCGAGGTCGACGAGGCGGTGGCATTCTGCCGCGAGATCCTCGACGCCGTGCCGGTCCTGATCGATCGCCTGCGCGAGGCGGCCGGCCGGCAGGGCCTCGCGGGGCTGATCGAACCGATGCTGGCGCATGCCGAATCCTACTTCGTCGATCCGGTGGATCGGCTGCCGGAGACGCTGCTGGGCGAACTCGGGCTGCTGGATGATGCCTATCTCGCCCTCAATGCCATCCGCATGGTGCAGGTCGAGCCCGATCCGCTGATCCGGATCGACCTCGGCCCGCCAATGACGTTCCTCGAACAGGTGCTGGGCGAGTCCACGCTCGCGCGCTTGAAGGCGGAGATGGCCGCGTCGGAGCGGCTTCTGCTGCGTGAAGCGGCGCGCTGGAAGGCGGCGGCGGACGAACAGCGCCGGCGCGAGGCGGCGCGCCGGCCGGCCGAGGCGCCGCTCCGACCCGCGCCGCGGCCGACACCCGGGCGGCGGATGTGCACTGCGTGCAGCGGTCTCGGCAGCGCGACCTGCGGCGCCTGCGCCGGGTACGGCTACCACAGCAGCGGCTACACGCGCGTCGATTGGCAGGGCAACGCCGAGTACGTCACCGAGCGCACGCCCTGCAGCTGTTCCGGCGGGCAGGTCGTCTGCCGCTCCTGTGGCGGCTCGGGATACGTCTGACCTCGCCGGTCCCCGGCAACGTCACGCCGCGCTTTGGTGTTCGATTCCAGGCACTTTTCATGTAGAGTTCGCCTGGAACATGAGCACGCAAGCCCTCTCGCGCCTGATCCCGCCGGAATTGGCCGGGTTCCTGCGGCGGCGCCTCGCCGATCTCGCCGGGCTCGCCGCCTCGCTGGTGGGGCTGACGCTCGCGGTGGCGCTGGCAAGCCATGATCCCGCCGACCCTTCGCTGAACACGGCGACCGGCGCGCCGGTGGCGAACCTCGCCGGCCGCACCGGGGCGGTGTTCGCCGATGCGGCCTTGCAGGGCGTCGGGCTCGCCGCCTGGCTGCTGGTCGCGGCACCGCTCGGCTGGGCCTTCGCGCTGGTCGCGCGCGGCGCGGTCAGCGCGCCGCTGGTGCGGCTGGCCTGTCTGCTCGCCGGACTGCCGGTGCTGGCGGCCGCACTTGCGCTGGTGCCGGTCGGCGCGACGCAGTCGCTGCCGGCCGGCCCGGGCGGGGTGGCCGGGCCGCTGCTGATCGATTGGGTGCTCGGTCTCGGCAGCGCCGTGCTCGGCCCCCTCGGCAGGGTGTTCGCGGCGCTGTTCACGCTCGGCCTGGCGGTGCTGCTCGCCTTCGTCGCGATCGGGCTCAGCCCCGGCGAATGGCAGCGCGCGATCGGCGCCGCGGCGCGACGGGTCGCCGGCGGGGGGCGGCGGGATCATGGCTTGCCAGCGCCACCGCGAGCGTCAGC
>NZ_VIKA01000101.1 GCF_006704265.1 Elioraea sp. Yellowstone | reverse complement strand
GGCGGTCACCAGCGCATGCGGCGGCGGCAGCAGGCCGACGAGGCGCACGCCCGGCACGCCGCGGATCTCGGTCGCCTGGCTGACCGCGAGCGCGACCGCGCCGCATGCGCAGGCCGCCACCGCCTCGACGCCGAACGGCACGATCAGGCTCTTCGTGCGCACGAGCTCCGCCAGACCGAGCCGGTCGAGCACCGCGGCGAAGTGCCGCCCGGCGGTCGCACCGGAGGCCGGGTCGGCCCAGGCGATCGAGGGGGCGGCGCGCAAGGCCGCGACCAGTCCGGCCTCGTCGTCGATCGGCCCGACCGCGACACCGTTGCCGGCCGCGAGCCCGACACCGGTGACGCCGAGGGGCACGACCGTTGCCGGATCGATCAGGCCACGCGCGACGAGCAGCGCCATCGCCTCGGCGCTGAGCACGGTCGCGTCGCAGGGCTCGCCCGCGAGGATGCGGTCGCGCAGTGCGCCTACCGTGCCGTAGGCGACGCGGGGGCGCGCGCCCCGCCATGCATCGGGCGCGGCGAGCAGGCCCTCGACGGCGGTCTTCACCGCGCCTGCGGCGAGCAGGACGGGAACGGTCACCCCGTCACCTCGAGGATCTCGAGGCCGCGATTGCGGTCGATGACGTAGACGAGGCCACGGTCGTCGAGATCGACGTCGTTGGCCTGCGGGCTCGCCTGTCCCGGTGGCGGCTCGGCGAGCCAGTGCGCGACCTCGGTCGGGCGCTCGGGCTCGGCGATGTCCACCACGCGCAGCCCGCCGCCGAACCAGGCGGTGAAGAGGCGCGTGTCCGCGAGCCGCTCCTGGAACTGGTGCGCGCCGAAGCGTCCGCCCGCCTGCACATAGGGGCTCGCGAGCTCCGAGAGGTGGAACATCGAGACCGGCCTGATGTCGGTCTCGTCGGCGACGTCGAACACCCAGAGCCCGCCATGCAGCTGGCCCGGCACATGGTCGTGCTCCTCGTCCACCGCCACGGCGAGGGTGCGTCCCTTCACCGGGAAGGGGACGCGCAGGAAGGTGTGCGTCGGTTCGGGGAAGGGCGGATGGTAGCGGTATTCGCCGATCGTGCGGGGGCGGGCGATGTCGCTGATGTCGATGATGCGGCAGCCGGCGTACCAGACCGCGGCGTAGAGCCTGTCGCCATGGCGGAGCGCGTGGTGCAGGCGGTGCTGCTGGCCCGGCCAGGAGGGCGTCTCGCCGCCGGCGATGTGCTGGCCCGGCATCCACCAGCGCCCGACCTCCTCGGGCCGGGCCGGGTCCCGCATGTCGTAGATGACGAGGATGTTGCCGACATAGCCCTCCATCTCGGTGGAGATGTAGGCGTAGCGGTCGTCGAGATCGAAGCGGTGCACGCCGATCCCGCCGGTGCGGTGATGCGTGAGCAGGCGCGGCCGGCTGCGGTCGGAGATGTCCCAGACGCGGAAGCCGCCGTCGGCATAGGGGGGCTCGGCGAGCGACTGGCGCAGCCGCGGCATCATTTCCGGCGGGACGTTGATCGCGCGCGCGATCTCGGCCTCGGTCGGCGGGCGGCCGAGCTCCGCGGCGAGCCGCGCCTCCACCTCGGGGATGCGCCGCGCGCGCCGCTTCTGGTGGCGGTCGTTCTGCTCGACATTCGTCACCATGATGTCGCCGACGACGCGCACCTTGTGCGTGTGGCTGTGGTCGCCCTCGAGGCCGATATGGGCCACGAGGCGCGGGTGGTAGGGGTCCGAGACGTCGACGATCGAGGTGCCGTGCGGCGGCCTCATGTGGCCGAGATAGGCGTAGCGCCCCTCGATGCGCACCTGGCCGCCGCCGGCGCAGTCGAACCAGGCGATGCGCCGCATGCCCCTGCTCGATACGGCTCCGTCCATGGCAAGGCCCCTCCCGGATCAGGTGGCGGTGCGCGCAAGGCGCCGCTCGCGCCAGATCGGCAGCACGACCGAGACGACGAGCAGGCACCACAGCACGTTGGCGATCGGCGAGGAGAACAGCACCAGGATGTCGCCCTGGCCGATGCGCAGGGAGCGCAGCAGGTAGCGCTCGAAGATCGGGCCGAGCAGCACGCCGATCAGGATCGAGGTGACGTGGTAGTCGGTCCTGACCGCGACATAGCCGATCACGCCGAACACCAGCGCCAGCGCCATGTCGAACAGGTACTCGCGGTCGGCGAAGGCGCCCACGACGGTGAGCGCGATGATCAGCGGAACGATCGTGTGCACGGGCACGGTCACGACCTTCGCGGCATAGCGCGCCAGCGGCAGGATCAGCGCGACCATGAAGAGGTAGGCGACGGTCATCATCACGAACACGCCGTAGGCGATGGACGGCTGTTCGAGGAACAGCCGCGGGCCGAGCACGATGCCCTGGTATTGCAGCACGATCATCATCACCGCCGAGGTCGATCCGCCCGGCACGCCGATCGCCATGGTCGGCACCAGCGTCCCCGAGGTGACGCCGTTGTTGGCGCTCTCGGGGGCGATCACGCCGGGCGGATGGCCGGTGCCGTAGAGGTGCGGCGTCCTCGAGAACAGCCGCGACTGCTGGTAGGCGACGAAGGAGGCGATGTAGGCCCCGGCCCCCGGGATCACGCCGATCACCAGGCCGATGAAGCCGGTCCAGACGATCTGCCACCAGTGCCTCGCCGCCATGCGCAGCCCGTCCACGGTCTCGAGCCATTGCGGGCGCTGGGGTGCGCGCGGCGCGGCGTTGCCGGTGACGCGCTCCTCGATCATCACCAGCGCCTCGCTGATCGCGAACAGCCCGATCAGCACCGGCACGAGCGGCAGGCCGTCATAGAGCTCGAGGAAGCCGAAGGTGGCGCGCGGCGTGGAGAACACCTGGTCGGTGCCGATCGCGCCGAGCATCAGCCCGAAGGCGCCGCCGATCAGCCCCTTCAGCATGTCCTTCGCCGCGAGCACGGCGATCAGGGTCAGGCCGAACAGGATGATCACCACCATCTCGACCGACCGCAGCACCAGGCCGAGCCTGGCGAGGAAGGGCAGCAGCGCCAGCACCGCGAGGGAGGTGATCAGCCCGCCCGCGACCGAGGCGACGAAGGAGACCACCAGCGCCTGCTGCGCCTGGCCGTTCTTCGTCATCTGGTAGCCGTCGATGCAGGTCGCCGCCGCGCCGGCGCTGCCCGGGATGTTCACCAGGATCGCCGGGATGCTGCCGGAGAGGTGGTTGGCGCAGTAGAGCGCGATCATGAAGGCGAGCGCGGCCTCCACGTCCATCGCGAGCGTGACCGGCAGCAGGATGATCAGCGTGTTCTGCGGCGAGAACCCCGGCAGGATTCCCACCGCGAGGCCGAGCGCGATGCCCGGCACGATCGCCCACCAGAGCGAGAAGGAGCGCCCGAACAGTCCGGCCAGCGTGGCGAGGTCGAGCTCCATCTCACTCGGCTCCCGCCAGGCCGAGAAGCGCGGCCATGCCGCGCTCGAAGGGGCCGAGCGGGAAGCGCGTGCCGATCGCGACGATCAACCCCGCCCAGACGAGCAGCGGCGTGACCAGGGAGACGCCGAGCAGCGTCGGCCAGTGGCGTGCGCCGAGCAGCCACATCCCCGCCGCCAGCATCAGCGCGAGCGCGATCACCGTGCCGAGCAGCGGCAGCGCGGCGATGAAGGCGACGGTGAGCGCGAGCAGGGCGAGGCGGAGGCGGTTGGCCTGCGGATCGCCGCCGAGCGTGAGGCCGAGGCTCGCCTCGCCGCGCGCGACACGCAGGCCGATGCGCAGGCCGAGCAGCGCCACCAGCACGAGCAGGATCGCGCCGATGACGATGCCGTTCGCCTTCGCCTCCCAGGCGAGCTCCTGCACGGTCCAGAAGTAGTAGGCGGTGAAGCCGACCGCGAGCGTCGGGATGATCAGCTCCGCCCCGGCCGGCCTGCGGCGCCGCTCGCCCGCCATCCCCTTCAGCGCTGCGCCGAGAGCTGCGCGCGGAAGCGGTTGGCGAGCTCGATCATGCCGAGCGCGTACTCGGTGCAGACCGCGCGGTCGCCGAACCTGATCGATTCGAGCGGCTGCCCGGCCTTCTCGGCCGCCTCGAGGAAGGCGCGGTCCTCGAAGACCTTGCGCGCGGTCTCCTCGAGCTTGCGGAACCGGTCCGGGTGGCGTTCGATCGCCCTGGTGTGGATCGCCCAGGAGCGTGACGAGTAGAGATCGGGGATGCGCGTGCCGAACACCGCGTTGATGGTGGGCGCGTTGTCGGTCTTGGCGGCGAGCACGTTCTCGCGGCTGAAGATGCCGAGCACCCTGAGCCGCCCGGTCTGCGCGGTGATGCCGGCCACGGGGAGCACGCCGATATCGGTCTCGCCGCTCATCACCGCGACCATGGTCGGGTTGCCGCCGGCATAGGGGATCAGGTTGAAGCGCGACCCCGTCGCCTCGCCGAGGGCGAGGATGCCGATCGAGGCCGGGTGCGGGATGCGGCTGGTGGCGACGTTGAGCGTGCGCCTCTTCGCCTCCGCCACCACGTCCTCGATCCGCCGGAACGGCGAGTCCTGCCTCACGAACACGCAGGAATCGTCGATGTCGATGCGGCAGAAATAGGTGATGTCGTCGGGGAACCTGAAGCGCGGCCGCTGCAGCGCGTACATGATCATCTCCGGCCCCATGTTGCCGAAGAGCAGGTTGTAGGCGTCCGGCTCGCGGCGGGCGACGTAGAGCTCGTAGCCGACCTGGCCGGCCGCACCGGGATAGAACTCGTACTCGAACTGCCGCCCGAGCAGCTTCGACCAGCCGTCGTCGAAGCTGCGCGCGAGCCGCTCCGCCCCGCCGCCCTGACCGGTCGGGATGACGACGCGGAAGTTGCGCTCGGGGAACGCACCCTGTGCGCGTGCGGCGACGGGCATGGCTGCCAGCCCGGCTGCGAGGGTGCGGCGCGTCAGCATCGGTGCGGTCATCGGTCGGTTCCTCCCGGCGGTGCGGCCGTTCCGGCCGTCATGGTCACGCAGACGCGCCGGAGCCGCGATAGACCGGCTCCGGCTGGGCGAAGAACGAGGCGAGGATGTGCTGCACGAGGCGGTAGTTCTTCTGCTGCAGGCTGGCATGTGCGATCCCCGGCATCACGGCGAACTGCTTGTCCGGGTTGGGCAGGCGCTTGAAGAACTCGATCAGGTCGTCGAAGCCGGCGATGCCGTCGTACTCGCCGCGCATGATCAGGGTCGGGCAGGTGATGCGCGCCGGATCGACCACCGGAAGATTGAGGCACATGTCGACATAGGTGCCGATCGGCACCGAGTCGTCGAGCGCCAGGATCGCATCGGCGAAGGCATCGACGACGCGTTCGTCCGCGGTGCCCGGATGGTCGCGCGTGAAGATCGAGTGGACGAAGGCGCGGTCGATCTTCCGGCGCGTGCCGCCCGCCTGATACTCCGGCAGCTTCCTGCGTCGCTGTTCCAGCGTCGGGCTTCCCTCGCCGGTCCAGACGAAGGCGTCGAGCGCGAGGCGCTTGACCCGGTCGGGCCGGCGCTGGGCGAACAGCGCCGCCTTCAGCGCGCCGGAGGAGATGCCGTAGATCAGCAGCGGGCCGGCCCTGCGCGTCGTCTCGATGTAGTCGGCGGCGGCCTCGAGGTCGTCCGCGCCGGTCGCGATGTCGCAGATGATGTCGCGGTGCTTGGAGGACCGCCCGTAGCCCTCGTTGTCGAGGCACCAGCAGTCGTAGCCCTGGCGGGCGAACACATCCATTGCCGAGAGGTCGGGCATGCCCGGCACCTGCAGGTCGAAGGTGGGGGTCGAGGCCATGGAGGAACCGTGCACGAACAGGATCGTGCCGCGCGCATCCTCCGGGCGGCCGACATACTTCTCCCACAGGAACAGGCGGACATCGCCCTTGTGCGTCCAGTGCTCGACGCCGGTCACGGCCGGTCCGGCGGGCGAGGTCGCGGCCATGCTCGGCACCGTGACCGGCCCTGCGGGCTGGCGCATCCCCTTTCCTCCCCATCTGCGCACTCCCGGCCCTCGTGCGGTGGCCGGTGCTCTTCCGGCTGGGGAGAATCGAGGGGCGAATCCATCCTGTCAACAGTTGACGTTCACGCCCGCGCGACGACGCTGCGGCAGCCCGATCGACGCAACGGCGCTTCGCCGTGCTATGCGGCGGGCATGGCGGACGTTTCGAGTCGCGACGCCCATGCCCGTCTCGTGCGCCTGTTGGCGCAGAAGCGGCTGGTGCTGGGCGTCAACATCGGCGTGATGTCGCGCCCGGGCAGCCCGGTGTTCCGCCGCATCGAGACGGCGCTGCCGACCGGGCTCGGCCTGTTCGGGGTGATCGGCGCGACCGTGATCGGCGGCGTGACCCTCGGCGCCTTGGCGCTGACCATCGGCGTCGCGGTCTGGTTCCTTGTCATCCTGCCGCGCATCAAGGATCAGGTGTATGCGCGCAGCTACGCCTTCGTGACCTCCTCGCCCGCGGCCTTCGCGCAGGCCTGGGAGGCACGGGCGATCACGCTGCGCGCCGGCGCGGAGGAATGCCGCCCGCCCGACGGGGACTGGATCGCGTTCGTGCGCGCCACGCCGACGCGCGAGGAGGAAGAGGAGGGAGGCCACCGGTGACTGGCGCGCTGCTCGTCTCGACCAAGCCTGCGACGATGGAGGTGTGGCGGCGTGAGCTGCTCGCGCTTGATCCTGCGCTCGACATCCGTCTCTTCCCCGAGACCGGTCCGGTCGAGGACATCACCGCGGCGGTGACCTGGAACCACCCGCCCGAGGACCTCTACCGCTATCCCAACCTGCGTCTGCTGATCAGCATGGGTGCCGGCGTGGACCACCTGTTCCGCCCGCCCGGGCCCCCGCCGGGAGTCGCGGTGGTGCGGCTGGTGGATCGGCTGCTGACCGCGGCGATGAGCGAGTATGTTCTGCTGGCGGTGCTGCGCCACCACCGCCAGGCCGAGCTCTATCGCGCCCAGCAGAAGGCGCGCATCTGGCATGAGCTGCCCGCCCCCGACACCGAGAACACGCGCATCGGCATCCTCGGGATGGGGACGCTCGGGTCGGATGCGGCACGCAAGCTTGCAGCGCTGCGCTTCAAGGTCGCCGGTTGGAGTCGTACGCCGAAGCGGCTCGACGGAATCGAATCTTTCGTCGGCGATGCAGAAATGATGAAGTTTCTTTCAAGAACCGATATCCTGGTCTGCTTGCTGCCGCTGACGCCATCGACGCGCGGGATCCTCAACGCGCGCACCTTCGCGGCGCTGCCGCGGGGCGCCTACGTGATCAATGTCGCGCGTGGCGGCCATCTGGTCGAGGCGGACCTGCTGGCCGCGCTCGATTCGGGCCATCTCTCGGGGGCGACGCTCGATGTGTTCGAGATCGAGCCGCTTCCGGGCGAGCATCCGTTCTGGGGCCACCCGAAGGTGATCGTCACGCCGCATGCAGCGAGCATCACGATCCCGCGCAGCGTCGCGGGCCAAGTGGTCGAGAATCTGCGTCGGCTCGCCGCCGGGGAGGAGCTGCTCAATCGGGTGGACGTCACGGTCGGCTACTAGCGCCGATCGCCGTTCGTCTGGGGCCGAGACGCGAGGGGCGCGGCCGCGCGGCCGCGCCCCTGCGGTCGCTCGCCCACAGGGCTCGGGCGTCAGGCGTTCGCCGCGCGCCGTGCGCTGCCGGAGCCGCGTCCGCTGCCCGCCTCGCCCATGATCTTGCGCAGTTCGCGCAGGAACGCCGACCCCTTCAGGGTCTGCTGCACGATCACGCTGCGGCGATCCATCGGGTCGACCTTGCGGCGGGCGAGATCAAGTTCGCCAAGCCGGTCGAGCGCCCGCGTGATCGCGGGCTTCGAGACGTTCAGTTCGGCTGCCAAGCCGCGCACGGTATGCGGCCCCTCGGTCAGGTAGACGGTCAGGAACACGCCGAGCTGACGGGCCGAAAGATCGGGGCCGTCCCGACGCACCAGGGCGACAATCGTCTCACGCAGCACCGAAAGGAGCTGCTCGCTAGCGTTGCTTGCTGCCATCGTTCTTCACCTTCCATAACGGCCGCACCGTGCCCCGGCTGCGGCTCTGCCCCGCATCTAGTGTGTCGCAACGAAAAAGCAAAGAGCATTTTCGACAAAGGTTGCTTGTCCGATACCATCTTGCGGCGCTGGGCAGCCCTTGCTCAGCCGTTACCCATGCGCCGGTGTGCCGAAGCGCGCCGCAAGCGCCCGGAACGCTGCCCGCATCCCGGTCGCCTCGCCTCCTTCGGGACGTCCAGGACGCGGCGAATCGTTCCATGCATAGAGATCGAAATGGGCCCAGCGCCGCTCCCGGGAGACGAAACGCTGAAGGAACAACGCCGCCACCACAGCGCCGGCATGGGGCTTGCCGGACACATTCGCGAGATCGGCCGCCTGGCTGTCCAGCCAGCCCGCATAGCCCCGCCAGAGCGGCATCCGCCAGAGCGGATCCTCCGCATCCAGGCCTGCCGCGAGAAGATCCTCCGCCAGACGATCGTCCTCCGTGAACAGTGCCACCAGATCGGGCCCCAGCGCCACCCGCGCCGCCCCGGTGAGGGTCGCGAAGTCCATGAGCAGGGCGGGTGCGGCGGCATCCGCATCCGCCAGCAGATCGCACAGCACGAGCCGGCCCTCCGCGTCGGTGTTGCCGATCTCCACCGTCAGCCCCTTGCGCGTGCGCACCACGTCCAGCGGGCGCATCGCGTGCGCGCCGATGCTGTTCTCGACGGCGCCGATCAGCAGCCTGAGCCGGACCGGCAGGTCGGCCTGCATCACGAGCCGCGCCACGCCGGCCGCCACCGCCGCCCCGCCCATGTCCTTCTTCATCCGCAGCATCGCCGCGGCCGGCTTGAGGTCGTAGCCGCCGCTATCGAAGCAGACGCCCTTGCCGCAGAGGGCGATGAGCGGTGCCTCCGGGCCCGCCGCCGAGCCTCGCCAGGCGAGATCGACGACCAGCGGCGGGCGCGCGCTGCCGCGGCCGACCGCCGCCACGGTCGGATAGTCGCGCTCGAGCGCCTCGCCGTCGACCAGCCGCACGGTCGCGCCGTGCGCGGCACCGAGCGCGGCCACGGCCTCGGCGAGCTCGGCCGGGCCGAGCACATTCGCAGGATCGTTGATCAGGTCGCGCACGAACCACACCGCCTCGACCTCGCGCGCCGCGGCCAGGGCGTCGGGCAGCAGGACCAGTCGCGCAGGCGCGCGCGGCGCGGCGCGGAACCGCCCGTAGCGGTAGGCGCCGAGGCCCCAGCCGAGGGTCGCCCGCGGGGCATCGGCCGGTCCTTCCAGGCGCCAGATGCTGCCCGCGGGCAGGGCCTGGGCAAGCCCGCCGAAGCTCCAGGCGCTCGGCCGCCCGTCGCCGAGCCCGACCAGCGCGCCGCCCAGCCCCGCCGCGCCGGGCAGCAGCAGCAGCTCGCCCGGCTTGGCGGCGAAGCCCGCTTCGCGCACGAAGCCGCCCGCCGGGTGGGCGGCGCACCAGGCCTCGAGCCCCGCCGGCGCGACGGCATGGAGCGGCAGCGCGGACGCGCCGGGATCGGCGAAGCAGGGCAGCATGGAGCGACCTCGGGCTGGGACGGGCGGCACCGTTCCGGTGAAACAACATCAACCAGGGTGGACCGGGCGCGGCGTCCCTTCAAGACCACGCGTCAGGACCATGCCTGGCCGGTCCGGGTACGGATCCATGGCCTGCGGCGCCGCGCCGCGCTAAGCCTCGCGGCGTCATGCCCGGCTCCCGGCATCCGCAGAGCCTCGCCGCGCCGTCCCGTCCGGCCGCGTCCCAGCCCGCCTGGCGACGGGCGGCGCTGCTGCTCGCGCTGGCGGCGCTGTTCTGGGCCGGCAACTTCGTGATGGGCCGCGCGGTGCGCGGCGAGATCCCGCCCGTGGCCCTCGCGTTCTGGCGCTGGCTCGTCGCCGCAGCCGTGCTGCTGCCGTTCACCGGGCGGGAACTCCTCGCGCGGCGCGGCGCGCTCCGCCGCCATGCGCTGCTGCTCGCCGCACTCGGGTTGAGCGGCGTGGGCAGTTTCAACACGCTCTCCTACATCGCGCTCACCGGCACCGAGGCGATCAACGCCATGCTGGTGATCAGCCTGACCCCGCTTGCCATCCTCGTCGCCGCCTTCCTGATCGACGGCGAGCGGCCGGGCGCGCGGCGCCTCGCGGCGCTCGCCGTCTCGCTTGCCGGCGTGGCGACGATCGCGGCGCGGGGCGATCCGGCGGCGCTGGTCGCGCTGCGTCTCAACCCGGCCGACGGGATCGTGCTGCTCGCCGTGCTCGGCTGGGGGATCTACTCGGTGCTGCTGCGCCGCATCCCGCGCGGCACCTTCTCCCCGCTCGGGCTGCTGACGGCCACGGTGCTGTTCGGTCTGGCGCTGCTGCTGCCGTCCTGGCTCGCCGAGATCGCGCTCACCGGGGCGATGCCGCGCGCGGACCTGCCGACCGCGCTCGCGGTGCTCTACGCCGCCCTCGCCGCCTCGATCGGCGCCTATCTCTGCTGGAACGGCGGCGTGGCGCTGATCGGTCCGGCCGCCTCGGGGCCGTTCCTGCACCTCCAGCCCCTCTTCGGCACCGCGCTGGCGATGCTGCTGCTCGGCGAGGTGCCGCACGGCTTCCATGCCGTCGGCTTCGCGCTCGTGCTCGCCGGCGTGGCGCTTGCCGGCCGCGCGCCCGCCCGGCGATGAAGCGCCCGCCCGCGCCGATCCACGGCATCGGCTTCATGCTGCTCGCGACCGCGCTGTTCGCGGGCATGACGGCCTGCAACAAGGCGGTGCTCGCCGCCGGCACGCCGCTGCCGCTGGTGATGCTCTCGCGGGCCGTGCTGACGATGGTGCTGCTGGCGCCCTGGCTGGTCGGCAAGCGCGCGCCTTCGCTGGCCACGCGACGGGTCTGGCTGCATCTCGGCCGCGGCGTGGCCGGCGTGTCGGCGATGGGGCTCTCGATCGCGGCGCTCGCGCTCATCCCGCTCGCCGACGTGATCGCGCTCGGCCAGGCGCGGCCGCTCTGGCTGCTGGTGATCGCGGTCGCCGTGCTGGGCGAGACGGTGGGGTGGCGCCGGCCGCTCGCCGCCGCGATCGGCTTCGCCGGCGTGATGGTGATCCTGTTCGCGGAGCCCCGGGCGGGGGCGTTGGGGCTGAACCCGGGCGCGCTGCTCGCCCTTGCCGCCTCGTTCTGCGGCGCCTGCGTGCTGGCCTTCGTGCGCACTCTCGCCTCGCTCGGCGAACCGCCGATCCGCGTCGTGTTCTGGTACGGCATCGTCGGCTGTGCGGCATGGCTGCCGCCGAGCCTCTGGTGGTGGCGCACGCCGAGCCCGATCGAGGCCGCGCTGCTGGGCGCCGCAGCGGCCTTCGCCACGCTCGGCGATCTCTGCGCGAGCCTGGCCGCGCGCCGGGCCGAGGCGAGCCTGCTCGCGCCGGTGGAGTTCGTCGCCGTGCCGATCGGCGCCCTGATCGGCTGGGCGGTGTTCGCCGAACGGCCGGGCTGGCCGCTGGCGGTGGGGGCGGCGCTGATGGCGGTCTCGGTCGGCTACATCGCGCGGCGCGAGGCCCAGCTGCGGCGCCTGCGTCCGGCGCGGACGCGATGAGCGGCGTCGTCCTCGGGGTGGCGCTGGCGGTGCTGCCGACGGCGGTGGCGATGCAGTCCCGCGCCGCGACGCCGATCCTGGTCGCGACGGCCCTGGCCCTGCTCTGGGCCGAGCGGGCGCGGCTCGGTGCGTTGGCGCGTGCCGGCATCGCGCTCTGGCCGCTCGGCCTGCTGGCGGCCTGGGGGATCGCCTCGGCGGCGTGGTCGGTGGTGCCGGGGGTCTCGCTCGACGGGGCGCTGCGCTTCGCCGCGCTGATCGGCCTCGGCGCGCTGGTGGCCGGAAGCGTCCCGCTGCTCGACGCGGCGGCGCGCCGCCGGGCCGGGCGGGGGCTCGCGCTTGGTGTCGCCCTCGGCGCTTGCGTGCTGCTGTTCGAGGTGCTCACCGGCGGCTGGCTGACCAACGCCGTGCGGCTGTTCCCCGAGCCCCCGCGCCGCGTGGACGGCATCAAGCCTGGCGCCTCGGTGCTGGCGGTGCTGCTCCCGGTGGCCGTGGCCCTCGGCTGGCGCGAGGCGGGACGGGGGGCGGCGCTGGCTATGGCCGGGCTCGGCGCGGCCGCCGTGCTGGCCGCCCCCTCCGAGGC
>NZ_VIKA01000100.1 GCF_006704265.1 Elioraea sp. Yellowstone | reverse complement strand
CCGCCACCGGCGCAGCCGCGCGGCGGCGTGGCGGCCGCCGCGCCCGAACCCGCGCCGCTGACCGCGCAGGACCGTGCCGATCTCGCCCGGATCGAGGCCTATCTGGACGGCATCCGCACGCTCAAGGCGCGCTTCGTCCAGGCCGATGCGCGCGGCGGCACGGCGGAAGGGACGCTCTGGCTCCAGCGGCCGGGACGGATACGATTCGAATACGACCCGCCGGCGCAGATCCTGCTGGTGGCCGACGGCACCTTCGTGATCTTCCACGACAGATCGGTGCAGCAGACCAGCCACATCCCGATCGGCGCGACCCCGCTCTCGGTGCTGCTCGCCGAGCGCATCCGCCTGATCGGCGGCGAGGTCGAGCCGGTCCGGGTGGATCGTTCGCCGGGCGTGATCCTGGTGACGCTGATCCAGGCCGGCAAGCCGCGCGAGGGCAGCATCACGCTGGGCTTCGCCGATCCGCCGCTGGAGCTCCGCCAGTGGACGGTGGTGGACGCGCAGGGCCAAGCCGTGCGCGTGTCGCTCTATGGTGCCGAGACGGGCGGACGCTTCGATCCCGCCTTGTTCCGGTTCGTCGACCCGAGGACGTTCCAGAACCGCACCAACTGACGCCTCACACGCCCTTCCAGGCGCGGAACCAGGCGATGAAGCGCGGAATCCCCTCGTCGATCGGCGTGGCGGGCGCGAAGCCGAAATCCGCCTGCGCGCGCGCGATGTCGGCATAGGTCTCGGCCACATCGGCGCGCGGCTTGGCCTCGTGCCGGCGCACCGCCTCGCGCCCCAGCGCCTGCTCGATCAGGCGGATGTAGCGGTCCAGCACCTCCGAGCGGTGGTTGCCGAGGTTGTAGATGCGATGGGGCGGTCCGCCCGGCTCCTCGGGGCGCGCAGCGACCGCGGGCCCGGCATCGAGGCAGCCGAGCACGCCGGCGATGATGTCGTCGACATAGGTGAAGTCGCGCTTCAGCCTGCCCTCGCCGTAGACGGTGATGGGGCGCCCTGCGGCGATCGCCTCGGCGAACAGGAAGGCCGCCATGTCGGGCCGTCCCCACGGGCCGTAGACGGTGAAGAAGCGGAGCCCCGTGCAGGGGATGCCGTGCAGATGCGCGTAGGAGGCCGCGATCATCTCCGCGCCGCGCTTGGAGGCGGCGTAGAGGCTGAGCGGCCGCTCCACCGGGTCGGTCTCGCGGAACGGCAGCTTCGTGTTGCCGCCATAGACCGAGGAGGACGAGGCATAGACGAGATGCGAGAGGCGTGGCAGCCGGCGCGCGAGCTCCAGCACCGTCACCTGGCCCATGAGGTTCGCGTCCGCATAGGCGTAGGGGTTCACCTCGGCGTAGCGCACGCCCGCCTGCGCGGCGAGATGCACGATCCGGTCGATCGTCGGATGCGCCTCGGCGAGGCCGAGCACCGCGTCGCGGTCGGCGAGGTCGCCGCGCACCATCGCGAAGCCCGGGTCCTGGCCCAGCACCGCGAGCCGCGCCTCCTTCAGCGTCGGGTCGTAGTAGGCGTTGACGGAGTCGAAGCCGATCACGCGCTCGCCGCGCGCGAGCAGGGCGCGGGCCAGGTGGAAGCCGATGAATCCGGCCGCGCCGGTGACGAGGATGGTCATGCGCCGCCCGATACAGGCGGGCCGGCGCGTCGGCAAGTCAGACGAGATGGCACGCGACGCGATGGCCGGGCGCGACCGCGCGCAGCGCCGGCACCTCGGCAGCACAGCGGGCCTCGGCGAGCGGGCAGCGGGTGCGGAACCGGCAGCCCGAGGGGGGAGCGGTGGGCGAGGGGATCTCGCCGCGCAGCACCACGCGCGCGCGCCTCTCGCCGCCCGGGTCGGGCACCGCCGACAGCAGCGCCTGGGTGTAGGGATGCAGCGGGGCGGCGAACAGCGTCTCGCGCGGCGCCTGCTCCACCACCACGCCGAGATACATCACCGCCACCGCGTCGGCCATGTGCCGCACCACCGCGAGGTTGTGGCTGATGAACAGCATGGAGAGGCGCCGTTCGCGCTGCAGGTCCTTCATCAGGTTCAGGACCTGCGCCTGCACCGAGACGTCGAGCGCCGAGACCGGCTCGTCGGCGACGATCAGCGCCGGGTCGAGGGCGAGGGCGCGCGCAAGCCCGATGCGCTGGCGCTGCCCGCCCGAGAACTGGTGCGGATGGCGCGCCGCGTGGTGCGCGGCGAGCCCCACCGCATCGAGCAGCCTGCGCACCCGCCGCGCCCGCTCGGCCGCATCGCCGATGCGGTGGATCAGGAACGGCTCCTCGAGGATCTCGCGCACGGTCATGCGCGGATCGAGCGAGCCGAACGGGTCCTGGAACACGATCTGCATCCGCCGGCGCAGCGCGCGCAGCCGGGGCGGGTCGGCCGCGCGCACGTCCTCGCCGGCGAAGGTGATCGTGCCCTGGTCCGCCTCGATCAGCCGCAGCACCAGCCGCCCGGTCGTGGACTTGCCGCAGCCGGACTCGCCCACGAGCCCGAGCGTGCCGCCCTCCGGCACGTCGAGGTCGATCCCGTCCACCGCGCGCACGGGGGGCGGGGCGTCGCGGAACAGCCCGCCGCGGCCGCGGAAGTGCTTCACCAGGCCGCGCACGCTCAGGATGGCCGTCATGGCGCGGCGTAGCCGGTGAGGCGGATGCAGGCTGCGGCGCGCGCCTCGCCGGCCGGCAGCAGCGGCGGCAGCGCGGCCTCGCACGGCGCCTTGGCGTGGGCGCAGCGCGGCGCGAAGCGGCAGCCGGGCGGCAGCGCGAAGGGCGGCGGCACCTGGCCGGGGATCGCGGCGAGCCGCTCCGCGGTCGTATCGAGCCGCGGCAGGCTGGCGAGCAGTCCCTGGGTGTAGGGATGGCGCGGGTCGGCGAACAGCGCCTCCGCCGGCGCCGTCTCGACCACGCGCGCGGCGTACATCACGGCGACGCGGTCGGCGAAGTCGGACACCACGCCGAGATCGTGCGTGATCAGGATCACCGCCATGCCGAGCTCGGCGCGCAGCCGGCGCAGCAGGTCGATGATCTGCGCCTGCACCGTCGCATCGAGCGCCGTGGTCGGCTCATCGGCGATCAGCAGGGCCGGGCGGCAGGCGAGCGCGATCGCGATCATCACCCGCTGGCGCATCCCGCCCGAGAGCTCGTGCGGATAGGCGGACAGCCGCTCGGCCGCGTTCGGAATCTCGACCAGCGACAGGAGCCGCGCGGCCTCGGCGCGCGCCGCCGCGCCCGACATCGTCCCGTGCCAGGCGAGCGCCTCGGCGATCTGGTGGCCGACCGTGAACACCGGGTTCAGGCTGGTCATCGGCTCCTGGAAGATCATCGCGATCCGCCTGCCGCGCACCTGCCGCATCTCGCGTTCCGTCAGCGCGAGCAGGTCGCGTCCCTCGAACAGCACCGCGCCCGAGACGCGGCCCGGTTCCGGCACCAGCCGCATCAGCGCGAGCGCCGTCATCGACTTGCCGCAGCCGGACTCGCCGACGATCGCCAGCACCTCGCCGGGCGCGACCGAGAACGACACGTCCTCGACCACCGCCCAGGGACCGAAGTGCACGGTCAGGCCGCGCGCATCGAGCAGCGCGCTCACCGGATCTCGACCTTCATGCGCGGATCGAGCACGTCGCGCAGCCCGTCGCCGAGCAGGTTGAGCCCGAGCACGGTGATCGCGATCGCGATGCCGGGATAGAGCGAGATCCAGGGCGCCTCGAGGATGTAGTCGCGCCCGTCGGCGATGATCGAGCCGAGCGAGGGCGTGGGCGGCGGCGGGCCCACGCCGATGAAGGACAGCACCGCCTCGGCCAGCACCGCGAGGGCGAAGATGTAGGTGCACTGCACGACCAGCGGCGTGAGGCTGTTCGGCAGGATGTGGCGCGCGAGGATGCGCCCGTGCCCGGCGCCGAGCGCACGCGCCGCCTCGACGTAGTCGAGCTCCCGCACCACCAGCACCGAGGCGCGCACGATCCGCGCGGTGCGCGGCGTGTAGGCCACCGTGAGCGCGATCGCGGCGTTCAGCTCCGACGGCCCCAGCGCCGCGGCGAGCGAGATCGCGAGCAGGATGCCGGGAAACGCCATCAGCCCGTCCATCACGCGCATGACCGGCCCGTCGAGCCGGCGGAAATACCCCGCCGTCGCGCCGATCAGCGCGCCGAGGACGCCGGTGGCCAGCACCACCATCAGGCCGATCCGCAAGGAGACGCGCGTGCCGTGGATGATGCGGCTCAGGATGTCGCGGCCGAACCGGTCGGTGCCGAGCCAGTGGATGTCGTTCGGCGCGCCGAGCCGGTAGCGGAAGTTGTTGCGCAGCGGATCGTGCGGGCTGATCCAGTCGGCCGTCAGCGCGGCGAGCACGACCAGCCCGAACAGCACCAGCCCGACCACGACGCCGCGATGCGACAGCAGTCGCGCGGCGAGCGCCGGTCCCTGCGGCGCGGCGCTATCGTCGGTCGTAGCGGACGCGGGGATCGACGGCGGCATAGAGCAGATCGACGACGAGGTTGACGGCGACGAAGATCGAGGCGGTGAGCAGCAGGCCTCCCTGGATCACCGGATAGTCGCGGCGCTGGATCGCGCCGATGATCAGCCGTCCGACGCCGGGCAGGCTGAACACCTGCTCGATCACCACCGCACCCCCGAGCAGGATGCCGGTGGTGACCCCGGCGACGGTGAGCACCGGCACCAGCACGTTGGCGCCCGCGTGCTTGGCCACCACCACCCAGCCGGGCAGGCCCTTGGCGCGCGCGGTGCGCACGAAGTCCTGGCGCAAAACGTCGAGCATGCTCGCCCGGGTGATGCGCGCGAGCAGCCCCATCTGGGTGAGCGCGAGGCAGCCCGCCGGCATCGCCATCGCGCGCAGCCAGCCGAGCGGGTCCTCGGCGAAGGGCACGTAGCCGCCCGTGGGCAGCCAGCCGAGCTGCACCGCGAAGATCCAGATGAACACCAGCCCGAGCCAGAAATCCGGCAGGGAGAGGCCGACCAGCGCGGTCGCCATCACCCCCTGGTCGGACCAGGTGTTCGGCCGCACCGCCGCGATCATGCCGGCGAGCACGCCGAGCAGGATGGCGACCATCAGCGCGAGGAAGGTGAGCGAGAGCGTGACCGGCAGCCGCTCCAGGATCGCCGCCGTGACGGACTGGCGCAGCAGCACGCTCTCGCCGAGATCGCCGCGCAGCAGCAGTGCGGCGTACCAGTCGAGCATGCGCTCGACGATCGGCTTGTCGAGGCCGAGCTGGGTGCGCAGCCGCGCGAGCTCCTCGGCGGTCGCCGAGGGGCCGGCCATCTCGCTCGCCATGTCGCCCGGCACCAGCGCGATGATCGCGAAGGAGACGAGCGAGACGACGAGCAGGACGGGAACGGCGGAAACCAGTCGCCCGAGCGTGTAGCGCAGCACGCGGCCGACGCGCCCTCTAGCTGCGGCCTGCGCGGGTGCCGGCGCGCGCCGTCCGCTGCCCTGCCGTCACGCGAACCAGCAATCCCACATGCGCGGGATGCGGTAGGGCCTGTAGTTCTCCACATTCGCCCGCGCGGCCTGGACGATGCCGACATCCCCGCACTTGATGGCGATCGCCTGGTCGTACATGCGCGCCTGGAAATCGGCGACCGCCTTCTTGCGGTCGGCCTCGGCGAGCGAGGTGGTGAGCCGCCGCTGCGCATCCTCGATCACCGGGTCGCGCTCGTGCTGGACCGGCGCATGGCCGGAGAAGAATCCGACCACGCCGTAGGGGCCCTCGTAGGGCTCGATGCCGAGCATCAGCGTCCAGATGTGCCAGCCCTCGCGCCGCGTGCGCTGGTTGAGCGCCGAGGGCCAGTCGAGCACGACGAGGCGCACGTTCACGCCGATCGCCTTGAGCTGCTCGGCGGTGACCTCGCCGGCGGCCTTGTGATTGGAGAACGAGGAGTCGGCCAGCACGATCACCTCCTCGTTGCGGTATCCGGCCTCGCGCAGGAGCGCGCGCGCGCGGGCCTGGTCCTTGATGTTGTAGAGCTCCTTGCCGACCTCGCCGGCGAAATAGGTGGTGCCGGGATGCTGCCAGCCATGCGTCATGCGGTAGAGCCCGTCGGTGGAGATCGCCATGATCTCCTCGAGGTCGAGCGCGGCCTGGATGGCGCGGCGGAAGGCGACGTTGCCGGTCGGCCCCTGGGCATGGTTCAGCATCAGGGTCTGGAAGGCCCAGGGGATCATCTCGTAGGTGCGGATGTTGCGGTCGGCGCGCAGCCGCTGCGCCGCCGGCACGGCGAGCGCCTCGAGCACGTGCAGCTCGCCGGTCTGCAGCCCGGCGGTGCGCGCCCCGGCCTCGGGCATGAAGCGGATCGTGATGGCGTCGAAATGCGCGGTCTTCCTTCCCCCGAACCCGTCGCGCTCGCGGAAGTTGGTGTTCGGCGTGTAGCCGTCGAAGCGGGCGAGCCGGACATGGCTGTCGGGGCGGTACTCGACGAAGCGGAACGGTCCGGTGCCGATGATCTCGATCCGGTTCGCCTCCTTCACCGCCTCGTCGGCCGGGATGATCGCGCAGGGCGCGCGCGGGCTCGAGAGGCCGGCGATGAAGCCGGGATAGGGCTCCTTCAGCTTCACCGTCACGGTGCGCGCATCCGGCGTCTCGATCGCGTCCACCGGGCGCATGATGAAGGCCGACCCGCCGACCTTGCCGTAGCGCTCGAGCGAGGCCTTCACGTCGGTCGCGTCCATCACCTTGCCGTTGTGGAACCTGACGCCGGTTCGCAGCGCGAAACGGTAGGTCAGCCCGTCGGCCGAGATGTCCACACCCTCGGCCAGATCGGGCATCGGGTTGCCCGCCTCGTCGCGCGCGAACAGCGTCTCGTAGATGTGCAGGTTGATGTTGCGGCTGGCCTGCGCGGTGGTGGTCTGCGCATCCAGGCTGGGCGGCTGCGCCTGCTGCGCCACCACCACCTCGCCGCCCCGCTTCTGGGCGATCGCCGGCGCGCGGAGCGCCGAGGCGCCGATCCCCGCCACCGCTGCCGCGCCGAGTTGCCTGCGCGTGATCATCGCTCCCGTCTCCCCTCGGTTGTGCGGCGGAATGATGGCGCGGGGGCGGGCCCTTGGCAAACCCGCCATGCGGCGCGACAGTCGCGGCCGGGAGAGGAGAGGGGCGTGGACGAGGCGGCGCTGTCGCCCGTGCGGGCGGAGATCGACTGGTGGGGCGGCGGCAAGCGCGAAGGCCGGCTGCGCGTGCCGCTGTCGCGCAACGATTCCGGCTGGGGCACGGTGGCGATCCCCGCGGTGGTGATCGCCCATGGCAGTGGCCCGACCGTGCTGCTCACCGCCGGCAATCACGGCGACGAGTACGAGGGCCAGGTGGCGCTCCTGCGGCTCGCGCAGACCCTGGAGCCGGCGCAGGTGCAGGGGCGGGTGATCATCCTGCCGGCGATGCACTTCCCCGCCGCGCGCGCCGGCACGCGGCTGAGCCCGCTCGACGGCAAGGATCTCAACCGCTGCTTCCCCGGCAACCCGCGCGGCAGCTTCGCCGAGGTGCTGGCGCACTACATCGACACGCATCTCTTGCCGATGTGCGACGCGCAGATGGATCTGCACTCGGGCGGGACGGGGATGGAGATCGTGCCCTCGGCGGTCGGCCACCTGGTCGACGATCGTGGCTACATGGAGCGCAGCCTCGCGATGGCGGATGCGTTCAACGCGCCGATCACGCTGCTGCTCGAGGAGGTGAACGCGGGGCCCACGCTGCTCGCCGCGGCGGAGCGGCGCGGCGTGGTCGCGCTCTCCTCGGAACTCGGCGGGGCGGGGCGGCTGTCGCGCGAGGCGCTGGCGATCGCCGAGGCGGGCGTGCGCAACGTGCTGCGCCATCTCGGCATCCTGGACGGGAGGCCGGTGACGGGCCCGCACGGCCCGAGCCGGCGCATGACCGTGCCCGATCTCACGCACTACGTGTTCGCGCCTTCGGACGGGATCTGGGAGGCGGCCGATCCGCTCGGCGCGGCCGTGCGCGCGGGCGCCGCGGCCGGGCGGCTGCACGCGATCGAGCAGCCGCTGCGCCCGGCCCAGGTGCTGACCTACGGGGCGGACGGGCTGCTCTGGTGCACGCGCGCGCCGGGCCGCTGCCGCGAAGGGGACCCGGTCGCGGTGATCGCACGCGACATGGCATAGGAGGACGGCGATGACGGCAGTGGTGAAGACGCTCGGCGACAGCAAGGCCGAGGAGGCGGAGTGGGCGCTGCGCTGCGACATGGCGGCGATCTTCCGCGTCTCGGCGCGGCTCGGCTGGAACGAGCAGATCGGCAACCACAACAGCGTGATGCTGCCGGGCGAGGAGCCGCTGTTCCTGATCAATCCGCGCGGCTACCTGTTCCGCGAGCTGCGCGCGTCCGACCTGATCGTCTGCGATCTCGACGGGCGCGTGCTGCGCGGCAGGGGCGAGCTGCGCAAGGTCGCCTTCCACATTCACGCACGCATCCACATCGCCAACCCGAAGGCGGTGACGGTGCTGCATGTGCATCCGCAGTACCTCACCGCCCTGTCGCTGATCGACGGCGGCGAGCTGGCGCTCGCGCACCACAACAACCTGCTGCTGAACGACCGCATCGTCTACGACACCGCGGGCTACGAGCCGGTGCACGACAACGAGGAGGGCGACCGGATCGCGCGCCTGCTCGGCGACAGGACGATCCTGGTGATGGGCAATCACGGCGTGACGGTGGTCGGGGCGACGCCGCACGAGGCCTTCGACGAGCTCTACATCGCCGAGCGCACGGCGATGTACCAGATGACGGCGCTGTCCACGGGGATGAGGCTGCGCACGATCCCCGACCGGTTCCGCCGCAACTATCTCGGCCCGTGGGGCGAGAAGGTCGATGCGCGCCTGCATCTCGACGCCTGGCGGCGCGTGCTCGACAGGGAGGAGCCCGACTACGCGAGCTGAGGGCGCGGCCCGCCCTCACCCCGTCCCTCTCCGGGGGAGAGGGTCGCGGCGGCGACACACGGTTCCCTCTCCCCACGCGGGCGAGGGCAGGGCGGAGGTCACACGTCGCCGAGCAGCCGCGGCAGGAACAGCGCGATCTCGGGGACGAACAGCACCAAGAGCAGCACCGCGAGCATCGCCAGCACGAACCAGATCACCCACGGGACCGTCTGCTCGATCGCGCAGCCGGCCACCTTGCAGGTGACCATGAGGTTCACCGCCATCGGCGGCGTGAAGGCGCCGATCGCGACGTTCATGGTCAGCACGATGCCGAACCAGGTGAGGTCCCAGCCGAACTGGCGCGCGATCGGCACCAGGATCGGCAGGAAGACGAGGAAGATCGAGATCGCATCGATCAGCATCCCCGCCACCAGCACCAGCGCGGTGACCATCAGCTTCATCGCCGCATCCGACCCGGTCAGCCCGACCATGGCGCGGGCGAGGGCGTCGAAGGCGCCGACCGTCGAGCCGGCGAAGGCGAAGATGCTGGCGAGCGCGACGATGATCAGCACCACCGCCGAGATCTCCGCGGAATCGCGCAGCGTGGCGTAGATCTCGCGCAGGCCCAGCGTGCGATAGACGACCGCGCCGACGAACAGGCCGTAGAACACCGCCACCACCGCCGCCTCGGTCGGCGTGAACAGGCCGGTGCGCAAGCCCCCCAGGATGACGGCCGGCGCCGCGAGCCCCCAGGCGGCCTCGACGAAGCTGCGCCCCAAGGGCGGCCGCTCCTCGCCCGGGTCGGGGGCGCCGAAGCCGTGCACGCGCGCGAGCACGACCGCCGGGATCAGCAGCGCGAGCCCGACCAGCACGCCCGGGACCAGGCCGCCCACGAACAGCGCCGGCACGGAGACGCCCGGAACCAGCACGGCATAGACGATGAACGGGATCGAGGGCGGAATGAGCACCGCGGTCGAGCCGGCGCCGGCGATCAGCGAGGCGATGTAGGGACGCGGGTAGCGCTGCTTCAGCATCGAGGGCAGCATCACCGCCGAGACGGCCGCCGCATCCGCCGCGCCCGACCCCGAGATCCCGCCCAGGATCATGCACACCAGCACCGCGACCACGGCGAGCCCGCCGCGACGCTGTCCGACCACCGCCGAGGCGAAGCGCACCAGGCGTTCGGCCACCCCCGAACGCTCGAACATCATCCCCGCGAGCACGAACATCGGCAGCGCCAGCAGCGGGTACTTGGCGATGCCGGTCCAGATGTTGGTCGGCAGCGCCATCACGCCGAGCCCCTCGGCGGCGATCACCGCGAAGCCCGCGAGTCCGAGCGCGATGCCGATCGGCACGCCGAGGAACAGGAGCGCGAAGAACGCGCCGAGCAGCAGCGCCGAGCCTTCGACCACCACGGCTCAGCCGCTCCGCAGCACGCGCCACATGCGGCCGAGGATGCGCAGGCAGATCAGCGCGGCGAGCAGCGGCATCCACACCGTGTACTGCCACTGCGGCACGCCGAGCCCGGGCGAGAGCACCTCGAAGCGGTACTCGTCCCAGACATAGAGCGCGCCGAGATACGCGATCGCGGCGAACACCGCGAAGGAGGCGGCGAGCACGGCCTGCTCGATGCGCCGCGCCACCGGACGGGAGAGCTTCTCCGTGAAGAAGGTCATGCGGATGTGCCGGTCGGCGCCGAAGGCCGCGGCCGAGCCGACCAGCGTCATGATCACCATCAGCGCCACCGAGTACTCCTCGGTGAAGGCGATCGAGGCGTTGGTGAAGTAGCGCACCAGCACATTGGCGAAGGTGATCAGCGCGAGCGCGGCCATGATCGCCGCGCCGATCGCGCCCTCGAGCGCGACCGGGATGCGCGGCTTCGCCTCGCCGAGTTCAAGCCCGGGCGCGCGGTGCTGGTCGCCGTCGGACATCACGGGCGGAGGGGGGCGGCGCACCGCCCCCGCATCGGTCCGGTCAGGCGAGCGCCTTGATCGCCGCCTCGGCCTTGCGGACGAGCTCGGCGCCGATCTGGCCCGCCCACTTGTCGAAGACCGGGCGCGTGGCGCGAGCGAAGGCCTGCTTCTCGGCGTCCGAGAGCTCGACCACCGCGACGCCGCGGCGCGCGAGCTCGTCGAAGGACGAGCGGTCGCCCTCGCCGATGCCCTTGCGGGCGGCGGCGATCTGCCGCTTCGCCGCCTCCTTCGCGCTCTCGGCGATGATCTCCTGGTCGGCCTTCGAGAAGCTCTCCCAGACGCCCTTGGCGACATGGAAGATCCCCGCATCGGCGCAGTAGTTCCACACCGTGAGGTGCTTCTGCGCCAGCGTGTCCATCTTGAAGGCGAGGAACAGGTTGATCGGGTTCTCCTGCCCGTCCACCGCGCCGGTGGAGAGGGCGGGCTGGAGATCGGCGAAGGTCATCTGCACCGGATTGGCGCCGAGGGCGGTGTAGATGTCGGCGAAGATCGCGCCGGCGGCGAAGCGGATCTTCATGCCCTTGAGGTCGTCCGGCACGCGGATCGGCCGGCGGCTGTTGGAGATCTCGCGGAACCCGTTCTCGCCCCAGGCGAGCGGCACGACGTCGCGGCGCGCGAGAACGGCGAAGAGGTCGCGGCCGACCTCGCCCTGGATCAGCGCATCGAAGGCGCGGTGCCCGGGCATCAGGAACGGCATGGAGAAGAGCGTCATCTCGCGGATCTGCGGCGAGAGGTTGATGGTGGAGGAGACGGTGAAGTCGATCACGCCCTGGCGCATGGCGAGCAGCTCGCGCGTCTGGTCGCCGCCGACGAGCTGGCTGCCGGGATAGACCTTCACGTTGATCCGTCCCTGGGTGCGCTCGGTGATCAGCTCCGCCCACTGGAACGCGCCCTCGGAGAGCGGGATCGGCCGGTTGCCGACCACCGAGAGCTTGTACTCGCTCTTCAGCGCCTGCGCGCGCGACACCCAGGGGGCGGCGAGCCCGGCGGCAAGCCCGGCGCTGCCGAGCAGGAACGTGCGGCGGTTGGCGGCGACGGTCATCGGCGGATCCTCCTCCATGCGGCGTTGCCGGCAGGATGCGGAGGAGGGGGGCAGGTCCGCAAGGGGTCATGCGCGCGCGCCGCTTACCGGCGCGCCCGTCATGGTCCATGGTGGCGGGGCAGAGGAGGAAGCGCATGGCACCACGCGTGGTCGCGATCACCGGCGGCGCCTCGGGCATCGGGCTCGCGGTGGCGCGCGCGGCCGCCGCCGCCGGCTGGCACATCGCCGTGGCCGACCGCGATCGCGCCGCGCT